>CAZZVI010000203.1:0-2005 GCA_964657335.1 uncultured Terriglobus sp.
GGAAAACTCCACCCCAGACTGTAACGGTCTGAAGAGACGTTTCGCAATGCGGGCCGGTGTGATGATTGCGCGAACGGTGTGACACAATCATGGTGGGCTACCCAAATGGGACTGCAGAGAGCACATATCGTACTGCCGGACGATCTGCTTCAGGAAATTGACGCGGCCGTGGGTCCTCGCGGACGCAGCGCGTTTCTGGTCGACACGGCTCGCGCTGAGCTGCGGCGAAGGCGGCTTCTCGCTTTTCTGAAGGATGAGCAGCCTGCTTGGAAGGATGAAGATCATCCTGAACTGGCCGGCGGAACTGTCGCCTGGGTCACGTCGCTCCGCCACGAAGGCGATGCAACGTAGACGAAGTGACTCACTGGAGCGACCGCTAAGTGATTCTTTTGCTGGACACGACTGTTCTCATCGATGTGCTTCGCAGCCGCCAGGACCGCCGTGTTCTGCTCGCCACGCTAGCTGTCGCAGGACACACGTTCGCGACCTCCGCAGTCAACATTGGCGAAGTCTACGCGGGCATGCGCGCCAGCGAGGAAGCGCGGACCGAAGCCTTCTTATCCACCGTGGATTGCTACTCCGTAACGGGAGCGATTGCACGGCGTGCAGGTGCGCTGAAGAGCACCTATGCTCGTACCGGAAGGACCCTCACGCTCACAGACATGATGGTCGCAGCCACCGCTTTGGAGCATGGACTGACGTTGATGACGGACAACGTCAAGGACTTTCCCGTTGCTGAACTTCGTCTTCACCCATTGCCTCAGAACGGGTAGTCACCGCCAACGCCGTTCGCTTATCGCGAGGACTTCTTGCTCGCCAGCGGGGCCGGGTAGGGGCTCTTGTGCTTCTTTGCGGGCGGTGGCGGAGGCGGCGCCACCTCGATACCGCTGCGGTAGTCTGCGACGGCCTGGCCGAGCGCGAACTTCAGCGCTTCGATGCCTTCGCCGGTGACGGCGGAGATGGCATGGAAGGGCAGCTTGCGGCGTTTGGCGTAGGTCTGCAGCTTCTTCAGCTTGGCGGGGTTCGCCACGTCGATCTTTGCCGCGACCACGAGGACGGGTTTGCGGTCGAGGCCGTGGCCGAACTCCTTCAGCTCGCCGCTGATGACCTTGAAGTCGTCCACGGGGTCTTCGCGTCCGCTGCCGTCAGAGACATCGACCAGGTGCGCCAGCACGCTGGTGCGCTCGATGTGCCGCAGAAACTGGATGCCCAGTCCCGCGCCCTGGCTTGCGCCTTCGATCAGGCCGGGCATGTCGGCGATGACGAACGACTGCTCGTGCGGGAAGTCGCCGACCTTCACTACGCCGAGGTTCGGCTCCAGCGTGGTGAAGGCGTAGTTTGCGATCTTGGGCCGAGCCGCCGAGAGGCGCGAAATCAGCGTGGACTTACCCACGTTCGGGTAGCCGAGCAGGCCTACGTCGGCGAGCAGCTTCAACTCGAGCCGCAGGTGCTTCTCCTCGCCCGGTCGGCCAAGCTCATGCTCGCGCGGAGCCTGGTGCGTGGGCGTGGCAAAGTGCTGGTTGCCGCGTCCGCCGCGACCGCCGCGGGCGACGACGATCTGCTCGTCGGGGTACTGGAAGTCGTGCAGCAGGTCGCCGGTGTCTTCGTCGAAGACCTGGGTGCCGATGGGCACGGCCAGAATCGTGTGCTCGCCGCTGGCCCCGCTCATGTTCGAGCCTTCGCCGTGGATGCCGCGCTGCGCCTTGTGTTCGGGATTGAAGCGGAAGTGCACCAGCGTGTTGTGCTTCTCGCTCGAGCGCATCAGGATGTCGCCGCCGTGGCCTCCGTCGCCGCCGCTGGGGCCGCCGCGCGGCACGAACTTTTCCCGGCGAAAGGCCATGCAACCGTTGCCGCCATCGCCTGCCTTGATCCGGATCCGTGCTTCATCAATAAACATGCCACATTCAAGTTTAGTGGATTTCGGCCGGTGCGGTACGAGGAGGCCACTTCTCCTGTGCTTTGCCTGCTTTTCCACGTCATTTTCGCCTTCGCCGATCTGGCGGCA
>CAZZVI010000203.1:2015-6150 GCA_964657335.1 uncultured Terriglobus sp.
GGCGCTTCTGAGCGAAGATGGAAACACACTCAAGAAGACTCTCTCCCTCGCCCGGCCCGTTTTTACAAGACGTTGACGTTCGAATGGCAAGCTAGGAAACGCACACCAGGGGCATCACGATCCGCAACGCCTCGCAGTGCAGGACTCAGACAAAGCGCCAGGACAGTGCGCAGCAGCAGATTTACTTCAGGAGGATCATTGATGCAGAACAGGTTCATCCCCAACCTGGCACTTGCGTGCGTTCTGGCCACGGCCGCCGCAGGCACACACCTTCATGCCCAGAACACGACCCAGGGCGCCATTGCCGGCACCGTGTTCGATTCCTCTGGAGCAGCCGTTCCGAACGCGACGATCCTCATCCATGACGAGGGGACGAACTCCGACACCCGCGTTACGGCAGGCTCCAGCGGCGAATTCAAGGCGCCCCTGCTGAACCCCGGCACCTACACCGTCACCATCACGGCGCCCAGCTTTTCGGTAGAGCGCACGACCGGCGTCATCGTCCAGGTGCAGGAGGTCACGGAGCTCAACCCGCACCTGGTGACCGGCGCTGCAAGCAGCACCGTTGAGGTGACGGCGGACATTCCGGCGATCAACTTTGAATCGCCCGACTTCGGCGGTCACCTGAGCAATCGCGAGATCGAAAACATTCCCATCAACAATCGGCGGTGGTCCACGCTGGCGCTGACCACGCCGGGCGTCACCATCGATTCCAACGGCTACGGGCTGCTGCAGTTCCGCGCCATCGCCCCAACCTTGAACAACGTGCAGATCGACGGCGCCGACGACAACCAGGCCTTCTTCGCCGAAGAACGCGGCCGCACCCGCGCCGGGTATTCCACCTCGCAAGCCATGGTGCGCGAGTTCCAGGTGAACACCGGCGTCTATTCGGCGGAGTTCGGCCGCGCCGTCGGCGGCGTGGTCAACTCCGTGACCAAGACCGGTACCAACAGCCTGCACGGCGAAGCGTACTTCTATCGCCGCGACGACGAGCTGGGTGCGTTCAATCCGTACACCACGCTGGCACAGCCGAACGCCAGCGGTGTCGGCGTCACGGTGGTTCCGTTCAAGCCGAAGGACAAGCGCAACCAATACGGATTTAACCTGGGCGGTCCCATCCGCAAGGATCGCTTGTTCTTCGAGTATGCCTTTGACGTGTTTGATCGCCAGTTCCCGGGTGTCGCGCGCGCAAATAACTCGGTGCAGTTCTTCGACAATGCCGATGCGGCGCTGCCCACCGGGGCGACCTGCAACGTGGCGACCGGCGTCGCGGGCGGCCTGCCTACCGGCACCGGCGTCAACGGCCAGGGCGTTACGGTCACCTACCAGTCCTCGACGGACACCGCGGCCTGCCTGCTGGCGGCGCGCCTGAACGCGCGTACTGCCGGTTCGACGTACGCGTCCGCGGCTGCCGCCTACAACGGCCAGCTCACGGCGTTGGCGGGCGACCTGGGTCAGGTGCCGCGGGCCGGTCATCAGAACATCAACACGCCCAAGATCAACTGGCAGATCACACCCCGGCACAACCTGAGCCTGCTGTACCATCGCCTGCGCTGGGATTCGCCGGGCGGCGTACAGACCACATCCAGTGTTACCGACGCCGTCGACTACTTCGGCAACGACTTCGTGAAGCTGGACTACGGCCTGGCCAAGCTGGACTCGCTCGTGACGGGCAACATCGCCAACGAGCTGCGCTACCAGTACGGCCGCGAGCTGAACGATGAAGGTCAGCAGCCCCTCTCGGCCTACTCGAAGAACTTCCTGCAGAACCCGACGACGGGCAATGTCGGGCAGTACTCGCTGTACAGCACGCTCGGCTTCGCGCTCGGTTCGCCGTACTATTCCTACCGCACGGCATATCCGGACGAGCGCAAGTGGCAGATCGGTGACACGGTGTCATTCAACTTCGGCAAGCACAACATCCGCGTCGGCGAAGACATCGTGCACAACTACGATCTGCAGAATGCCCCCAACCAGATCAACGGCGCGTTCACCTACAGCACCAGCATCGTCAACTATGTCTCCGACGTGCTGCAGCCGTCCGGCACCTGCAACACGGGGCTGAGTGGCGTGGGTACGCTGCCCTGCTACAACAGCTACCTGCAGAGCTTCGGACCATACGCGTTCGACTTCTCTACGCTGGACTACGGCTTCTTCGTGCAGGACGACTGGAAGATCGCTCCACGCCTCACGCTGAACCTGGGCGCCCGTTACGACTACGAGTCGATCCCGTCGCCGTTCGCCACGCTGACCAACTCCACCGTGCCCCAGACCACGGGGCACCCCAGCGACAAGAACAACATCTCGCCGCGCGTGGGCTTTGCGTGGGATCCGTACGGCCTGGGCAAGACGGTGCTGCGTGGCGGCTTCGGCATGTACTACGGCCGCATCGCCAATGTCGTTCTGCTCAGCGCATTGACACAGACGGGCTCTACCGCCGGCGCGTTCAATGTCAGCTACACCAACTCCACCGGCCCGCAGTTTCGTCAGCAGCAGTCCACCGCGAGCGCCTCGCTTGGCGGCAACGTCGTGTATCTCGACCCGCACTTCCAGAACCCGGTCACCTACCAGGCGGACCTGACCGTGCAGCAGGACCTGGGCCGGCACAACGTGTTCAGCCTTGCCTACCTTGGCTCGTTCGGTCGCGAGCTGCCGAACTTCGTCAACGTCAACCAGAACCCGAATGCGTTCTACACGGAAACCTACACTGTGCAGCCCAGCGCGAACGGCACCTGCACCGGTCCTCTCCTCTGCGGCACCCAGCTGCAGAACCGTGTCTACGCCGGCCGTCAGTACGGCACTGGAACCGCTCCGGCGCTGACGAGTATCGCGCAGAACCCGACCTACGGCGCGGTGACGCAGCTGGTCAGCAACGTCAACTCTAGCTACAACGCGCTCTCGTTCGATATCACCAACCGCACGTACAAGTGGGTGACGTTCGACGCCAACTACACGTGGGCCCACGCGCTCGACTTCTCGCAGGGCACCTACACAGGAACGTCGGTGAACGCCTGGCTCGATCCGTTCGGCAACCAGCGGCTGAACTACGGCAACTCGTCGTTTGACATCCGGCAGCGCGCGGTCGGCTGGGCCATCTTCAACATCCCCGGCTTGGCGAACGAGCACAGCGTGCTGTCGTACGCGACGAACGGCTGGTCGCTCAAGCCTCTCATCCAGGCGCAGAGCGGCCTGCCGTACTCCGCCACGGTCAGCGGCACGACGCCCAACTTCTGCACGGACAACAGCGCGTACAACAAGAGCGGCACGCCCTTCTGCGCCGGCACGCAGGCACCCACGACGGCCACCAACACCGGCCTGCTGGGAACCAGCGTGACGTACCTGCCGCAGATCGGCCGCAACACCTTCCGCTACCCGCGCGTCGTCAACGTCGACGTCCGGCTGCAGAAGGACTTCCGTGTGCGTGAAGGGGTCGCGTTCCAGCTCTACATCGAAAGCTTCAACCTGGCCAACCACCAGAACGTCACCGGCGTGAACGGCGGCGCGTACACCATTTCGTCACCGTCTGCTTCCACCGCCGCAAACCCCACGGCGGGCAGCCAGAACGGTTTGGCAAACCTGGTCAGCACGACTAACTTCGGCACGACCAGCAATACGAACAGCAACTATGCGTTCAGTCCTCGGCAGTTCCAGATCGCGGGCCGCATTACCTTTTAACCCAACTATGGATAGCCCGGCTTCAGCCGCTGGGATGAGAGATCATCCCGGAGGCTGAAGCCTCTTCTTTCGCGGCATCGCGTACTCTCTGGTTGGCTGAAGCCGCGAGCCTTTGCAAAGTGGCGATGAAGCCGCTAGGCTGCGTGTACACCCGTTCGGTGCCAGCTTCACGCCCCGTTCCGCGCGACACGACATTGCGGCATGGCGACCTGACACTTTCCCGTCTGCCTGTGCGATCTCCTAACGCCGTGAGCGTGCGCGGTTGCGCTGCGTTGCCTTCAGGATCGTGCGTCGTTTGCTGCTCCTCGCTGCCCTGCTGTCCGGGTGCGGAGGAGGGATAGCACGCGCGCAGGACATGTCCACCGGCGCCCTCGGCGGTGTCGTGGCAGACCCGTCCGGAGCGGTGGTAGCCGGTGCCGCCGTCGAGATGGCGGACGATGCCACTGGGCGCGCGCGGAGC
>CAZZVI010000204.1:0-6120 GCA_964657335.1 uncultured Terriglobus sp.
CTCGAAGCAGCCCGCGCGCCTTGACTCCGCACCGGTGAAAGCGCCGCGCTCGTGCCCGAAGATCTCGCTTTCGATGAGCGTCTCGGGAATGGCTGCGCAGTTGACCGCGACGAACGGCTTGTTGCGGCGGCCGCTCAGCATGTGCAGAGCGCGCGCGGCAAGCTCCTTGCCGGTGCCGCTTTCGCCGGTGATCAACACGGAAACGTTGTTCGGAGCGACGCGCTCGATTACGGAGAAGATCTCACGCATCTGTGGCGAGCTGCCGATCAGCGGCCCCAGCTTGCCGCTCTCGACCGCTGCCGATTCCTCCTTCGCAACTTCGTCTTTCACGGCTGCGCCCTGCTGCACGTTGTTCAGGATCGTCTTCAGCCGCGTGGGATCGACGGGTTTCTGCAGGTAATCGTAGGCGCCCAGGCGCATTGCGTCGACCGCGCTATCGATAGAACCCTGTGCTGTCAGGACGACTACCGCCATCCCCTGCGGCAGCTCGCTGATGCGGTCAAGCAGCTGCAGGCCGTCCATGCGCGGCATCATCAGGTCGGTCACGACCACGTCCGGTGACCAGCGAATGACCGCGTCGAGGCCTGCGGCGCCGTCCGCGGCTGTCTCCGTCCGATAGCCCCACGAGGCGATCAGCTCTGCCAGGCCGGCACGTGCATTTGCCTCGTCTTCAACGACCAGTACCTTGGTCTGCGCCACACACCTCTCCATTTCCGGGTAACTTCTATGGGATGCCATATCGCGCCGGAAGTTTGCGTATGCTTATGTGGATGCAGCCAACCGAGACACCTTACGAAATCACCGTTGCCGAACTTGCCCAACTACGCTCCGCGGGCGAACCCCTGACCCTGCTGGACGTGCGCGAGCCGTGGGAGGTGGCGACTGCCGCCATCGCCGGCAGCGTAAACATCCCAATGGGCGAGCTGCCCGCACGGGCCAATGCCGAGCTCGATCCGGAGAAGTACATCGTCGTGTTCTGCCATCACGGTGCCCGATCGCTCTCCGTGACGGCATGGATGCGGCGCGAAGGTTTCGAGAACGTGCAGTCGATGGCCGGCGGCATCGACCAGTGGTCGCGGGAGATCGATAACACCGTGCCGATGTATTAGGGCTCTTCTCTCCCTAGGTCTCCCGGCGTACCGCACAGAAGCGCAACCGAACATAGTCGCCCCACCACACACCATTGCTGTCGCGCAGCATCGGCTGCAACAAGCGCACCATCTCTGCTACGGCAACGTCGCGATCTGACTCGGCCAGGTTTGCAAGAACGCCTTTGCGGAAGGTGCGCAGCCACTGCTCCATGCCTGCATCCAGCCGCGTTGGTCGCGGCAGGAGTTGCATCGTTTCCACGCGAAAGCCGTTGCTCTCAAGCAGGGAACGATACTCGTCCGCCGATGGATAGAACGATGCTCCCGCCGTCTCCGCGTCGATGCCGTACCGCGACAAGGTCGCTTGCAGTGCCGTCCGAATTGCTGCGATATTGCCAAGTCCGCCCATCTCTGCAACAAAGCGGCCGCCTGGACGAAGAGCCCTGGAGATGCCTCCCAGGACGGCATCCTGTTCGCGCACCCAGTGCAGTGCGGCGTTGGAGAACACCGCGTCAAACTCGTCATGAAAGGGAAGCGAGCGCATGTCGGCGGCTGCGGTCTGCAGGCCGAGTGCGGCCGCGCCTTGCAGCATCGACGGGTCGGCATCGCATCCAACAACGTCCGCGCCGGCCGCGGCAATCTGCGCAGTCAACGCGCCGTCGCCGCATCCCAGGTCCAGGATGCGCTCTCCCGCGCGTGGCGCGAGCATGCGGAACACTTCGCCCGCAAGGTCGGCGACAAAGCGGCCGTTTGCCGCGTACTCCGCGGCGTTCCAGGTTTGCTTTCGATCGGGTGTCTGTGATGTGCTGCTCATGACAGCAATTCTTCGCGTGCCCCGGCGGCGGCGCAAGGATCATAAGTATTTCTTAGGGGTTCAGAAGCATGCTCGATACAGCGCTCGCGTTTTCGGCGCAAAACAAGGCAAACGCGCTGGAGGAGTTGAAAAACTTTCTACGCATACCGTCGATCTCGACCCTGCCGAAACATGCCGGCGATGTGCAACGGGCAGCCGAGTTCCTCGCGGCGGAGCTGCGCCGCATCGGCATGGAGAATGTGCGGTTGATCGAGGCGGAAGGACATCCGCTGGTGTATGCCGATCATCTGCACGCTGCGGACAAGCCGACGATCCTTTGCTACGGCCACTACGATGTGCAGCCTCCTGATCCGCTGGATGAGTGGCTGTCGCCGCCGTTCGAGCCCACGGAGCGCAATGGCAACCTGTACGCACGCGGCGCCGTCGACGACAAGGGCCAGCTGTGGATGGAGGTCAAAGCCCTCGAGGCCCTGCTGCAGGCGGGACCGCTGCCGGTGAACGTTCGCGTGCTCGCGGAAGGCGAGGAGGAAGTCGGCGGTGAGGGCATTGCGGCGTACCTGCGTGAGCACCCTGAAGATGTGAAGTGCGATGTTGCGCTCGTATGCGATACGGAGCTGTTCGCCCCCGATCTGCCGACGCTGTGCGTCGGCCTGCGCGGCATGATCTACACCGAGATCGAGGCGCGGGGCGCGCGTACGGACCTGCACAGCGGCATGTACGGTGGCGCCGCTCCGAATCCGTTCGTTGCACTAGCGCAGGTGATCGCAAAGCTCAAGGACGAGGACGGCCGCATCCTGATTCCGGGAGTGCTTGATGGCATTGAGCCGCCGACAGAGGCCGAGCTCGCCGCATGGCGCTCGTTGCCCTTTGATGAGGAGCACTACCGCGAGACGGAGGTCGGCAGCAGCGTGCTCACGGGCGAGCCGGGCTACTCCGTGCTGGAGCGCACCTGGGCGCGGCCCACGCTCGACGTGCACGGCATGCCTGGCGGCTTCACCGGATCTGGCGCAAAGACGGTCATCCCGGCAAAGGCGATCGCGAAGGTCTCGATGCGGCTTGTGCCCGGCATGACGCCGCAGAAGACCTTCGGCCAGCTGCGCGACTACGTGTTGAGCATCGCTCCGAAAGGCATCACGCTTGAGGTACGCCTAATCCATTCGGGTGAGCCGGTGGTCGTCGGCACGAACAATCCCTTCGTTCATGCCGCCACTGAGGCGATGCGCGCGGTCTTCCATCGTGACACCGTGTTTGTGAGAGGCGGTGGGTCGATCCCGGTCGTTGGCGACTTCGCGCGGCAGCTACATGTGCCCACGGTGCTGATGGGCTTCGGATTGCCCGACGACAACCTGCACGCGCCCAATGAGAAGTTCAGCATCGCAAACTTTCATCGCGGGACGGAGTCGATCATTCGCTTCCTGACACTCGCGGGTGCATAGTGCTGCCGCGTGTGAGCGGGTACGTTCTTGCCGGCGGAGAGAGTTCACGCATGCAGGCTTCGGGCATGTCGGGCGATAAGGCTTTGCTGCGTCTGGATGGCGAGACCATGCTGCTGCGGGTTGCTCGCAACGTGGGTGAAGTATGCGGAAGCGTCAGTGTCTTGTGCGGCACGTCAGAGCGAGGCGAACGCTTCGGATCTGCGGCTCGGACGATTGCGGATGCCGTGGCGGGCTGCGGCCCGCTCGGCGGCCTGGAGGCAGCATTGCGAGACGCGTCAGAAGAGTGGCTGCTGGTGGCACCTGTCGATTTGCCCCTGCTGCCAGCAGCGGCTCTGCGCGCGTTGGTCGAGCAGGGCACGGAAGACGGCGGCCCCGGCGTCGCATGCTTCGAAGCTCTGGACCGGCGTCAGCCGCTGCCCGTCCTAGTACACCGTGCTGCGCATCCCGTGATTGTTAAGGCGATTCGACAAGGCGAACGAAAGCTCATGCCGGTGCTGCAGCGCGCGGCGCAGGCCATGTGCTCGCTTGGCCTGTGCATTGTGCCGGCAGAAGAGTTTGCTTCAGAACTGGATGTTTCGGCATGGTTCACCAACGTGAATACGCCCGACGACTATCGCGCCGCCCGGGAACTACTGGCAACGGGGAACGGTTTTCGTTCGAGTGCATCTGAATGAGCATGGCGGAAGAAAACAGGGCGGGTGATCCGTCGACCGAGAGCAACAGCCAGACCGCTCCGATGAATGCAACGACCGGGCCGTCGCATGATGCGTCTGGCACGGAGAGCAGCGCAACGGGCGTGGACGAGAGTGCGGCTGCACGTGATGCAGACGACCGTTCGGCCGTGGAGCGTGGGGGCGAGTCGAAGCAGTCGTCTGCAGGTACGTCTGATGAGGCAGCGCAGCCCGAAACGGGCAGCGAAGAGATGTTCAATAAGCCGCTGGTCGACGAAGTCTCAGAAGATGTCGCCGAAGAGGTCAGCGAGTTCTTCGAGCAGGCCGCGGAACAGAACGAACCGACAGCGGAAGAGAGCAAGAAGCCGTTCATCTCTTTTGAGCATGTCTATAAGGCTTTCGGCGATTTTAAGGTGCTGGAGGATGTTAGCTTCTTCGTCCTGCCGGGCGAGACGCTATGCATCCTGGGTCGTTCGGGCGTGGGCAAGTCGGTGTCACTGCAGATGCTGATGGGCTTCCTCAAAGCCGACCGCGGGGAGGTGCGCGTGGCCAACGAAGACATCATGAGCTTCGACGAAAAGCAGATGCAGCCCATCCGCCGCAAGGTGACGATGGTCTTCCAGAACGGCGCTCTCTTCGACTCCATCACCGTCGGTGAAAACGTGGCCTTTCCGCTGCGCGAAAAAGGCGAGTTGGACGAAGAGCAAATCCGGCAGGTGGTCAAGGGCCTTCTGGAGATGGTTGGCGTCGCCGGCATGGACGACCTGCTGCCCTCAGACCTGTCGACGGGCATGAAACGTTCCGTGGCCATCGCGCGTGCGCTCGCCGCGCAGCCCGAGGCTGTCCTATACGACGAGCCCACAACCATGGTGGACCCGCTCATGGGGCACCTGCTGGGCGACTTGATCGAGCGCTTGAAGCGGCAGTTGCACCTGACCAGCATCGTCGTCACCCACGACATGCGCTTCGCTCGCAAGCTTGCGGATCGCGTACTGTTTCTGCACGAAGGCACGGCTCGCTTTTTCGGCTCGATGGAGGAGCTTGAGAAGAGTGACGATCCCGTGCTGAAAGACTTCATGGGCATGGACGAGCTGGTGCTGCCGCAGTAGACGATCGCTCTTGTGTCGCAAATATTCTTCGTCACCCTGAGCAAAAGAAGCGTAGCGAAGTGAAGTCGAAGGACCTGCTTTCCTTCGGGGTGCCACGCCTGCATAAAGCAACGCGGCTCGTTCATCTCCGCTTCGCCCCGTTCAGAATGACGACGGGATGAAAGACACGCGGTATGCTGGACCCACTTCAACAGAAGCCGCGCCACCACGCCGGCTAAGGGTTCTGAATGACTGCCTCCTCCCGAGCCACCACGGTCGCACTGGCTCTTGCCGCGGTCTCGCTCCTGCCCGCCGCTCACGCGCAGGACAAGACGAGCAACAGCACACGGCCCGCGGACATGAATCAGATCCCAAGCGTCTTCAACGCGCGGAAGACCACGCCGTTTGAAGCTCCAAAGGCGCAGTTTGACGACGAGAAGCGCATTGTGATGATCCCCATGCGCGACGGCACGAAGCTCTACACGGTCATCGTGGTTCCAAAAGGCGCAAAGAATGCGCCCATGCTGATGACGCGAACCTGTTACAACGCTGCCGCCCGCGCCCATGCGGCTCGTACGCCTGCCGTTCCGGGTCTGCCGGCAGTAGCTGCCGCTGCTCCTGCAGGACGCGGTGCCGTAAAGCCCGATTCGCCACACATGCTCGACGAACTGAACCTGAGCGACGAGGTCTTCGTGCGCGACGGATACATCCGCATCTACCAGGACGTTCGCGGCAAGTACGGGTTTGAGGGTGTGTACCTGATGACACCTCCGCCCGTCGGCCCGTACAACGCCTCCGGCGCGGATGACACGACCGATGCCTACGACACCATCAACTGGCTGGTGAAGAACGTGCCGGAGAGCAACGGCCGTGTCGGCATGATCGGCTCGTCCTACGAGGGCTTTACGGTAGTCATGGCGTTGCTGCATCCGCATCCCGCGCTGAAGGCTGCTATTCCCGAGAGCCCGATGGTCGATGGCTGGATGGGCGACGACTGGTTTCACTATGGCGCCTTCCGCCAGC
>CAZZVI010000205.1:0-4053 GCA_964657335.1 uncultured Terriglobus sp.
GAAGCAAACGATGAGACGCATCCTGCGCCTGCTGCACTATCTGCGCCCTTACATGCTCTACGCGCTGGCCTCGGTGTTGCTGATGGCCGTGGTCGGAGCGATGTCTGCGCTCCGCATCCTGCTGATCAAACCGATCTTCGATAACGTGCTCCAGGCTGACATGCAGCCGGTGAACATCCTGGTCTTTCGCGTGCCGGGTGTGGGCTGGACCATCAATCTACAGCGGCTTATCCCGCCGCATGTACACAATGCGTGGACCATCGTCGCGATTGCACTGATCGCATCCGCTTTACTGAAGGCGGTGTGCGATTACGTGGGCACTTATCTGGTGAACTTTGCTGGATTCGGCATGGTCACGGATCTGCGAAACGCGCTGTACGACGCGGTCCTTCGGCGCTCTGTCGCTTTCTTCCAGCGGTATACGACGGGTGCCCTGCTTTCGACGCTGATCAATGACATCGAGCGTGTCCAGGTCGCCATGTCGACGGTGTTGAGCGATTTCCTGCAGCAGTTATTCACATTGATCTTCATGGCGTTCGTGGTGATCATCGCGGGCGGCAGCATGGCGTGGGTACTGCTCGGGTTCGTGCCCGTCATCTTCTTTTCGGCACGCCGGATCGGCCGGGGCGTGCGGCGCACCACGCGCGGCGGCCAGGACAAGCTCGCGGACATCCAGAACATCCTGCACGAAACACTGACGGGCAATCGCATCGTCAAGGCCTTCGGCATGGAGCTGTGGGAGATGAACCGCTTCCGTCGTGCGGCGCGCCGGCTGCTGCGCGCGAACATGCGCGCGATCGGCGTTTCGGCCATCTCGTCGCCGCTGATGGATGCGCTGGGTTCGATAGCCATCGCGCTGTTGCTTCTGATGGGACGCGATCGCATCGTGCATCACCGCCTTACGGCCGGCTCGTTCGTGGCATTCTTAGCCGCGGTGGTCGCCCTCTACGATCCAGTGCGCAAGTTCGCGATGTACTACAACAACTTTCAGCAGGCGCTTGGCGCAAGCGAAAAAATCTTCCAGTTCCTCGATGAGCAGGATGAGGTCGTCGAGAAGAAGAACGCCGTCGTACTGCAGCCGTTCTCTGAAGGTATTCGCTTCAGCGGCGTCGGCTTTGCGTATCGCGATGAAGACGACGGCCATGAGCGCCAGGTGTTGCACAACATCAACCTGTATGTGCAGCGGGGCGAGGTGGTGGCGATCGTCGGGCCCAGCGGGTCGGGCAAGTCGACGCTGGTCAACCTGATCCCGCGCTTCTTCGATCCGACGCACGGCACCATCACGCTCGACGGCGAAGACCTGCGCGACGTAAAGGTGAGCAGCCTGCGCAGGCAGATCGGCACGGTGACGCAGGAGACGGTGCTGTTCAACGACACGGTCCGCAACAACATCGCGTACGGTCAGCCGGACGTGCCGCGACAGCGCGTGGAAGCTGCGGCGCGCGCGGCACTGGCGCATGACTTCATCGCACGCATGCCCGAGGGCTACGACACCGTCATCGGCGAGCGCGGCTACCGCCTGTCCGGAGGCGAGCGTCAGCGGCTGGCGATTGCGCGGGCCATCCTGAAGAACGCGCCGATCCTGATCCTCGATGAGGCGACATCGTCGCTCGATACGGAGAGTGAAACGCTTGTGGGCGAGGCGCTTGCCAACCTGATGGCCGAGCGCACCGTGCTCGTCATTGCGCACCGGCTCTCCACGGTACGGCGAGCCGACCGCATTATCGTGATTGAAGCCGGCCGCGTGGTCGAGATGGGCACGCACGCGGAGCTGCTGGCAGCGGGCGGCACCTATCACCGCCTGTATGCGATGCAGTTTGCCGAAGACAGTCCTCTTGAGATCGATGAAGCCGTGCTGCCCGCGGCTGGCGTATAACTGTCAACGTAAGCGCGATGGCTGGCATACTCTTCATCATCTCGGCTCCAAGCGGCTCAGGGAAGTCCACGCTTGTGAGCGAGCTTCGCAAGTATGTCGAAGGGCTCGAGTTTTCTGTTTCGTACACCACGCGTGCGCCGCGCGGATCGGAAGAGGACGGTCGCGAATACCACTTCACCACACGCGAGCACTTCGAGCGCATGATTGCCGCCGATGCCTTTCTCGAGTGGGCAGAGGTCTTCGGCAACTACTACGGGACAGCGCGCTCTGCTCTGAACCTGGCAGCAGAACACGGTCGTGACCTGCTGCTCGACATCGATGTGCAGGGCGCGATGCAGGTGATGGAGCGCATGCCGGGCGCGGTTTCCATCTTCATCATGCCTCCAGGCCCGCGCGTGCTCGAGAACCGGCTGCGCAACCGCAGCGCCGCGGAGCACATGACGGATGAAGCGGTCATCGAGCGACGTCTGCGGCAGGCTCGCAGCGAGCTGCAATCTGTCACGAGCTATGACTTCGCGATTGTGAACGATGTGCTGGATACCGCTGCCGCGGAACTCCGCTCCATCGTGTTGCAGGCGCGTGGCGACGCTGAAGCTGCCAAGGCTGCTGCATGCTGTCGAACGAGCGACTCGCCGGCACGATTGCAGGCTGTCCTCGACGAGTTTTCGGCCGAGCACGCAGAAGAATCGACAACGCCTGCACAAATACTGCCGGACGCCGCCAGATAACGCCATCTCTGCGGTACATTGGTCGTATGCTGTCCGGAGAATAGAGCGATGAACGAACGCGAAGGAAGCGACGTACTGGCATTGCACAACAAATACAGCCTGGTGAAAGGCGTCGCACGGCGAGCGCGTCAGTTGCAGTCTGGAGCCGCACCGCTTGTTCCGACCACGAGCATGAAGGCGTGCCGCGTGGCTCAGGACGAGATTCGCACAGGCCATGTGCGGTATGTAGTCCCTCCAACTCCCAAGGTCATTCTTCCCCCAAGCTTCTAACGGCGCGCAGCACAGGCCGCGACGTGTGCCTCTAAGATTGATCCATGGATCTCACCGGGGAAGCGCTGCGCGGATATCTCGAGTACCTGCGCGATCTCGGTATCTATGATCTGTATCGCGGTGCAGCGGACAGCGATCCAGGGATGCAGGCCCAGGTGGAAGCGTTCCTTCGCACAACGGCCGCCACGGCGCCGGTTGAGTCAACGCGGCCGAAGCTGTCTACGTCATCCGCTTCTCGGATCTCCGTACCTGTAGCCAGGCCCGTCGCGGCTCCTGCACTTCCGGCACAGCTCCTGCGCGCGCGGACAGGACCGGAGATCGTCATCACACCTGCTGTTGCTGCTGCGCCTCTCTCGACAACGCCTCCGCCTTCTTTCGAAGATGACGCACCGTATCCTGATACGGGATCTTTCGCGCCGCCTGCCATGCCACTCGTCAGCTTCAATCAACTTGCACCGCTTCCTTCCGCCCGCGTTGCAGCGGGGGCGAAGCCTGCGGCACTGCAGGCGTTGCGAGAGCACATCGGCGACTGCACGCGTTGCCCGCTGGCCTATGCGGGGCGGCACACGATCGTGTTTGCGGATGGCGATCCTAACGCGTCGCTGATGTTCGTCGGCGAGGGTCCGGGAGCAGATGAGGATGCAAGCGGCGTGCCCTTCGTGGGCAAGGCAGGGCAGTTGCTCAACAACATGATTGCAGCCATGGGCCTGCAGCGCGATCGGGTGTACATCGCCAACATCGTGAAGTGCCGTCCGCCAAAAAACCGCGTGCCTGAGCCGGTGGAAGCGAACACCTGCTCGCAATTCCTGCTGCAGCAGATCGACATCGTGCAGCCGAAGGTGATCGTTGCGCTGGGAGCGACTGCGGCGATGTACCTGCTCGGCGTGAAGCAGTCGCTGACGAGCCTGCGCGGGCAGTGGCATGACGTGCGCGGAGCCAAGTGCGCCGTCACCTATCATCCCGCGTTCCTGCTGCGCGATCCGCGACAGAAGGGCGAAGCGTGGAAAGATCTGCAGCGCGTCATGGTCGAGCTGAATCTGAAACCACCCGCGCGCGCCTAGCTCAACGCTTCGCGATCGAGCGCGCAATCTCCGCGAAGGCTCTCACAATCGGCCTTGTCTCCTCACGGCGAAAGGCGAGTTCCACCTGGCTCACCTCAGTTGCGCCGCGCAGTGGAAG
>CAZZVI010000205.1:4063-5980 GCA_964657335.1 uncultured Terriglobus sp.
CCCAACACTTGCCACGCAGGCAGGAGCGATCGAGACACCGAAGCCAACGGCGATCAGACGCATGATGGTCAACCAGTGGGACGCCTCCTGCACGACGCGCGGGCGAAAGCCTGCCTCGCCACAGAGCGAGAGCGGCTTATCGTATGCAAGCGCGCCCGCGCTGCGGGAATAGAAGACGAACGATTCCCCGCGAAGTGTGCGGGCTGCAACGCTCTTCTGTTGCGCGCGCGGATGATCACGTGGCAGCAGGGCGATGAAGCGTTCCGTGAAAAGGACCTCTGTTGTGACGTCGGGATGCGGATCGCCGTCACGCAGCAGTCCCGCATCCAGCGTTCCGCCCACCAGCCCTGCGACAACCCGCGATGTGAACGACTCATGCAGATGCATCTGCACGCCAGGGTAGGTGGCGCGATACTTCTGCAGAACCAATGGCAACGAAGCCAGCATGCCCGACCCGATGAAGCCCACGTTCAGAAAACCGCTCTCGCCCCGGCCGATGCTGCGCGCCTCATCCACGTCTAGACGCACGTTGCGCAACGTTCTTCGTGTTCGCTCCAGGAAGATTTCGCCCGCGGCAGTAAGTGCAACGGATCGTGACGTGCGACGAAACAGTTGAACGCCGACGATCTCTTCCAGCCGCCGTATCTGTTGCGAGAGCGCCGGTTGCGCAAGGTGCAGGCGATTCGCTGCCCGCCCAAAATGAAGCTCCTCCGCAACCGCGTGGAAGTATCTGAGGTGACGGATTTCGATGTCCGGATTCATACCTGAAGCTTATCAATCGAGAGGATCAATCTATTGGACTTGCATAGTCTCTACACCTATCCTGCAATCACCGCTGGTACAGTCGATCTGCGGCAAAGGGGAGATCCTATGAGTGCCGTCCAGTCCATGATTGCGTTTCGCCCCATGGGGACGCAGGCCGATGCGGATGCCTTTCGCGCATTGAACGAGGAGTGGATTGCGAGCCTCTTCCGCCTCGAAGAGAAGGACCGCATCACGCTGGGCGATCCGCAGGGCAGGATCGTTGCTCCGGGCGGCCAGGTGTATGTTGCTGCGGATGGCGACGTCGTTGTCGGATGCGCTGCGCTGATTCGCTTTGGCGACGGCATCTATGAGCTGTCGAAGATGGCCGTGTCACCGCAGGCGCGCGGGCAGGGGATCGGTAGACAGCTGTTGCGCTACGTCATCGAGCAGGCGCGTGCGATGGGGGCACATACGGTCTTCCTGGGCAGCAGCACCAGGCTGAAGGATGCGGTGCATCTCTACGAGTCTCTCGGCTTCCGGCATGTGCCGCCGTCGGAGTTGCCGGAGATGAAGTACGAACGCGCCGACGTGTTCATGAAGATGGAGCTCTATTGTGGCGTTGACAAGTATGGAGCGTCGAAGCCGTAGCCCATCAGGAGTCAGCGGCTTTAGCCGCAGGGTGAGAGAGCGAACCGCTTTTAAGCTTCAGCCGCCGGGTTTCGGAACCTCGGCGGCTAAAGCCGCGATCTGGGCTGCTTCGTCTTCTACCTCGGCGGCTGAAGCCGCGTCCGCACGGACCGCAAGCGCGCTCCCGTAGATTGCCGACCAGCACGCTCCCACGATCGCCCGTCCAGGCGCTCTCATAGACTGGAGAGGTGCAGCAGTTTGTGGATGTGGCGTTGCCGGTGCCGCTAGAGCGGGCGTTTACCTATGCGGTGAGCGGCGACGTTCCCTCTGTGGGAGCGCGCGTTCTTGTGCCGTTCAGCGGGCAGCGGCTGATGGGTGTCGTCATTCGCGTGCATTCGGATGCGCCGGAGGCAGGCATCGAGATCAAGTCGGTGCAGCAGGTGCTCGACGATGCGGCGCTGCTACCGGACGAGTTGATGCGGCTCGGCGAGTGGATCGCGCAGTATTACGTTGCACCGCTTGGCGAGGTGCTGCGTGGCATGCTGC
>CAZZVI010000206.1:0-5959 GCA_964657335.1 uncultured Terriglobus sp.
CTGTGGCTGCACATCGGCCTGCTGCTGGCGGCGTACGCGGCGCTGTGCGTCAGCGTACTGGCCAGCGTGCTCTACCTCATCCAGGAAAATCGGCTCAAGTCGCGTACGTCTGCAGGCATGTTGTCGAAGCTGCCGCCGCTTGAGACCACCGACCAGATTGCGTTGAAGTCGCTGCTGATCGGCCTGCCTTGCATGACGGCGGGTCTGCTGATCGGGTCGGCCCTGGCGCAGATGACCTATGGCGCGGCATACTTCCGCGATCCCAAGGTGCTGCTGTCGTTCGCCATGTGGGTCGCGTATGTCGCGATGATCGCAATTCGAAGGACCAGCGGCCTGCGCGGACGCCGCGCCGTGTGGCTTTCGTCGTTTGTCTTCTTCATCATGCTTGCGGTTTGGTCGGCGAACCAGGTGTCTTCGGTGCACCAGTTTGCGGGGCGGCCGTGAGCCTGTCGCTGCTTGGGGTCAACCACCTCTCCGCGCCGATCGACGTGCGCGAACGGCTCGCGATTGCACCGGGAGGGCTGGCCGATGCGACCCGTTCGCTGGTGCACCATCCCGGCGTGCACGAGGGTCTGATCCTTTCGACCTGCAACCGCGTCGAGCTGCTCACAGAGCAGGAGCACACGAGCGACGTCCGGAGCTTTCTCGCCGACTACTTCGCCGTGCCGGTCGCAACGCTTGCACCGCACCTGTATGAATTCCGCGAGCGCGAGGCCGTTCGGCACCTGTTTCGCGTAGCGTCTTCTCTGGACAGCATGGTGGTTGGCGAGCCCCAGATTCTCGGACAGGTGAAGGAAAGCTACACCGTCGCGCGCGAGGTCGGCGCGGTGTCCACGACGCTGGAGCGTCTGCTGCAATCGGCATTCACGGTTGCGAAGAAGGTGCGTACCGAGACGGAGATCGGATCGTCCGCGGTGTCGATTGCGTCGGTTGCGGCGGATTTGGCGAAGCAGATCTTCGGCTCGCTGAAAGGCAAACAGGTGCTGCTGGTAGGCGCGGGCAAGATGAGCGAACTCGCCGCCCGGCACTTGATGGCGCAGGGCGCCAATTCCCTGCTTGTAGCGAACCGCACGCCGGAGCGCGCGCAACGACTGGCCGAGCAGTTCCACGGGCTCGCCGTGCCCTTCGCTGACCTGCAGCAGCACGCGCCCAAGGCCGACATCATCGTTACCGGGACCGGCGCGCGGCAGCACCTGTTCAACGTCGCCGAGGCGCTGGTGATCCTGCAGAAGCGGCGCGGAAGGCCCGTGTTCTTCATCGACATCGCTGTGCCGCGGGATGTGGACCCGGCCGTCAATGGTGTTGACGGCGCCTTCGTGTACACGGTGGACGATCTGCAACAGGTCGCGGCCAGGAACCAGAGTGCGCGTTCCGAAGAGGCTGAGGCAGCCGAGCGCATCGTCTCTGATGAGGTCGATCGCTTCCATCAGCGGTTGCAGACTCTCGATGCTGTCCCTGGAATTCTTGCGCTGCAACAACATGCGGAGCAACTGCGACTGGCGGAGCTGGATCGTGCCCGCGGACGGCTTGCCGAGCTGTCACCGGAGCAGCAACAGGCGGTGGAACTGCTGACGAAATCGATGATGAATAAATTCCTGCACACGCCGATCACGGGCATGCGGCGCAGCGCCAATGAAGGCGATGGACAGACGCTTGCTGCCCTCATGCGGCTGTTCTCGCGGGATCGGGACGATCGTTAGCTCCTCTTAGCCTTGCCCCACAACGACTGTCATCCCGCAGCGCAGCGGAGGGATCTGCTGGGCTCTCCTACACGTTTGTCATCCCGTAGCGAAGCGGAGGGATCTGCATGTGTGCCCGTCGTCGGCAGCAAGGCCGGAGTGTGCCACAGAGTTCGACGATCCTGTTCGCGCTTCCAGCCGATTTGTGTTTGTCACCCCAGAGCAGATTCGTGGCAGCGTTTGAAAGTTCCACGGCACACTTCTGACTTTGTGCAGGTGCGGGCACACATGCAGATCCCTCCGCTTCGCTACGGGATGACAAACAAGAGAATGGCTATGGGCTGACAAACAAAAAGGATGCCGGAATGACTGACAAACGGAATACGAAACGACAAAGCATCAGGCAATGCTGACAAGCTCTACCGCGAAGCCGTCGTGTTCCCAGCCAGCAGCTTCTGCACCAGCCCGTCCAGCTCGCCTTTCAACTCGGCATAGGCCGGCCCGGTCGCTGGGCCTGAGAAGCCTGCGTGGATCTCCTTCACCAGGCCGTCGCGGCCGATGAAGAACGATGTTGGCCAGCAGTTCAGGTTCTTCGGCTGCGGCAGGCGATCGTTCAGGTCGTCGGGCGTGCCCATCAGCAACACGGTGTACGGAATGTTGTATTTGGTTACGAAGGCCCGCAGGCGCTCGGGGTTCTTGAGCTGATCGCCTTCTTCAAACGACAGGTCGACGACCTCAAGCCCACGTGCGTGGTAGCGGTTGTACAGGTCCACCAGCACGGGAGCTTCATCATGGCAGTTCGGGCACCAGCTGCCGCCGATAGCGACGATGACGACTTTGCCTTTGAACTGTTCGTCGGTGCTGTTGATGACGGTGCCGGCCAGATTTGGCCCGGCAAAGCGCAGCGGTTCCGAGGGGTTCGGCATGGTGGTCTGCTGCGTCGCCTGTGTAGGCGGAGGCAGGTTCTGTTTGCGCGCGACCGCCGTCGGACGCGCAACGTTTGACTCCGCCGGATTTCGCAGGTTCGTTACCTGCAAGGTGCCGTCCGCCTTTGGCTTCAGCGAGTAGATCGTGGCGGCCGCGTCGCTGTAATGACTGACGCGGTATTCCTGCGCGGCCTCGTCAAACCTGCCGTACAGGTTGCCGCTGTCGCCATCGATACGCTGAATGACGACGCGAATCTCGCCATTCCCACCGAACGGCGCAACTGTCATGCCCCAGGCGGCTTCGCCATTTTTCGATTGCACGGCGATCTCCCACGATCCGTTGATGGTGCCGCTCTTCTCCTTCGGCGTACCCGCAACGAAGATGGTGGAGGGCTTGCCGTCGCGGTCGGTGTGCAGCGTGACCGGCCATGTCTTGATGCGTGCTCCGCTGAAGGTCCCTGTGAAGGTGTTCCCCTTGATGTCGCCCTCAAGCTGCCGCGCGTAGGCGCTGAAGCGCAGCGTCAGGTGCGAGCCGTTCAGTATGCCGCTGCTCGACGCGGAGCGCTCATTGCCGTTGATGAACGTGCCCGTGATCCTGCCGTTTTTCCCAACAGGAGAAAGGTCAAGCTCCACCGGCACCGTCGCCTTGACACCGGGAGCGACCGAATTGTCGTTGTTCAGCACGGTGGATGTGCCGATCCAGTGACGAGCAACCTTCTGCGCGGAGAGGGGCTGTACCGCCAGCAGCGTGGCAAATGAAAGTGCAAGAAGCGCTCGGAGCTTCATGAAATCCTCACAGAACTAGATGCTGGGATGGCTGGGAAGCTGCACGGCAGCCGCGGTGAAGCGACCGCAAAGCAGACCAAATGGGAGAGAACGGCGGGGCTGCAACTCTACGCGGGACAACAACAGGAGCGGAACTGAGCCCGTACGTTCACATCTTCAACCGTACTTGGAGGCCGATTACAGGTCAAGCGACCAGACGTGCCAGAGGATCAGCGGCTGGGCGGCAGAAGTGGACTGACGGCAAGCAGGTTGCCCAGCGTACCGCGCTCCTCGTCACTGAACTGCTCGCGATATTGCGGCGAGTTGAGCAGCGCGTTGCGCTCCGCAACCGGCATACCGCGCAGGTCACGGAACGACTTTGCCACGGCCCGGCGACGGTCCTGCGGCAGCGCGCTCAGCTGTCCCATGGCGTTGCGCACGTCGCCACGCTGCTGCGGAGACATCTTTTCCATCTCTTCGCCGCGGGCGATCACGTGGTCGCGCTGCGGCTCCGGCATGCTGTTCAGCCGGTTAAGCCGCTCCATCATGCGCTGCTGTGTCTGAGCGGGCAACTGGTTGAAGCCGGGCTCGTTGCGCAGAGCGCGCTGCTGGTCTGCCGTACTCAGGTTGCCGTGCTGCTGCATCCACTGGCCCAGGTGCGCGCCCCGTGGCGGCCCCGGGCGCGCCCCCGGCTGGGTACCGGGACTCATGTTCCTTGCCGGCTGGGGCTGTCCGGCACGCGGCGCGGGAACGGTTCTGTTCTGTGCAGGCCGGCCTGCCCACGCCCCCGCTGCGCACACTGCGGCAAGGCAGCACGCGGCAACGGTCCGGAATGTGGCATGCAAGATCCTCATGGCAGTCGAAAAGCCCGGCAAACAAAACAAAACAGGAGCGTGGATAAAAACAGCATACCGCCAACCCAGCTTGCAGCGGCAGCCTAACTTTGCGGAGAAGCGTCTCCGTCCGAGTCGTCCAGCAGCTGGTCCATCTGCTGGATTGCCTGCGCGTTGTTGTCGAGAATCTGCAGGTCCTGCAGCGTCGCCGAAACGCCGGCGGGCTTGGTTTCAGTGGACATGTGCGTCGCCTGCCAGTAGCCTCCGCCACCCGCAACCAGCAGCAGGGCCATCGCACCCGCCATTAACGGCTTCGTTACCGCGTGATTGTTGAACAGCCAGCTATCGCGCAGGCGCGCAAACAGGCTCTCCGGTGCGCGTGCCCGCTCCTCGCGAAAACGGGCCGCCATGCGGGCGTCAAACCACGGCGACACCTCCGGTGCCTTCCAGTCGTCCAGCAGAAGCATCATCTCCTGCATCGCCTGCTCGTCCGTTACCGCGTTCTTCTTCCTGAGGGAGAACATAACAACCTTCCTTCGACTGCTTTAAACAAATTCCTTCAGCCGCTCGCGCAACGTCTGGTATGCGCGGAACAGCAGGCTCTTGGTGGCAGACTCGCTCAGCTTCAATACCGCGCCAATCTGCTTGTAATCCATCTCCTGGTACTTGTGCATCAGCACCGCCATGCGCTGTCGCTCGGGCAGCGCAAGCACGTGCTGCTTGATCTCGTTCATCCGTTCCCGGCGCAGCATGTCCGCTTCGATCGTGGGCGTTGCGTCGGCAACATCGTGCAGGCTGCCAGTTTCAGGGTCCGGCTCGTCCAGGTGAATCGTCGGAGCGGTACGCTCGTTCTTCGTGTCCCGCGCGTGATTCACGGCCAGGTTCGTCGCGATGCGATACAGCCACGTGGTGAACCGCGCCTCTGCCCGGTACGTCTCACGCGAACGGTAGACCCGCAGAAACACTTCCTGCGCCATCTCCTCGGCAATCGCCTGGTTGTGCACCATGCGGAACATGAAGTGCACGATCGGCCGGCGATACTTGTTCATCAGGTAGTCGAAGCATTCCAGCTCCCCTGCCTTCAGGCGAAGCATCACCTCGGCATCGCCCGTCTCCGGCACCTTGTCCGTCGCCGCGACTGCCTGTAGTTCCTGCACCAGATCCGCGCCGCGCGTTCCCACGAGGGGCTCGTCGGCCTCACTTCCACCCATCAGGCCCGGATTGAGCGCCAGCGTAGCCATATCTTCTCCGACACCGTCGGAGCCCGGATGTTGCGGATTGCCGTCTAGAGAAAGCGATTCCTGCGAAGGTCGCGTATTGGCGTCGAGCTCCTCTTCGTCCGCGCCGGAGGCCGTTGGAGGAGAGTCGAGATCATCTCGCGGCGGTTCCGGATCGTCATCCACGCGGGACGGCAGGCGCTCCTCCTCGGATTGTGAAGACCCAGCTCGCATGCGCCCGTACACATGTACGATGCTATCGCTGAACCGGAAACGCACGAAGTGATCTCTTTCCGGAAGACCATCTTCCGTTTGATGGGAACGCGCTGCAGTGAACCGTCGGCCTTCCGTACTCGCCGCACGTTCGTGGAGAGAGATTTGCCAGCCGCCCAACCCGAGCTACATGTCCGAGCTGCGAAGTGCTTAAGTTAGAGCCGGTAGCGCTGCCGTGGTATTCTCGAACCCGGCAAGCGCACTCCAGCGCGGGCGCATAACTCAGCGGTAGAGTGCCACCTTCACACGGTGGAAGTCGTAGGTTC
>CAZZVI010000207.1:0-3021 GCA_964657335.1 uncultured Terriglobus sp.
GACCTTGAATAAAGAAGGGGCTTCAGCCCCGGTTCAGTGTGCCGAAAAAACCCGGGGCTGAAGCCCCTCTTGTCGCATGCGGCATTCAGGGGCCTGAAGGCCCCTGCTATCTCCGGAGCGAACGGCTGAAGCCATGCGCCCTTGCAAGAAGGCAACGGGTGCACTCTTCAATCCACCAGCTCGACCAGCAACACCCCGTCGTTGCCGTCCACCTCTTTGAGCTTGACCTCGATGATCTCGCGAGAGCTGGTCGGCACCACGCGCCCGACAAACTGCGCCTCGATCGGCAGCTCACGGTGGCCGCGATCGATCAGCACCAGCAGGCGCACGGAGCGCGGGCGGCCGTGGTCGAACAGCGCATCGAGCGCCGCGCGGATGGTGCGGCCGGTGTACAGCACGTCGTCCAGCAGGACGATGTCACGGCCGGCAATGTCGAAACCGATCTCCGCCTGCTGCACCGTGGGCCGAGGTCCGCTGGTCGAGAGATCGTCGCGGTAGAACGAGATGTCGAGTGTGCCCGTCTCCACCGGCTGCTTCTCGATCGCCTCGATGATCTTCGCAATGCGCTGGGCCAGCGGCACGCCGCGCCGCTTAATGCCGACCAGCCCGAGGTTGCCGCTGCCTTCGTGCTTCTCCACGATCTGGTGGGCAAGCCGAACCAACGTGCGCTCAATCTCCGACGCCGACATGAGCCGGCCCTTTTCGCGCAGTTGCGGCTTGTCTGCGTTGGACGGTGCGGCGGATGCGGGCATGGTGGCGTCGCTCATGTTCCGTGATGATACGTTTCGCGGAAAGGCTGCGGCAAGCGCTATCCGGCTTCGGGCGGCCGGCGCGTGCGAAGGATCACCGCGGACATCCATCCGCACACACTTCCCGCCGCCACCAGCAGCACCAGCCAGAAGACATGGCCGAAGAGGAACGATCCGGCGCGAAACTCCGGCGATGCGATGAAGGCGAGCAGCTCCGGCGGTGGCGGCCCGACCGACGCCATCTGCGCAGCGAGTTGCACCGGCATCTGGTTCATCGCCTGACCGATGGTGTCGTCCATCGCGTGCGAGTGATAGCCGTAGCGCAGCACGAACCCGGCGACGCCGGTCGCAAAGGCGATGAACGCACCCATCAGCAAGCCAAGCACAGCTCCGATGTGCGCTCCGGCAGAGGTGCTCGTCGTGCGGCCCAGGCGGCCACGACCGTACGTAAAAACGGAAACAAGCGTCAGCACCGGCGTCAGCAACAGCGCGACGCCCGCCGCGGCGCCGCTGGACAGCGCACCCGGCAGGATCGACGGAATCGCGACGCCCAGCGTGGCCGTTAACGCCAGGATGCGAAAGGCACGTGACCAGCTCAAAGTGCCCACGGCCTCGGCCGGCTGAACCGGCGACGCCGCGGTGAGCGCATCTTCTGAAACGCGCAACTGCGGCAAACCACACTGCCCGCAGAACACCGGCGAAGCATGATCGGCATACGGCAGCGCAGCGCCACAACGAGGGCAGATCGAATCCATTCCCCTCAAAGGCTAACCCACGCCGCAGGCTCGTGTCGCATTGAACGCGAACCAGACCACTAAGCGCCTTTGCCGTCATCGCTGCGAGGCAGTTCCAGCGACACCAGGCCGAACTTCGTGCCCGTGCCCTGCTGCTTGAACGAGACGATGTGCTGCCGCGAGGGCGAGCCCGCCTTCAACTCGGTGTCGTCGCTGTCGTCCGACTCAGTTGATCCGGCGTGGACCTTGTTGTCGTCCGCGCACGTCAGGCCTAGCCCGGTCTTCACCGGCGTTCCTACCGGCTGCTTGTTGCGGCAGACGATCACATCGCTGTACTGCGACAGCGCCTTGCGATAGAAGTTGCTGACTTTAGTCGGGTCGTCTGTCGAGGTGAAGCCCATCGCCAGGACGCGCAGGTGAAACGCGCCGAAGTTCATGTTGACGTCGGCCGATCCGTTGTCGTCGCCCTTCTTCTTCTCCATCACCGCGCCCGGATACAGCGGCAGGCCAAGCTTGCTCTGCACGGAGGCGTTGTCTGTCTTGACCGACATGCCGCCGAGCGGCGTGGAGATGTTTACGTCGTCTCCATTGGCATCTTTGTGGGACTGGACCATACAGCCCGCGAGCGGCAGCAGGGCAAGTGCGGTAACCACGAGAGGTATGTGACGTTGCATGAGAGTGTTCGCTCCGATTGGTGGCGGTTTCCAGCACAGGATACGCGTCGCGCCGCGCGGTGGTTCCATTGTGTCGTGTCTCACGAAAAAGCGGGAAGAAAACCTACGAAGCGGCTTGACATACTTACAGCAAGAGCCCTATATCTAGGGTGGCTGGCAAACCTGGCACTACACGTAGCGTTGGCGAAGTAGCATCGGGGTCTTTCATCAGGGAGATGACTCCACGTGAGGCAATCCGGCGCTCTGCAATGTCACATCCGGCCCGCTGTTCCTGTCCATGAGCAAGGCCCCGCGTTTTGCGGGGCCTTTTTTTCCGCTGCAGTACCGAACCGTGAGGTCAAGGCCGTGCGCAACGGGAGCGCTACACTAATTCGGACAGAACCGGACCGGAGTTAAAGCGCGCGTGCTACGTTCCGATGCAACCCGTTCCCGGAAGCCAGGCAAGTCGAAGCCCAGCGCCGCTTTGCCGGTCATTCCGGACAAGCTGTACTTCCGCATCGGCGAGGTCGCGCGCCTGCTCGATCTGCCACCTTATGTTCTGCGCTTCTGGGAAAGCGAATTCCCGCAACTGAAGCCCAACAAGGGCGGAACCGGCCAGCGCCTCTACCGCCGGCGCGATGTCGAGGCAGTCGCCGAGATTCGCCACCTGCTGTACGACGAGGGTTACACCATACCCGGCGCACGCCAATTGCTGAAGGAGCGTTCCCGCGCTCCCGAGCCGGAGCTGCCGCTACCCGCCGCGGACAACGAAGCGAACTGGCGTGGTGCGGCACAACTGCGCCGCGTACAGACGGAGCTGCGCGAGATCTCACGCATGCTCGATCAGCCATCGCCCGGAACCCGGCGCAGCAATCCGGCCCATCG
>CAZZVI010000207.1:3121-5906 GCA_964657335.1 uncultured Terriglobus sp.
TGCGCTTCCGGTCCGTCCTTGTTGACGCGGAACTCGATGCGCAGCTCCAGGTTCGGTCCGTGAAACTCCTTCGGCAGCGGCTGCGCCTGGCCAAGGCCGGTGATGGAGCCCCACGCGGCGCGGTCGATTGCCACATCGTGCGTGGGGTAGTCCAGGTGCATCGACCCCGGCGCGATGCGGCCGTCCGGCAGGATGGCGAAGCGCACGCCGGTGATGCCCTGCTTGTTCAGCGGCGGACGGCATTCCTCCGGGATCAATGGCAGCCAGCCGCGACGGATATCCGCCAGCAGCCGTTGCAGGTACTTGGCAAAATCGACGCCCTGCGTGTCCGACAGGATCTCCATGCCGGCCTTGGTACCGCCCTGCTGCCGGTTCCCGGCCGAGCCGTAGTCGCCACCTTCGCCGCTCCGCGCATTTTTCGCTGCCTGCTGAATCTGGTCGCGCGCGCTTTGCGGCGTGTTGAAGATGTTCTTGTTCGGCGACGGCGCGGGCGCGTCGGCCAGCGGCTGGTTGCGTGGCGTAGGCGGCGTCGGCGTGGGAGGTGTGTTGCGCGCCTGCTGCTGCGGTGGCGGCTGCTGTTGCGGCTGTGGCGTCGGCGGCGGCTGTTGCTGCGGACGATTCTGCGGCTGCGGCTTCGGTGCGGGAGGCGCGGGTGTTCCAGCACGCGGCTGCGGAGCCTGCGGACTCGGCTTAGGGCTCTGCGCCTCCGTCGAGTGCGTACTCATGTTCGGCGCAGGCTTGTTCCGCAACTGCTTCTGCAGGTCGGGCGGGACATCCAGGTACGTCATCTGCTGCTTCTTGTCGGGCACAGCGGAGATGAGCACGGGCGCATGCCACAGGTAACGCGGGCCGTAGACCAGCACCCATCCGAACACCAGCCACACAATAAGCGAGATGTAGATCGCCTCGCGAAAGCGCGCACGCGAGCGCTCATCGTCGATCTCATCCAGCAGCGTGATCAGCTCATGCGTTTCCAGGTCCTGGTAGCGCGCACGCAGACCCGCACGACGAGGCCGCCGCGTTGGGGGCTCGCCCGCAGGAGCCGGTGCGGAGCCTTCCCCGGAGCTTCCGGTGGAACGGCCGGTCTCCTCAGGCCGGTCCAGGCCGGGAGGTATGTCGAGTGGAGGCACGCTAGATCAGATCTCTTCCGTTTAGGACTGCCGAACCGGGTATTTTGTTTCCCTCTTCCGGTATTTCCTGCCTGCCGTTTCGGCTCGCGGCGTTCCGTCCATTCTCTCATCCGGTATCGCGGCACGGCGCGAGGTTTAGAATGACCCGTGATGCACCTGGCTCACCTGCCGCACCTGCTGCTTGCCCTGGCCCAAGCCGCGCCCGCAAAGGCCGCGCATGCCGGCGTGCTGAAGCGGCTGGGCGAGCGTCTGATGCACCTTGGCGGAACCGGCCTTGCCGTCGCATCGCTCTTCGACTCGGCGCTCATCCCGATCCCGTGGCAGCCGATCCTTCTGCAGCTGGTCAGCACGCACCACAACAAGTTCCTCATCTATCCGCTGATCGCCGCGATCGCTTCGGCGGTCGGCAGCATGGTGCCGTTCTACGTCGGCCGGCTAGGCGGCGAATTATTCCTGCTGGGCAAGATCAACCGCGAACGCTACGAGCGGTTGCGCGACCGCTTTGAAGAGCAGGAGTTCCTCGCCATCCTCATCCCGGCGATGGGACCGCCGCCGACGCCGTTCAAGCTCTTCGAGTTCTGCGCGGGCGTCTTCGAGATGAAGCCGGTGACCTTCTTCGTCGCCGCGTTCCTCGGCAAGCTGGTCCAGTTCACCGTGTACGCCACGCTGACCTACTTCTACGGTCCCGCGGTCGTGGACATCCTCTTCCACACCGTCCGCGCCCACGCACACCTCGTGCTGTTTATCGTCGGCCTGCTGCTGATCGTGCTGGCCATCTGGGTCGTCCGCAAGGTCTTCGACCGCAAGCGCGGCACGCGCTTTCCGATTGAAGACAATGGAGCCGAAGACGCGACTACAACCATCGTGGAGGAGTGAACACCCTCCCCCGTTTTTCTAATTCCTTCTTTTCAGTAACTTAGGTTCCGGCTCCCCAAAGTATTCTTTCCAGAAGACTTGGTGCTAAATTCCTCATTCTAGACAACTTCTACGCGCGGTGCAGACGTCAGGAGCGGACGGTCATGTCCGTTTCCACCCTCGATCAGAGTCGGCCCTACTTCTATGTTAGTTAATCCGAAGAAATAACATGCCAACTGTTTTCGAGACGGAAGTTGCTCGTGGCGCAGGAGTTGGAGCCCGATGAAGGTTCCCGCCCTCTTGACACGGCGACGACGCCCGGCGTCCTGCTGTTCCACCCGGTGCGGGTAGATGAGGGCTCCCGGGCTCAGGATGTCGGCGCATCGCTACCAGGCCAACCGTAATCCTGCCTGCAGGCGACGTTCGCGGGCCGGGCTGCCGGTCGAGCTGCCCGGCACGCCGAAGGCTCGCGTCGTAAGCCCCTCGGCGGCGATCGTGGCTGCATCCTGGAAGACGAGGGGCACGATGCCGGCGACGGCGGTTCCCGGCAGGAACGCGCGTTGTTCGACCGACGTGACGTTCACGTGGTTCAGCAGGTTGAAGGCCTCTGCGCTCAGGCTGAGGCGCAGGCGTTCGCGTGTGGCGAAGGTCCGCGCGACGCGGAGATCGACGTTCTCCGTCCATGGCAGGCGCAGCGTGTTGCGGCCCACCGACGGCAGGTAGGTCGCGCCGCCGGAGCCGTTCAGGCTCTCGCGGCCGCCGGCGAGCTCTGAGCCTCCCTCGATGCTGTAGCTGTACGG
>CAZZVI010000208.1:0-3260 GCA_964657335.1 uncultured Terriglobus sp.
TTCATCGTCGCGGAGTGGAGAAACCTGCTGTTCCTTTGGGTGCCGTGGCGCTCGTGCAAACAGCAGGTCTCTCCACTCCGCTTCGCTCCGGTCGAAATGACAGATTGGTGCGGATGTTTGGGTTTACGCTTCGACGCCGGCGTGCCACTCGAGTGTTTTGTCGGCGAGTGTCTCGACCAGGAAGTTTTCCGGGCGGCGCAGGTGGCGGGCGATGCGTCGCAGCAGCGTGGCAGGGAGCGATCCCGACGATGCGACGAGGTCGACCACGCTCTCAGGCTGGAAGGCGTTCTGCATGGAGTGCGGCGTGCCACCCTGAAAGAGCAGGCTGGTTGTGCCGAGGCCGACTTCATGCTCGATGAGGAAACCGCGCAGGAGCGTCGCGGGCGAGACCCGCCGGAAGTCGGAGCGGTTCATCTGCCAGTCGATGGCGAAGGTACCGTGCGAACGCCGTCCGCCGACCATGCTGATCCAATCGCCGTTTCGAGCCTGTACGCCGGCCAGAACGCCGCCCGGCACGGCATGCACACTGCGGTATCGCCACTGCGCCACCTTCAGCGGGACAGGATAGTCGCAGAGCGCGTTCAGGGCGATGAAGTCCCCTTCGCTCAGGCCGGCCTGCGGCACGTACGTGCAGTCGTAGGCGCCGAGTGCGCGCCGCCGAAACAGGCGGAAGTTGCGGCGGGTGTGCGGGCCCATCGTATTCAGCGTGGCCTGGTAACTGCTTTGCAGCGGCAGACGCCGCAGCAGCGTGCGCCGGCGAAAGGCCCAGTGCTGCTCAAAATCGCCGGGCGCCGGGCGGAAGGCTCCATCCTCGAGCGACAGCACGGCCAGGTGCGCTCCCCAGTCGTGTAGCAGAAACTTCGCTGCGCGGACCGCGATTGCGCTGCGCATCGGCGCGGGCGCAAGGATGTTGCGTGCGCCGCCTATGTCTTCCGTGACGAAGACGCCGAGCGGCACACCGCCGAGGCGGTACTGGTGCACCAGAACCGCACCTTCGAGTGGCTCCCGGCTGGATATGCCCCCGAACAGCAGCAGGTGCGGCAGCTTGCCGCCGGTGTACGGCTGTGTGAGGAAGTAGTCGATCGCGTCGGCCGCGCCGGCCTGGCCGCACTCCGCGGCAAAGCGCTGCAGGCGCTCCCCCTGCTGGAGAATCGGGTCGCGCCCCGTGAGGACGAGCGGCGGACAAGGAGGCTCAGACCCCGTCCCCGTGAGAGTCTCGGCTAAGGTTCTTGCGGTGCTGTTCGGATCCGTAGCAGGCTCCGTGGGGTGCTGGAATTGAGCCTAATCCCCGATCATCGGGAACGACGCGTTCGAGGCTGCGTGCGGTACAAATTTTATTTTATGCGCGGGCCGCCGGTCAGGGGTGTCGTGTGCGCCCTGACGACGAGAGAACGGAGTTGAGGAGCCGAGCGGAGCGATGCGGAGGGGCAACAGGCGCCGGGGGGAACGCCTGTCCCAATGGGAACTGCCCGACCTGGGAGGAGGGGCGACTGCAGAGTATCGCCGGTTGCCGGCTGCTTGTGAGCGGTAACGATCAGCTTCGAAGATTAATCACGAGATCTTCTCAACCGGGAGTCATCACCGGTTGCATGGTCCCCGGCTTCGATTAGTTCCTCTGCCTGGGGGAGTATCTTGTAAAGCAGAGCGGAACTGTACATCCCACATTGACCGTCACTGAAGGTGATGATCAGCGAGCCGTCGAGACGATCAGCGGAAACAATGTGGGGCTTTGCCTGATCTTCCATCGATCCAGATTCGACCTCCTTTTTATCAGGGTCTGCCGCATAGAGCGCTTAATAAACACGGATGCGCTCCATAAGTAGATTTCGCCTCAGAAAATACTTGCCGATGTAATGGAACGAAGCGTCCTATCAACGATCTATGTAGCGCTGCAAAGCTCTCTTCCATGCCTGTCAAACCGCTGCCGAGGACGTTTCGGTTTACGAACAGAATCCTCAGGAGTCTGCCTCCTGAGTCTGTGGAGCGGCTCCGTGTACAGCCCGTGAGCCTGCCGATCGGGCGTGAGATCGAGTTTCCCGGCAATGCCATCGACAATCTCTTCTTTCTGGAGGCTGGCGTTGCTTTGATGACGACCACATTCGACGACGGGTCGCAGGTTGAGGTTGGCTTGTTCGGCTTTGAGTCTGTCCTTGGCATATCGGCTCTTATGGGCACAAGGCGCAGTCTGAACCGGGTGTACATGCTGCTGGATGGGCATGGATTCGTCGCACCGATGGCTGCGGCGCGGGCAGAGTTTCGGCGCTGCGACGACTTTCATGGCCTGGCGCTCCGCAGCGTTGGCGCGCAGCTGGCGCAGGTCGCGCAGACCGCCGGCTGCAACGCAAAGCACGATGTGGAGCAACGTCTGGCGCGGTGGATCCTGTTGTGCGTCGACTGTGCCGGCGGCCGGTCTCTTGCACTGTCGCAGGAGTCGATCGCCACCATGCTAGGCGTCCGCCGCATGAGTGCCGGGGTGGCGTTGAGACGTTTCAAAGACCTGGCCCTGATCGACCAGCACCGGGGAGAGATCCACGTCCTGAATCCTCGCGGACTGCAGGAAAAAGCATGCGAGTGCTACAAGACGGTGAAACAGCACCTGGACAACGCGGTGGAGTTCGATGCCGGCTTCCGGGCGTGACAGCCTGCAAGCTGCCCCGTGCCTTCTATTCCCCAAGATTTCTAATGTCTCGCGCGCTGGAAGCACGATACCGAGCAGAGCCCGACCAGTCCGCCGTGCCATCGTGTTGTATGCAGATCGCTGGCGGATTGTCACACGTTGATTGCGCGGATCGGGCTCCGCAAGGGCCGCCGGCGCTGTGCTACGGCCGCTATGACCTGCTTCTGCTGACGCGCCAGTGGATGTTGGTGACGTTGGGCTGCCGGTGCTACGCAGCCAGGAATTTTGCGGAATTCCAGGCGGCGATTCGTCGAGAAAGTCCCGCGATCATCGTTCTTTGCCAGACGCTTACCGGCGAGCAGGTCAGCGAGGCAGCTCGCTTTGCCGCGGAGCACTCCCCGCAGAGCCATCTTGTCGTGATGTTCACCGGCGCCGCGAAGTGCATCCCGCAGCAGCCGCATACACTGCTGCCGACGGGCGGACCGAAGGCCTTCTCTGAAATGATGTCTGGCCTGCTTGGACGGAGCAGCGCTCCTGGCGCACGCCTGGGGAGTGAATGGACTTCCATGCTGCCTCACTAACCGGCAATTCCCCTGCCGAACGGCATCCCTCAGCGTTCAACGAAGCGGCGCCCGTTCTGTAC
>CAZZVI010000208.1:3360-5888 GCA_964657335.1 uncultured Terriglobus sp.
TTCCCCTGCCGAACGGCATCCCTCAGCGTTCAACGAAGCGGCGCCCGTTCTGTACCGCAATACGATCCTGCGGCATCTTTCCGCTGAGAGCATCGCGCGCCTGAAGCTGCGCTACACGCACCTTCCCCTAAGAGAGCCACTGGAGCGGTTGATCATGGCATCGGCCGCATCTTCTTCATCGAGTCAGGTGTCGGGTCCATGACGTCTACCTTCCAGGATGGGACGGAAGTGGAAGTCGGTCTGTTCGGGTATGAGTTGGTAATTGGCGTTTCGGCGTTCATGGGTGTGCGGCGCAGCCTGAATCGGATCTACATGCAGATGCCGGGTACAGGCTACGTCTCAAAAATCGTGGATGCACAGGCGGAGCCTTGGAGGCGAGTTTCAACAGCTTGCCCTGCGGTATGTCCAGATGCAGCTGACCCAGGCGACCCAGTCTGCCGCGTGCAATGCGAAGCACGACATCAGTCAGCGGCTGGCACGGTGGCTGCTGCTCTGCGCCGACCGCGCCGGAACGGCGGAGCTCGCGCTGCCGCAGGACTTTCTTGCCATCATGCTCGGGGTATGACGTACCTCCGTTTCGGTCGGGATGGTGCGGCTCAAGCGGAAAGGCATGCTGGAGTACGTTCGCGACCGCATCCGTCTGCTCGATGTCGACGCACTCGAGCGGGAACATGCGAGTGCTATGCGGTTCTGAAAGATCACTAGAACAATTACGTTCCCTTCGACACTGGATTTTCTGTCTAGGGCATCTCAGGAGATGGGCGCGGCAGCACTCCTTCCGCGATCTCGCACGCTCTCCCAAGTGAATTGAGACCGGCGATTTCCTGCTGCAGATGCCCTGCCCTGGCGCGGTATGAGGGCGTGGTCAGCACATCCTGGACTGCTTCTCGCAGTGACTGCGATGTGAGCTGCTTCAGGCTCAGCATGCGTCCTGTTCCCGTCCACTGGACGCGGGCCGCGACGCCGGGCTGATCGTTCGTGATGGGGATCGCCACCATGGGGACACCGCACGCCAGGGCCTCAAGCGCCGTGTTCAGGCCGGCGTGCGTGATGCACACGGACGAGCGCTTCAGTAGCTCCAGCTGCGGTGCGAATCCCACAATTACCGGGTCGCCGGGTAAGCCGGCGAACTTCCCGGGATCGAGGTTGCCACCAAGGGAGAGCACCAGCTGTGCGTTCAGCCCGTCGCAACCCTCCGCGAACGTCCTGAAGACCCAGTCCATGCCGTTCTGCAGCGTTCCCATAGACGCGTAGATCAACGGCCGACCGTCCAGGCGCTCCCATGGAAATGGGACGGCCGTGCGCGAGGCTTGCCTGTGCAGTGGGCCGACGAAGTGAAACTCCGGCGGCAGGGTGCGGCGCGGGAACTCGAAGCTCGGCGGCTCCTGGCAGATCTGGGGGTGCCCGGCAAAGCGCTCATTGAAGAACTCGGTGTACACAGGAAGTCCCCATGCCCGGCGCTGCATGTTGAGTTTGGATCGAATGGGACGGAACACACGCTTGACCAGGGCGGTCGCGATGGGATTCCGGATCGCAGAGGTCAGATTGCGTTCCGGTCCGAACGCGACATTGATCGGAGGCACACCGCTCTCGACATTTGCCATGAGCGCGGCGGCAACATGGACGTACGGCAGCCCGAGGTGTTCCGCGATGGTTCCGCCGCTCATGGCGAACTGGTCGATCAGCAACGCGTCCACGCCGGCCGCAGCGATCGCCTCCGGCAACTCAGCAAATTGCGCGGTTGCCTGGTGGCAGAGAACCTCGATGGAGTACGCCACGCCCTTCGCCCCGCTTAGCTTGCTCAGGTTGTCAGAGACCTGCTTTGTGTAGCCGAGCGGAAACTCGGCACGCCCGACCGTCACCGTATTCAGGCCGGTGCTTTGCAGAAACTCGCGCGCATCCTCGAAGCAGAAGAACGTGACCCGATGCCCACGGCTCTGCAGCTCGCAGCCGAGGGTACTCATCGGGAAGAGGTGCCCCATCATGCTGAGTGTCAGAACTCCAAAGTGGGCCATCGAGCGGTCGTATCATCCTTCGAAGAGTGGTTGGGCGTCAGGGCCGCGCACCAGCCCTGAAGATCAGCATTCTGCTGACGCAGACAGGCTAACCCGCACCACGCGATCTGCCTAGTGCGATGTACGGCTCCCTCGCACTCTGTGACGGAAGGTACCGGCCTTCGCGCTCAGGGCCTGGGCATAGCATCATAAGGAGCACCACTCATGCAGCCGCCTCCTGCTAACGGCGCACCTTCTCGCAGCGCTCCCTCCTTCCATGTCATCGACCGCAGGCCGCCGCGTCCCGCTGCCATTCTGCTCGCCGCCCTGATCGCGGCCGCAACGCTTTCGGCGGTCTCGTTCGGCCTGGGACACAGCAAGGCGCGAAAGTTCGTCGACGACGGCCAAAGCGCCTCTCGTACTCCAGGCGGGGCTGCCGCGGGCGCTTCGGCTGCGGACAAGGACGACAAGGACGATCCCTCGCAGATCGACACCATCGTGATTGGCGACGCCGCGGACGCTCCCGTGCCTGCC
>CAZZVI010000209.1:0-2689 GCA_964657335.1 uncultured Terriglobus sp.
GCTTTGCTTTGTGAGGGATGATGCAGAAGGTTTTCGGAACGATCGTCGCGGGCTTTGCGCTGCTGTGCGCCGCTGTTGCCGGTGGGCAGGCCGCGCCGCAGGAATCGCCAGTGCAGGCGCAGGCGCACACACAGGGGTGGGAGTACGGCGCGATCTTCCAGGGCGGCAAAGGCGTCACCGACATGCGTGACGACTTCCAGTTCTTCATGGCGGGCGCGCATCTTGGCAAGGTACTCACACCGCAGATCGGCCATGGCACGCTGCGCGGCAACTTTGAATACGCAGTCGAGATCTTTCCCTACTGGCAGTCCAATACACCAACCTTTCAGCGGCAAAGCTGCGTCGCCACGGCGGTGACGAACGTCATCAACTGCTCGTCCCCGTACACGGTTGGAGGCACATACCATGGCGCTTCCATCACCCCCATTATCCTGCGCTGGAACTTCACCGCCGGACACAAGATCATGCCCTTCGCGCAGGCCGCGGGAGGCGTGTTGTGGACGAATCACAAGTATCCGGCGTATGGTCAGGGACCGGTCAACCTGGTCAATGACGGCCCCAACTCCGATGCCAGCGTGTGGAACTTTACGCCGCAGGGCGGCATCGGCCTGCATTACTTCGTCAAGCCGCGGCGGTCTGTCGACCTGGGCGCAAATGCGGTCCATATCTCGTCAGCCAGCCTCGGAGATCGCAACCCGGGCGTCAACGCGAGTGTGCAGTTTTCGATTGGGTATAGCTGGTGGAAGTGAAGTAAATAGCCGGGTGCTCCATTTCTACGCGCAGCGGATGAGTGGGACAGAGCATAAGCAACGACCGTGGTGATGTAGCAATGGCAGAACCGATTGTGGAGTGCGTTCCCAACTTTTCCGAGGGACGTGATGAGCGGGTGGTCCGGGAGATCGTCCGTTCGATGAACGTGTTTGGCGTCAGCCTGCTGGACTGGTCGATGGATGCGGCGCACAACCGCAGCGTCGTCACCATTGCCGGCGCGCCGGAGGCTGTCGCCGAGGCCGCGATCCGTGCCGTCGGCCGCGCATCCGAGCTGATCGACCTGACACAACAGAACGGCGTGCATCCGCGCATCGGGTCTGCGGACGTGGTGCCGTTTGTGCCGGTGCGCAACTACTCGCTGGGTCAGTGCGCGGCCCTGGCGCACCACGCGGGACTCGATATCTGGCGTCGGTTCGGCGTTCCCGTCTACTTCTACGAAGCAGCGGCGCGGCGGCCGGACCGCATCAAGCTCGAAGATGTTCGGCGAGGCCAGTTTGAGGGTCTGCGTGACCTGGTCCGTACCGATCCGACGCGCTGCCCGGACGTGGGCACGTGCGATCTGCATCGCACCGCGGGAGCAAGCGCCGTGGGAGCGCGGCAGTTCCTGATCGCCTACAACGTCTTCCTGCGAGACGGTGACCTGCACGCGGCCCGGGCGATCGCGCGCGCGCTGCGTGAATCCGGCGGCGGCATGCGCGGTGTCAAGGCCATGGGCGTGCTGGTGGACGGACGCGCCCAGGTCAGCATGAATGTCACCGACTTCCGCGCAACGCCCGTCGAACAGGTGCACGCGGCCGTCGAAAAACTGGCGCGGCTGGCCGGGTTGGATATCGCCGGCGGCGAGTTAATCGGTCTGGTGCCGGAGGAAGCCTGCTGTCCGGGCCAAACCGAGCCGCTGTGGATGCGTCAAATACACGGGTTCCGTTTTGAAGAAAAAGTGCTGGAGCGACGGCTGGAACAGCCGATGAACTGGCCTGAGGAACTGTCATAATCCTGATGAGAACCCGAATGAGTGTGGAGGCGGCATGATAAAAGCATCGATCTATCGCGCAGTGTTGACAGTGGTGGGAGCGGGCGTGATGACCGCCGGGCTCGCTCGTGCATCGCAGTTGAGCGGTGACGCAAAGTCGGCCATTCCCAACGATGTGCAGCAGTTGATCGTGGTGGACTACCGCGCGATGCAGGGCTCGCCCGCTGCCATGAACCTGAAAGACAAGATCATGCCGCCCGAGCTGCGGCGTCTGGAAACCGCGCTGAAGAGCAGCGGCATGAAGCTTGATCGCGACACCGACACGCTTGCGTTCGCGGCCTTCCGTAACGGTGGCGGCGCAAGCGACACCCACACGGTCGGCATCGCACAGGGCCAGTTTCAAACCGCCAACATCCTGGCAACCTTCACTAAGCAGAAGGTAAAGGCGCAGACCGTGCGCAACTACACCGTTTACCCCATGGGCGCAGCAGGCATGAGCGTGGTGTTTTTAAACCAGACGACCATGATGTTCGGCGATGTCGCCGCGGTGAAAGCAGGTCTGGATGCGCGTGACGGCCTGGCCGGCAACATGCTGACCAACGGCGACATGATGAACGAGATGAATCTCGTGGATTCACGCGCGATCTGGAGCCTGCTGGACCAGAAGGGCACGCAAACCATGATGCGCTCCGTACTCGGCGAAGCATCGTCCCTGACCGACTATGACTCGGTCAAGAACCGTATGAAGAGTTCGCGCTACACCGTAGATTTCGCCAACGGCATTCACTTCGATATGGCCGTTGTCATGTCCGATACCGTCACTGCGGCGACTGCGGCAACGCTCATGCGCGGCATGGTCATGCTGAAGAAGACGCAAGGCACCACGCAGGAGAAGACGGCGCTGAACGACACCTCGGTGGATTCAAGCTCAGGAACGCTGCAGGTTTC
>CAZZVI010000209.1:2789-4255 GCA_964657335.1 uncultured Terriglobus sp.
GTGCAGGTCACGGCTTGATGCTCCCGTCCTTGCGCTTCAGGTAGCGGCTCAAACGTTCCCGCAACTGCAGCCGCGCTCGAAGAAGTCTGGATTTCACCGCCGGAACGCTCAACCCGAGCGCGGAGGCGGTTTCTTCCGTCGACAAATGTTCGATGTCACGCAGAGTAAAAACGGTGCGGAATCCCGGCGATAATCCGGCTATCGTGCGCTGCAGAATGTCGCCGAGTTCCGACGAACTGTACTGCTGCTCCGGATCGGGCGTCCAGTCGGCGAAGTCGCGCGGGATGGAACCCTCTTCCGTCTGCACATCCTGGTCCATGGAGACGGTGCGGCTGGTCTTGCGCTTGCGCAGCCGCATCAGGCTTTCATTCACCGCAATGCGAGTCAGCCAGGTGGAGAACTTGCTGTTGCCCTGGAACTGTTCCAGCTTGCCGTAGGCCTTCATAAACACATCTTGCGTAATGTCTTCAGCATCTTCGCGGTTTTGCGTGATGTGCTGCGCCACCCGGAAGATCTGCCGGTCATACTGACGCACCAGTTTTTCGAACGCAGCGGTGTCGCCCGCCTTGGCGGCGGCGACAAGCGCGACATCGGGGTGGATCTCTTCCGTTCCGGGCTGTTCTACGACGGTGGGCATCTGCTCATTGAAGTGTACGTCCGCTGTCGACTCAGGGCAAAGCGAAACAGGTCAGGAGTGAGTACAACGACGCCGCAATACCGCCCGGTTCGGAGCAGGACAGTTCGTCGTAACCAGCGCTGGTTCCCGAATCTGACGCGACAAGACCTTGGCCGCGCGTTCGCGTCATACATTGGAGACGTGAAGCAGTTTCTCCCATCCCTGCTGCTGGCCGGCGCTCTGACCACCGCGAGCTTTGCCGCTCCTGTCAAGCATCCCGCAACGGCAGCGAAGAAAGGCAGCCACGCGGCTGCTTTGCCTGCCCGCGGCACAGGCAAAGCAGCCAAAGGCCGGACAGCCGCAAGCGCCAAGGCCTCCGGCCGCAACGCCGTGCACGCCCGGACCACGCGAATCGTCTCAACCCCCACGCCACAGAGCCGCAAGCTGACCACCGCCTTTGTCGAAACATCGACGCTGCGGCCTATGGCGCAGCAGCTTGCATTGTCGCGCTCGGCGGCTTCCTTTGCCGGCGTGCAGAACTACGCCGCGGCACATCCAGGCGAACCGGCCGCCGCTGCCTTTCTCGCCATGGGACACGCGTACGCCGCCGACCGGCGATACGGTGACGCAGTGACGTCATACCGGCAGGCATCCACGGCAGGCGTCTCCCTGCGCGATTACGCGGACTACCTCGGCGCACAGGCCGCCCTGCAGAACCACGATGCAGCCAGCGCCATCGCCCTGCTAACGAACTTTGGAGACAAGTATCCGGGCAGCATCTTCGTTCCCAGCGCTCCAGTCACGCTGGCGAACGCCTACCTGCTCAACAACGATCCGCAGCACGCGCTGG
>CAZZVI010000209.1:4355-5885 GCA_964657335.1 uncultured Terriglobus sp.
CTCTCGCAGGCGGACCGCGATGCACTCGAGATCTATGCCGCAGTCTGCGATCTCCGCCTGAAGCACCTGTCTCGCTCCGAGGCCGAACGCCTGCCCGACACCGGCGATGACAGCGCCGCGCTGAAGCTCTACATCCTGGCGGAAATCTCACGCAACGAGAATGATCAGTCCGGGCATGCTTCGATCCTGCAGCAAATGGAAGCAAAGTACCCGCACAGCCGCTGGCTTGAGGAGGCGCTCTACTCCGGCGGCAACATGTACCTGATCAAGCGTAACCAGCCGCAGGCGATCGAGCACTACGAGAAGCTGGTGGAGTTCTTCCCCAACAGCACCTATGCTCCCTCGGCCCACTGGCGAGCGGCCTGGCTCAACTACCGCCTGCGCAACAACGCCGAAGCCGCGCGGCTGATGGAAGAGCAGGTCATCAAGTATCCGGCCAGCGCGGAGGCGCCCACGTCACTTTATTGGCGCGGCCGCCTGTACGAAGACGTTGAGAAGAACCTGCCACAGGCCGCAAACTTCTACACCTCGCTTTCGACGACGTATCGCAACTACTACTACGCCAACCTGGCGCGGCAGCGCCTGACCGCCATGGGACCACAGCCGCAGGTCGATCCGGCGCCTGCGCTCGCGTCTGTCCGCGCGCCTGCGCCGCCCACGCTGGTCGCCGCGCTGCCTGAGAACGACCCACACCTCATCAAGGCGAGGCTGCTCGCCAACGCCGCGCTGAACGAGTACATCGCGCCGGAGATCCAGGCCAGCGGCACCTCATCGCAATGGGGAGCGCTCGCCGAGGCGGAGATCTACACCAGCTACGGCGAAAACGTCCGCGCGCTGCAGGCCATCAAGCGCAGCGGCGTCGGCTTCTACACGCTACCAGTCAGCGAAGTGCCCAACGAGTACTGGCAACTGCTCTTCCCCAAGCCCTACTGGAGCGACCTGTCCGCAAGCGCCGAGGCACAGGGACTCGATCCTTACTTAGTCGCGTCGCTCATACGCCAGGAGAGCGAATTCAACCCCGGTGCCATCTCACGCGCAAACGCGATGGGCCTGATGCAGTTGCTGCCCGCCGTCGGCAAAGCCGAGGCAAAGCGCGGCGGCGTGAAGAAGTTCACGCCGGTGGCCCTGCTCAATCCGCAGACCAACCTGCGCCTCGGCACCATGAACCTGCGCCAGGTCCTGGACCGCTATAACGGCACACCGGAGTACGCTCTGGCCGCCTACAACGCGGGCGATGTGCCCGTCCGCAACTGGATGGCCGAGAACAACTACAAAGACCTGCCGGAGTTCGTCGAGTCGATCCCCTACACCGAGACCCGCGATTACGTGCAGTCCATCCTGCGCAACCGCGAGATGTACCGGCAGTTGTATGGCAACTCGCGGTAGGTTAGCTCATCCGCCCGTCCACGCGACACCCGTCATCCTGAGCGGAGCACGCAGTGCGTAGTCGAAGGACCTGCTTTCCTTCGGGCAGCCAAGGTGGCACAGAGAAAAGCAGGTCCTTCGACTTCACTACGCTGCGCTTCGTTC
>CAZZVI010000210.1:0-2480 GCA_964657335.1 uncultured Terriglobus sp.
GCCAGGTCACATGGAAGCTACCTGCATCTCCCAACGAATCTCGGCCGGAACTGAGGCTGCCCGGCAAACGGGCAGCCTCGCGTTCAAGGCGCACCTTACTTCTTTGGAACAGAAATCATCATGTTGCGGTACATGATGACGCCGTGATGATCGCCCTGCAGATAAAACGGCCCGGGTTCGGCCTCATTGCTGTCGAGCGCGCCGCCGGTCGGGCCGGGAATCTCGACGTTATCGTGGTACAGCTTGCCATCGCGATACACCGTCACATGCCGGCCCACGAAGGTGACGTCGAAGGTCGTCCACTTGCCAAGACCAAGCTCCGCGCCAGCCGGCGGCGGATACCAGCTATAAATCGCGCCCATCTCGTGCGACGGCAGCTTGCCGCCTTCGGTGCCCACCTGTAACTCGTAGCGGCCGCGCAGATAGATCCCGCTGTTGCCCCCCTCCGGGCAGTTCACCTCGATGTGCAGCTTGAAATCCTGGAACTTCGCGGTGGTCATGATGTTGGCTGCAGGGCGCATTCTCTGGCCGGGCACTTCAGGGTTGTCGTTCACCAGCTGGCCGTCGCGCGCAATCCACTTGTTGTTCTCGACCGTGCCGATCGGCTCCCATCCATTCAGGTCTTTGCCGTCAAACAGGGGCTCGGGCTTGGACCACTTCTTCGGCATCGGACGATCGAGCGAAGGCGCCGTGACGCCGGCAATCGTGAGGCCGTCCTCGGCATCGCCGCGCTTCTCGATGCCGGCCAGCTTGCCTGCGCCGGGTGACGTCAGCTCCCAGGTGACTGCTGGACCGCGGCCCGCCGGCTCTACCGGCAGGATCAGCTTGCCCGCCTCGATGTGCCCGCCGGTGATCGGATGCCACGCCCCGCCACGCGGCTGATACTTGCCTTCAATGGTGCCGCCGTTGTCGGTCAGCTCGATCCACTGCGGATACGGCTTGCCGGTCGCGGGCGTGGAAGTCAGGTCCCAGCGGCCCAGAAAGGCCTTGGTGTCCTGCGCGGAGACGGTGGAGGCAAGCGCGGTAGCGAGAAGAGATGCGAACAGGATCTTCGTCTTGATTTTCACGGGTTGAGTGTAACGTCTTTGCACCCAGGCTTGTCACCTGCTCTTTGTGAAGACTGCAACATGGACGGGCTTTTACCGCAGGCAGTGACCAGATGTAGGAACTCTGCTGACCCATGGGAACTCTGTCATTTCGACCGGAGCGACTACCGTATCGTCGCGCAGTGGAGAAACCTGCTGTTGTGCCGCGGCTAAGCTCGAACAGCAGGTTTCTCCACTCCGCTGCGCTCCGGTCGAAATGACAGTTTTTGGGATTGTGCTCCGGTCGAGATGGGAGAGGGGCGAGTAGAGCAAATGCGGTCGCACCCGACGCTGAAAAGCGGAGTGAGCGCCTCCCTAACCGCCGAAGAGAAAGTTCACCGTAATCGTCGTCTCCACTTCAGTGACCTCGCCATTCAGCAGATAAGGCCTGTACCTCCACTCCTGCACGGCGGAAACCGCGTTCGCACGAAGCATCTCCGGGCCGGAGACCACCGAGAGGCTCTGGATGGTGCCCGCCTTCGAGATGACAGCATGCAGCACCACAGCACCCGACACGTGCGCGGCCTTGGCGATGGGCGGGTACACCGGGCCGGAGCCAGACAGCTTGCTCCCGGCAATGACGCCGCTGGAGATGTGAAGCGGAGCTACAGCCCTGGGCGGCGAAACGTTCACAACCGGAGGAGCCGCACCAAACCCGAGAGCGCCGGCCGGTCCGAGACTGCCACTGCCGGTATCCACCATGCTGACCACACCCGTTCCCACACTCGGAGGCGGCGCGTCATCATGCCTGGTGTCGATCGCGTGAGGAACTCTGGTGGGAGCGGTGAACGGATCCAGCCTCGCGACCACGTCCGCAACCCTCGTCGCAGCCACCCTCGGCGGCGGTGGCGCAGGTGGAGGCGGCGGCGCAGACAACATCCCCCTCATGGCCGTTCTCGGAAGCGCTTCCGGGTACAGCAATGGGATCAGGATCATGACAGCGACGATGGCCGCATTGAACGAACCAGTGATCCAGAGATAGCGGCCCGATCTGGACTTCAGCGCACCCGACGATTCAACGAGCGATGCCTCAAACATAAGCAGTTCCTTCTGCGAGAGGAAAGCTAAACTGTAGACACCGCGCGGCTCAGGTTTGTTACACAGGACGGCTGACCCAGGCAAACCTTTGCTCAAAGTCCACCAGCGGCCTATACTCGTCTCGTTTCTCAAGCCCGCTTTGATTCCCTACAGGCGCATCAATTCGACCTACATCATGAGGCGGATATGAACCGCAGGACCGTACTTCTCTCGATGACGCTGGCCGCCGTGCTCTACTGGCCGGCATCGCAGGCGCAAACACCCGCGGCCCATGACCCGTCCGCTTCGGCTGGCACGGACACCCTCAAGATCACCGGGGACGCGACAGCTTCGAACGCAGGAGCCTCAGACGATGAG
>CAZZVI010000210.1:2580-4496 GCA_964657335.1 uncultured Terriglobus sp.
GGTGCGCATCTGCGACTGGAAGTGAAAGACCCCGAGAGTCGTCTCTCCGTCATCAGCGGCACAACCGATTTCACCAACACGGCAGGCACACGCGAAGTCGGCAAGATGAAGAGCCTCATCTTCAACACGGCGACCCACGCGCCCGCGGACCTGATCGCCGGCATGGAAGATGCGCCCTTCGACATCTGGGACGAGCAGCAGACCGAATACCAGAAGCGCTACAGCCGCGGAAACGCCCTCGCCGGCTCGGGCTCCTCCTACGGCCTGGCCGACCTCAACTACTACGGTGCGTTCTCCGACGTGGACGGCTGCGGACGCATCTGGCGGCCGTACTTCGCCTCCGCCGCATGGGATCCCTACGCGAGCGGCATCTGGGCGTGGTATCCCGCCGGCGGCTACAGCTGGGTGTCTCCGTACCCATGGGGTTGGGCTCCGTTCCACTACGGCTCGTGGATGCAATGTGGCGGAGGCTGGGGATGGCAGCCCGGTGGCAGGTGGTACGGCCTTGGCCGCGTCCGTGATTCGAACTGGGACCACGACGGACTCCATCATCGGCACGGTCCACCTCGCGTGCATCCCTTCCCGCCGCGGCCTCACACGGTTCCGGGCAAGGTTGATTCCCTGGTTGCGGTGAACGCGAAGCCGCTCACGTTCTCCCATGCCGATCGTGCGACGCTGTCGTTCAACTTCCGCAATGACTCCGCCGGCCTCGGAGTTCCACGCGGCGAGTTCGACAAGCTGAATAAACTCTCTGCAACCGCGGCAAAGGCAGGCTCGAGCAACGTTCCCCTGTTCGTCATTCCGCCGGACCGGCCAGACCTGCTGCCAGTCGGCAGCGGCGGCCTCGCTGCGCGGGAGGAAAGAGCGTCCGCAGCACGCGCCGGCTTCTTTAACCGCCCCGGCAATGCGAACCGCGACGCGCAAAACGCCTACACAGGGCAAGGCGGCAACCTTTCCAACGTGCCGCACGGCGGCGGGCCGAACGGATCCCCTGCGGCACGCGGAACCGCTACGTCCGGGACCGCGGCGGCCTACACGGGGGGCAACCACCCGCAGGGTGACCGGGGCAGCAATGCGGGCTACAGCAGCTCACCGCGCGGCGGCTATGGCAGCGCCGGCGCATACAGCGGCGGCAGCTCGGCGAACACTGGTGGCTACAACGGTGGCGCGCGCCCCGGCGGCAACGGAGGCGGATATGCAGGCGGTGGTGGAGGTGGCTCGCACGCCTCGGCGCCGGTTCCGTCAAGCCCGGCCCCATCAGCCCCGGCGTCATCTGCTCCCGCGGCAGCAGCCCCGAGCGGGCACCGCTGACAACTGTTGACCCTTACAGCTCGGGAAGACACGGACATACCCGCAGGAATCAGGTAGTTCTTCCCTTCAGCCCGCTGATCGTCAGATCATCCGGCGACGCACAACCGCGCCGATGCCGAGCAGGCCGGTGGCGAGCAGGGCGATGCTCGACGGCTCGGGCGTAAGTGCGGCAGGAACTGGCGAGATCGTGAGATTCGCGTTCCCCACAAAGGGAATCGCAGCAGTGGGTGGTGTGTTCGAGAAACCAACAGGAAGATCCTTCTCCGGGGTGAACGTCACCGTAGTGCCATCGGTCGTGCTGAAGATGTAAGTGCTAAAAATGAACTCACTGCCATCCAGGTCAGGGAAAACCATCCCGAGTACGCCGTTGTAGGAGTACAAAATCCCAATGGAGTCCTGAACAGATGTCACTCCATTCAGCGTCACGGGGACGCCTTGGTAATACAGGTGTCCATGCGAGTCGACGTCCGACAACAGGAACGTCGATGGAAGCTGGAAGCTGAGCGTAAAGAAGATGGGTGTATACGGTAGCTGCCCTGTGCTCGTGCCCTCCAACGTAAACAGATCGTAGGTGTCTGCATGCACCGGCGCCGGGCGCAGCAGGA
>CAZZVI010000210.1:4596-5833 GCA_964657335.1 uncultured Terriglobus sp.
CGCGATCGCAAGGCCATCAGCACGCGCCTGCTGGAGCTGACGCGCGAGCGCCACGAACGGTATGGCAACACGCTCTTCCACCTGGAACCCAACATCAAGGAATGTCCCGGCGGCCTGCGTGACGAGAACACCTGCGGCTGGCTTGCGCGCCTGTCACAATCGCCTCAACCGCCCACGCAGGAGTTCGCCGATGCCTTCGCCTTTCTCGCGGCGATTCGCTGCTTTCTGCACTTCCGCGCAGGCCGCGACGTGAATGCGCTCGACTGGAAGACGCAGGATGAAGCCGCGGCAGAGGGCATCGGCGTTGCAGGCAACGTACCGCGCGATGCCGCCAACTGGATGCAGCTGTACTTCCGCCATGCGCGTGTCGTCGCGCGCCGCCTGGAGCAGCAGACCGATGCGCTGCCGCAGCCAAAACCGCTGCAGCGGCTGCGGCAGTCGCTCTTCGGCCGCGGCGAGGCGGACGCAGCCGGCATGCGCATCCAGCGAGGCCGCATCGTGCTCGCCGACGCGAAGGAGGGCTATGATCCCGCGCATGATCCTGAGGTCGTCCTGCGCGTCTTCGGCACGGTCGCGGAGACCGGCACACGGCTCGCGCATGACACTGAGGTCAGGCTCGAAGAGGGAGTTCCGGCGCTCTCGGCGCAGGTGGAAGAGGGCTCCACGCTGTGGGACAGGCTGCGGCCTATCCTGCTTGGCCGCTTTGCCGGTCAGGCCCTGCGGGCCATGCACGCGCTGGGCATCCTCGAGCTGCTGATCCCGGAGTTCCATGGCATCGATGCGCTTGTCATCCGCGATGCCTACCATCGCTACACCGTGGACGAGCACACCTTCGTTCTGATCGACACGCTGCACGGCCTGGACGTGCCCGGCGAGGGCGCGATGGCCGAGTGGCGCAAGCGCTTTGCCGCCATTGCTCGCGACGTGGAGCATGCCAGCCTGCTGTACCTTGCATCGCTGCTGCACGACACCGGCAAGGGCCGCTCAACCGGCGAGCACACGCAGGAGAGTGCGCGACTTGCGGTCTCTGTGTTGAAGCGGCTGGGCATCGATGCGTATGACTCGGGCCTGGTGCTGCGACTGATCGCGCACCACCTTGAGATGAGCGCGGCCCTGCGACGCGACATCTTCGACGCGGAGACGGTGCGAGGCTTTGCCGCAAAGGTGCAGACGCCGGAAGATCTGCGCATGCTGACGCTGTTTACCTTCGCCGACATTCACGCCGTGCACCCCGACG
>CAZZVI010000211.1:0-5833 GCA_964657335.1 uncultured Terriglobus sp.
GGGACTGCCAACGACGTTGCGAACAACGAAGTCAATATGAGGGGATTCTTGCGCATGGGTCTCTCCAAAAGGGTCGTACAGGTTCACAGCTTTACAGGTTGGAACAAGTGCGTCTTTACTTCGCGCACCACTGTCCGTTATCGCTAACGCGGTTGTCAAGAAGAATCATGAGAATTTGAGACAAGCTTTAGTTTGGATTTCTCCGCAAGCCATCATCCTCCGGCAAAGGGCAGACCGAAGTGAAAAGTGCGTGAAGATAGGTAGGATCTGGTCAGGATGAGCGGGTGAAAGGTGGAGGCGCGGGTCGGAATCGAACCGACGCATAAAGGTTTTGCAGACCTCTCCCTTACCGCTTGGGTACCGCGCCAATGGCACATTCAATGAATTGCAACGTGCTTTCTAAACCGGCCGTCTGCCAGTGGTGACAGAGGATTTGGAATGGAGCGGGAGACGGGATTTGAACCCGCGACATCTTCCTTGGCAAGGAAGCACTCTACCACTGAGCTACTCCCGCTCAACATCAACGAGTATAGCGATGGTCAGCCGCCCTGGTCAACGCGCGCCATCCGGCCTGTGTTTAGTCAGTATTGGCGCGTGGCGCCAGTGGGATGTATGGTCCTGCCATGCCGGTATGGGCGCTTCGAACGATGTGCGGCGTAATCATCAGCACCAGGTCGCTGGTGATCACCGTGCCGTCGCGATTCGTGGTGCTTTGGAAACCGGGTAATTCACTCAGACCGGGCAGGCCGGTCACCGCCGCGCTCTCATTGCGTGTGGTGTCGCTGACCATCATGACCGTTTCGCCGTCGTGTACGGTCAGGTCTGATGTGAACTGGCGGTTGGCCAGGATTGGAATGCCATTCAGGGACGAGCCTGCAAGCGCAGCGATCTTGATGTCCAGCTTGACGCCCACATCGCCCGTGGTCAGAACCCGCGGAATCGCGGAGACCGTCAAGCCGAGGTCCTGATACTGAATCTGCGGGATGACCGCTCCGGTACCGACTGAGCTGGTGCCGAGATACGACGCCAGCAGGCTGGAAAGGCTGACGCCGTTGACCGTGGTCGACGCAAGGGAGCTTGCGGCGCTGCTGGCAATGTCGCTGTACAGCGAGGTCTGGATGGGATAGCGCGTGCCACTTTTGAAGATCGCGGTCTGCCGGTCGCCGACGCGCAGCTGCAGATCGTCCAGCACACGTGCCTCGCTGTTGTTCAGCGCAAGGTTGATCGTGGGAGCGCTGCCGGTCGACAGCACGCCCGTCGTCAGGCCTCCACCAAAGGTAAGAAAGCTGTTTGCCAGCAGGGAACTGCTGCTGCCAAGACCGGCGACAAAGACCAGGTAAGCAGCGATTTCGACCGAGCTTGCTGTTGATGGCAGGATGCCGCTGGCGATCAGCTGCGTGATCAACGAGCTGTTCTGCGAGACGATGCTTTGCGCTTCCGCAGCGAGACTGTATGCGCTCAAAGAGGAAGGCAGCACGACGCCGAGGTTCTGCACATGTTGCTTGTCGACCGAATAGAGCTTCAGGTCAAAGACGACATCGCTCGTGCCCTGCTGCAGGTCGGTGAAGATGCGCTCCACGGCACTCACGCGGTCTGCCGGGCCCCGCACCACCAGCGCACCACCCAGCGGAGCGACGCTTACCTGCCGGATGTCGAAGATCTGCTGCGCGACGCTGACATAGTCCTTGAGCTGATCTGATGGTGTACCCGGCAGATAGAACGTTTCCTCCACGATGCGTTCGTAGCGCTGACGATTCTCGACAGTGTCGTTTGCCACGATCACTCTTTGCTCGTCGATCGGCGTAAAGAACGTGCCGCTCACAGCCGAGAAGATGCGCATGGCGTCGTCGAAGCCGACACCGTCTACATCCAGGCGTATGTTCTGCATCGGCACCTGCTCATCGAAGACGACCGTGATGCCGTAGTCTCTCGCGAGCTGTTGCGCGAGTGAGCGCACATCGCCGCGCTGGTGATAGTCGTGAGTGCTGCTGTTCGGCTTCAGCTGGATGGGACCAGCCGTCTGGGTGTGCTGCATCGGCGGCAGCAATGCGGGGCTGTCGCGCTGCAGGACGCGTGGGTTTTCCGGATCGACCCTTCGCGCCTCCGCCAGCAAACGGTCGGCTTCTGCCGGATGCAGTGTCCGCTGCGCTGCAGCCTGTTGCAACAGGTCGGTCACGTGGTGCTCGCGTGCCAGCGCAAGAGCCGCGAGGTAGGACGGCTCCGCGGGGTTCAACGCAATAGCCTGCGCGAAGTCCTGCTCGGCGGCCGGGAATGCGCCGAGCTCCAGCAGCTTCGCTCCGCGAAGGTATGCCGTTGTGGCCTGGTCCCGCTGCTTAGCCGGTACCGGCGGAAGGGGTGTTGCGGGTCTCTGCACGTTTGCCGCAGGCGCATCAGAGGTGGTTGCGTCGGCCTGCGCCCGCAGGTCTGCCGGTGAACACAACGCTGCGATGCTGATACAGGCGAGCCACGCGGAGCGCTGAAGGGGAGCAGTCATCCTGCGGGATTAGACGTGCGGACTAGCGTGTACGAGCGATGTTTTGCACGCGCGCGGGAACAGAGGGAGCGCGATCGCTGCGCGACGGCCGCTTGAGCCCGCGGCGAATCTCCGCGCGGTCCAGTTGAAGCTCTGTCAGCGTGCGGCTGAGCGTATTGCGGTGCATCCCGAGTTCTTCGGCGCTTTTGCACTGATTGCCGCGATGGTTCGCCAGTACCTGCAGGAGATACCGGCGCTTGAACTCACGAACCGCTTCTTCGTACGAAACGCCGTCAGCGTGCATCTGCGCCACCAGGATATCGATTTCCCGCTTCACTCTTGCTCTCCTGAACTACTTTGCTGGCTTGTGCGTTTCAGACGGAATCAGCCTGCTCTTTTTACGTCACGATTCGATGCTTCTGACCCAATCGCCCAGAGGGAGGTGCTTTCCGAAGTCCCGCGGCATGACGAAGGATATCCCATGCGACGCCTGAAGCAAATAGGGCATTAAAACGGATGTGCGCGCAGACTCAAATTGGTGCAGAAACGCTCCGAACGGCAGCAGCAGCGCGGCGAGCAGGAGCGTTCCGCGAACAAGCCCGAACGCAGCACCGCCAAGCCGGTCGAGAAATCCTAAACCGACCGCTTTGAACGCTCCACGCAGAAGCCGTCCAAGCAACGCCGCAGCAACATACACCACGATCAGGATCAGAACGAATGCGACAGCGCGCGCGAGCGCAAACGGATTGATGTCGCCGCGAACGTACTCCGCCAGGCGAGGCGCGTACCATGCCGCGATCACCACGCCCAGCACCAGGCCCGCAAGCGAGAACAGCGAACGCACAAGGCCGCTCATGAACGCGGTGACCGTGGAGACAGCGAGTGTCAGCGCGATGATCCAGTCCAGAGGATTCATCCCGCGGAGCCCGATCTGTGCGTGATGCAGAGCCGTTTGCATAGCTACTCCGGCAGTTCCGGCTTGCCGGTCAGCAGCGTGAATGCCTGCAGATACTTGGCTCGCGTTTCGTCCACAACATCGTCCGGCAGCGACGGTGCGGGCGGCTGCTTGTTCCAGTGGATTCGCTCCAGGTAGTCGCGAACGAATTGCTTGTCGAAGGAGGGCTGCGCGCCGCCGGGAGCGTAGCCGCTGGCAAGCCAGTAGCGCGACGAATCGGGCGTCAACACCTCGTCCGCCAGCACCAGCAGTTCGTCATCTTCGCCAATGGGGATGAAGCCGAATTCGAACTTCGTATCGGCAAGGATCAGGCCCTTCGTCTCGGCGTAGGCAGCGGCCTGCGTGTAGATGGCAAGTGTCAGCGTGCGCAGCCGCAGCGCCCGGCTTCCCCCGATCAGATCGATCACGTTGTCGAACGAGATGTTCTCGTCGTGTCCCGTGTGGTTCTTTGCGGCAGGCGTAAAGATGGGCTGAGGCAGCCGGTCGCTCTCACGCAGGCCGCCTGGCAGGGGAATACCGCACACCCTCCCGGTGCGCAGATAATCCTTCCATCCCGAACCCGAGAGATAGCCTCGAGCAACGCATTCCACGGGCAGCATGCGAGCGCGCTGCACGATCATGCTGCGGCCTCGCAGGTCGTCCGCAAAGGGCTGCAACTCGGCAGGGAACTCGCGGACATCTGCCGTGACCAGGTGGTTCGGCACGATGTTCTTCAGGAAGTCGAACCAGAACAGCGAAAGCTGCGTGAGCACCTTGCCCTTGTCAGGAATGGTGCTGCCGAGCACGTGGTCGAAGGCGGAGATGCGGTCGCTCGCAACGAACAGCAGCTTGTCCGGCCCAACCTCGTACAGGTCGCGGACCTTGCCGGAGAGGAATGGTTTTCTACCGCCAAGACTCGCTTCGTTCATGCGACTAGTTCATCACCCTTCCGGCTCTTTCTACCCGCTCATTTGCACGTCAGCATACCGGGCGTTACCCCTCCCCCTGTACCCCGGTATTAGCTAAACTCCTGATAACAGGGACTTTAGCCCGGTTAGTTGCGCAAAATCTTCATTCCGTTCGGGTTACGGGCAAAATACAGCAAACAAAGGACTTATCGCCCGGCCCGAAGAAGCTCTCATGCTGCCGGATTTTCCCCTGCTTCTATTCTAACAATCCCAAAGAAATACCATGCCAACTTTATTTCCTTTGGAATGTTCAACTTAAGCCCTGATGGGGCTTGACAAAAATCTGGATTGAGCCCAAAGAGTGTCAGCACGGCGTGCCGCAACGACATAGATCAGTGACGCCCACAGTGACTGAGCGCCAACCAGATCGAGAGCGCTTTCTGGGATCCCTGTCGAGTTGCCGCCCACCTTTATCTCGTGCTCGGAAGTGCGGCCCTATGCCACCGCGCGACGAGCTTCCGGCCTGTTCAGGTTGACCGAGACGATCTTCGACACGCCCGGCTCCTGCATGGTTACGCCGTAGATCACGTCGGCTTCGCTCATGGTGCGCTTGTGGTGGGTGATGATGACGAACTGGGTTTCGCGGCTCATCTCGTGGATCAGGCGGGCAAAGCGGCCCACGTTGGTCTCGTCGAGCGGCGCGTCCACTTCGTCCAGCACGCAGAAAGGGCTGGGCTGGAACTGGAAGATGCCGACGAGCAGCGACAGCGCGGTGAGCGCCTTTTCGCCGCCGGAGAGGAGCAGGACATTCTGCAGCTTCTTGCCCGGCGGTGACGCGACCAGGTCGATGCCGCTCTCAGCCGAGTTGGTCTCATCGGTCAGCTTCATGAACGCCTGACCGCCGCCGAACAGCTTCACAAACGTGTCGGAGAAGTTCTTGTTGATGATGCCGAAGGCCTCGTCAAACTTCGTCCGGCTGATCTCGTCGATGTCCTTGATCGCGTTCTGCGTGTTGGCGATGGAGTCGAGCAGGTCCTTGCGCTGCGCCTCGAGGAAGCCGTGGCGCTGCGAGGCCTCTTCGAACTCTTCGAGCGCCATCATGTTGACCGGGCCCATCGCCTCCAGCTTGCCCTTGAGCGTGCGTGTCTCTTCCTCGGCCTCGTCAAGCGCTTCGGTTGCGACGACGGCGATGGAGTCATCGGCGCGTAGCTCCGCCGCAGGCAGGCTCAAGTCCTGCACCGACTGCGCTTCGAGGTGCTCGATCTCTGAGGTGAGCCGCGCGATGTTGGCCGCTTGTGTGCCACGCTGCTCCCGAAGGGCTTCCAGCTCCGCGCGCAGGGCGCGAAGTGCGTTGTTCTTTTCCGCGATACTCGCTCGCAGCTCCGTCGCCTGGGCCGTGAGGCGGTTGGCGTCGCCTGAGAGCTGCTCGCGTGCGGCGCTCAACTCGCCCTGCTGCGCGGTGAGCTGCACGTTCTCCTCTTCGCGCCGCGTGCGTTCGGCGGCGGCGCCCGCAAGCTG
>CAZZVI010000212.1:0-5833 GCA_964657335.1 uncultured Terriglobus sp.
GGATGACAGAACGAGTGGTGGTTGATCGATAGCTAAACGATCTGCCGCACCGTGTCATGCGCAGCCGTCAACGCAATGGTCAGCCGATTCGGTTCACCCTTGGCGAGCGCCTCGGTGAACTTGATCGCCTGCTTGGCTGTGATCTTCGGCGGCAGCATCGCGGTCAGCGGATCGACGACGCATTCGATAATCACCGGCCCGAGCATTGCCAGCGCCTTGTCGAACAGCGCGCCCGCTTCCTTCTGGTTGTCGATGCGCACGCCCTCGGCTCCAACGGCCCGCGCCAGTGCGACGAAGTCGATGGGAAACAGGTCGCACTGGTATTCGGGATTGCCTTCGAAGACCATCTGCTCCCACTTGATCTGGCCGAGCGTGTTGTTCTTGATGATGACGAACTTAATCGGCAGCTTGTATGCGACGGCGGTGATGATCTCGCCCATCAGCATGGTGAATCCGCCATCGCCGATGACCGCGATCACCTGCTTTTCGGGGAACGCGACCTGCGCCGCGATGGCGTACGGCATGCCGCCGGCCATGGTCGCCAGGTTGCCGCTGCAGGAGTGCTTCTGGCCCTTCTTCGCCTTCATATAGCGCGCCCAGACGGTGGTATTCGTGCCGGAGTCGCTGACGATGATCGCACCCTCTTTCGTGCGCTTGCTCAGCTCGTAGCCGACCACCTGCGGCTTCATGGGCGACGCAGGATTCGTGCCTTCGCTCTCGATGATCTTGTTCCAGTCCTTCATGTCGCTTTGCGCGCGATCGAGGAAGCGGCGATAGCTGTTGCGCTTCAGCAGTGGGATTAACTGCTTCAGCGTCTTCCTGCTGTCGCCTACAAGACCAATCTCCGCTGGATAACGAAGGCCGATGCGCTGCGGATTGCTGTCGATCTGCACGCACTTGCACTCGCCGGGCTTGGGCAGGTACTCCATATACGGATAGCTGGTGCCGACCATCAACAGCGTGTCGCAGTTTTCGATCACGTCCTGTGACGGCGCGGTGCCCAGCAGGCCGATGCCGCCGGTGGTGTACGGCGAATCGTCCGGCACGCAGGCCTTGCCCAGCAGCGGCTTCACGATGGGCGCGCCAAGCAGTTCCGCGATCTGCAGAAGTTCATCGGTTGCATCCAGCGCGCCCGCGCCCGCAAGGATCGCGATGCGCTTGCCGTTGTTCAGCAGCTTCGCGGCAGCCTGCAGGTCGCCTTCGACCGGCTTATTGCCGCTGATGGCGTAGACCGCGCTGGTGTGGTGCGCCACGTTGCGTTCAGACCGCTGCGAACTCTTCACCTCGAGCATTTGCGTGTCGATGGGAATCGTAATGTGTGCGACGCCGCGCTGCGTGATGGCCGTGCGGATGGCGAGATCGACCGTCGGCTCCATGTGCGTGGGGCTCATGATGCGTTCGTTGTACACGCAGCAGTCGACGAACAGCTTGTCGAGCTGCACATCCTGCTGGCCGAAACTGCCGGTCACGTCGGTGAACTGCATGCCGGTGATCGCCAGCACGGGCTGCCCATCGAGCTTGGCGTCGTACAGGCCATTGAGCAAATGGATCCCGCCAGGTCCGCTGGTCGAAAGGCAGACGCCTAATCGTCCGGTGAACTTCGCATACGCGCACGCCATGAACGCGGCCGATTCCTCATGCCGCACGTGGATAAAGCGAATCTTGTCCTTCGCCTTGCGCAGCGCTTCCATTACGCCGTTAATGCCGTCGCCGGGCAGGCCGAAGATCGTATCCACACCCCAGGCCAACAGCCGCTCTACCAGTACGTCTGACGCATCCACGTTGGTTTACCTCTCGTGAGTATGGATGTGACGGCGCCATTGCGTGTTTGCTCGTGCGGCCTGCCATGACGCATTTCCGCAGACCGGACGGGCAAAGCACCCGTGGCGAGCCCTTTGCGGTATGCTTTGGTGCACCCGCACCCTGCTCCTTTGAGGTTCTATGCGCCGTCTTGCCGTTGCCCTGTTCGCGTTCGCCACGCTTTCGCCGATGTTGTCTGCCCAGACGGCCGGCAAGCCCATCCTCGCCGCCACGCCGCCCATGGGCTGGAACTCGTGGAACTGGTTCGCCGGCAAGGTGACGCAGGACGATGTGAAGGCTGCCGCCGACCTGATCGTGTCGTCGGGCATGCGCGATGCCGGCTACGTGTACGTCAACATCGACGACACGTGGGAGGGCAAGCGCGATGCCAGCGGCGTGCTGCACACGAACGAGAAGTTTCCTGACATGAAGGGCCTCGCCGACTACGTCCACAGCAAGGGCCTGAAGCTCGGCATCTACAGCGGACCCGGTCCGCAGACCTGCGCGCGCTATGAGGGCAGTCTCGGGCACGAACAGCAGGACGCCGATCTGTACGCATCCTGGGGTATCGACTATCTGAAGTACGACCTGTGCAGCTTTCGCACGGCGGTGATGCTGGCGCAGGCGCCCGGCGACACGCCCGAGGCCAAGACGAAGCAGGACCAGCTCATGCGTGACGCCTACCTGAAGATGTACCAGGCGCTGCAGAAGACCGGCCGGCCCATCGTCTACAGCCTGTGCCAGTACGGCTACGACTCGGTGTGGCAGTGGGCGCCCGCAATGGGCGGCAACCTGTGGCGCACCACCGATGATGTCAAGGAGAACTTCCCCAGCATCGCGCTGATCGCCAACACCAACATCGGCATCGGCAAGTACGCCGGGCCGGGTCATTGGAATGACCCCGACATGCTCGAGGTCGGCAACGGCAAGCTGACGCTGGATGAAAACCGCACCCACATGGGCATGTGGGCGATGCTCGCTGCGCCGCTGCTCGCGGGCAACAACCTGACCAAGCTGACGCCGGAGATCACGGCCATCCTGACCAACAAGGAAGTCATCGCGATCGACCAGGACACGCTCGGCCACGCGGCAGAGCGCGTCTACCAGGAAGGTCCGGTGCAGATCTGGTCGCGCCCGCTCGCCGACGGCGGACGTGCGGTGGCAATCATCAACTTCGGCGAAGACTTCACCTTCCTGCGCGGCATCAACCTGCACCTGAAGGAGGCCGGCGTGAAAGGAAACATGAAGGCCCGCGACGTATGGGGCGCAAAGGATCTTGGCAGCATCAGCGACGACTACAAAGTGACGCTACGGCGGCATGAGATGCTGCTGCTGCGCTTCTCAAAGTAGGGCGCATCGTTGCTTCGAAGGACTTCTGCAAGCCTCGTTCCAAAGCAATCAACGAGGCGACATATTTGCCCGAAGCTCTTCCAGTGCTGCCGACAGCGCCGTGTCGCGACCCGCTGCGATGTCCTCGCGCGTTTGATGTACAAGCCTGTCTGGCATTACGCCGACACCGACAAACTCCTTTCCGTCTGGAGAGGAGTCGTGCTTCGTGCAGACGCGTGCCGTGCCACCACCAGGCAAGTCGATGCGCAGTGGTTGTCCCGTGCTGCCTCCCGTCGGCTCGCCCAGAATTCTGCCGCGATGCGCTGTGCGGAAGGTCACCACCATATCCTCGCCGGCTGAGTAAGTCTTCTCACTGGTCAGCATGACGACAGGGCCTCCAAAATGCCGGGACGTATCAGGGAGCAGAAATTCCTCGTCAAAGCGTTGCTGCGTCTGGGCCCTGCCCCACGCCTGGTAGGTTGCGATCCAGCGTGTCGACTCCTGATGCGGAGTTGCAACGTTCGCGTCCAGCAGCGTCGCCAGGATATGCGAGCCGACCGAGTCGTCTCCACCTCCGTTGCCGCGCATGTCGAGGACGATCCCTTTGGACGAGCGAAGTTCGGCCCAGTGCCTGTCCCATTCCTTCGCCGCCGTATCGTCGTCGAAGCCGTTCAGCGCAACGTAAGCGATGCCCCCAGGCAACATCTTGAACAGGAATAGCGGCTCTCGTTTGCCTGCCCAGGCAGTCACAGGAAAGAGATGCGTGGACTGCACGCCCGCGAGGTTACGCGTGCGAATGGTGAAACTCGTACCGATGGGTGCCCGCAGCAGATCGCGAAAGTAGATGCGTGAGTCACGGTCCTGCGGACTGGAAGCCGACACGTACGGAGCGACCTCCGTTTCCGCCCACGTTCGTACGTCACGACCATTGATCTGCAGCAGCTCGTCCCCCGGGTGCAGCCCTTGCATCTCAAATGCGGGATCACGGCTGCCAAGTACGAGAACTCTGCCATCGACCAGGGCTGTTTCCAGCGCGAGCCTGCCTCCCGCGAGTTCCTCAGGCGGATAGACGCCCGTATGCCCATCCGCAAGCAAGGCATAGAACCGCTGCAGCACACGGTAGTACTCGGAAGTGGAGCGTGTCGCCACTACCTGCGGCAGGAAGTCGCGATACGCGCGATCCCAGTCAAGTGCCGGGACATGCCAGAAGTTGGCGAAGCCGAACTTCGCCTCAGACCAGAGTTCGGATAGCCCGGCCACCTTCTCGGCATCTGTCAGGTTCGCTTGATAGGGTGTCTTGAAGGCCAGCGTTCCCCACCGCTGGGCATTTGCCTTCTCCCGTAACGACATGCTTTCCAGCAAAGCCGGCCATTCCGGCATGGCATGCAGCGAGGCGAGATCCGTATCCTCTGCCGCGTGCGCACGGTCGATGAAGCCGTCTGCCACAGCATCGCGGAGCGACTGCAAAGCGCCGGTTTCATCTGCGGCACGGGCCTGGGAGCATGCCAAGTTGTACTCGACGTCGCCGCGGTCTTCCGGCTTCGCCGAGAGCAAGGCCTCCTGGTAGAGGGCCGCGCTTTCCTTGTACCTGTGGGCCTGGTAGGCAGCAGCAGCCTTTTCCGCTGCATTGGCGGTTCTCTGTCCAAGGCAGCTACTCGTGCTGAGCAGTGTGGCAAGGCAAATCGTCAGGAGTGGTTTGAGAGGCATACGCATAGAAGACTGGCGTTTTGAAGAACGCGGTCAGTGTATCGCGCACCTCACGTCTGTATCTCCCGATCCAGAACATCTAGTGCGTGTGGCCCGCGTGCGAGTGGGCTTCCATCGTGCAGAACACCGTCTCCGTGTGGCTCATCTTGCATAGTCCATCTTCTTCCGGCTGGATGGTCGCGTGCTCGATGCCGAAGTCGTCATGCAGCATCTTGCCGATGCGCGCAACGATGGCTGTCGTCTCAAGCAATGTATATGCGGCAGGCAGAGCGACGTGGCAGCTGAGAAGATTGCGGCTCTCACCCATCGTCCATACGTGCACGTCGTGCACGCCGCAGACCGGTTCCACAGCTCCGATGGACGCCGCAAGCAACACCGGATCGAGACCCTTTGGAGCCTTCTCCATCAGCACATCCGAAGCCTCTCGCACGATGCCGATCGCCGACCAGAAGATGAAGGCCGCAATCAGCAGCGACACGACAGAATCAGCGTAGAGCCAGCCCGTCATCCGCACGATCACGCCCGCAACTACGACCGCAACGGCTGAAAGCGCGTCGCCCGCCATGTGAATGAAGGCCGCGCGGTTGTTCAGGCTGTGCTTCGCATCGCCGGCGAGCGCGAGCGCAATCACCGTATTCATCAGCACAGAGATGCAGGCAACACCAATCATCAGGTTGCCGGCAATCGGCTCAGGATGCCGAAAGCGGACGACTGCCTCAAATGCAATGACCAATGCAATGACGACCAGCGTGGTGGAGTTAAAGAGCGCCGTCAGCGTGGAGACGCGCACATAGCCATAGGTGTGGCGTCCACCCGGCGGCTTGCGAACCGCCGCCACGGCGTATGCCGCCAGGCCGAGCGCAACCGCATCGCTCACGTTGTGCCCCGCGTCGGACAGCAGCGCCAGAGAGTGCGACAGGTACCCCGCAACCGCCTCACCCACGCAGAACAGCAGCGTCACGGCAAGCGAGATCCATAGCCGCTTGCCGCTGGTGGG
>CAZZVI010000213.1:0-5808 GCA_964657335.1 uncultured Terriglobus sp.
CGCGCAAAGCCGGCATGCTTGCCCAGCGCGCCGCCCAGGCAGAAGTAGTACGCATCGACCATCTTGCCCTCATGCTTGATCTTCTTGCCCTCAAGGCCGATGTCGGCGATCCACGCCTGACCGCAGTTATTCGGGCAGCCGGTCACGTTGATGCGCAGTTGCTGGTCAAAGTTCGGCACACGTTCCTGCATCTCGTCCACCAGCCAGCGCGCGAAGCCCTTCGTCTCAGAGATGGCCAGCTTGCAGAACTCGGTGCCGGTGCAGGCCACGGTGCCGCGCCAGAAGTTCGTCGCCTCCACGTGCAGTCCAAGCGCGTTGATCTGTGTGACCAGGTCTGCAACGCGATGGTTAGGAATGTTAACCAAAAGAAGGTTCTGCTGGATGGTGCAGCGCAACGATCCGCTGCCGAACTCGTCCGCCAGATCGGCCAGCGCATGAAGCTGGTCTGCGTTCAGACGGCCGCGCAGAACAGAGATGCCGACCGACGAAAGCCCGTCCTGCTGCTGCGGCAACACGCCCGTGTGATCACGAAACAAATCATCAGGCACCACCTCTTCCGGTGCGGGATCGAGCTTGTAACTCAGCTTGCGCTCGAGCTCTGCCAGAAACGTTTCGGCAGTCCAGCCATCCTTCATGAACATGAACTTCAGCCGCGCATGCGTGCGGCTCTCGCGCAGGCTGCCCTGCTGGTCGCGATAGATTTCCGTGATCTTGTAGCAGACCTCTTCCGCCTGCTCCGGCTTGACGAACGCGTTCAGGCGAACGGCAAGGTGTGGGTCCTTCGACAGGCCGCCGCCCACGCGCACGTTGTAGCCCACCTCGCGCCTGCCGTCGACGATGCGCTCCACGCCCGTCAGGCCGATGTCGTTGATCTCCGGGTACGAGCACCATTCCGGGCAGCCGGTGATGCAGATCTTGAACTTGCGCGGCAGGTTGACGAACTCCGGATTCGCCGTGAGATGCGCGGCCACGCGCTGCGCCAGCGGTGCGGCATCGATCAGCTCATGCTTGTGCAGGCCGGCCAGCGGACAGCCGGTCACGTTACGCACCACGTCGCCGCACGCACCCTTGGGCGACAGACCCACCTTCTCCAGCGCCTCCACCACCAGCGGCAGCGACTGTATGGTCAGCCAGTGAAACTGGATGTTCTGTCGCGTGGTCACGTCGGCCAGGTCGCGGCCGTGGTCGCGCGCAATGTTCGCGATCACACGCGTCTGCTCACTCGTCAGAATGCCGTTGGGGATGCCGACACGCATCATGAAGTACTCGGTCGCCTTGCCTTCGCCACCCACACCGCCGACCGCGCCCACGCCGTCGCCCTGCGTGTAGATGCCCCACCACTTGAAGTACACGCCGGCCCAGTCCGGCAGCACGGCCTCGCGGCCCTCGCGCGCGAACTGGCGAACCTCTTCCCACGCGGCCCAGGGGTTCTTCTCGAGCTTCAGACGCTCGACCTTCTGTGCCTTGGTCTCTTTCGCCGGCACCGCGGCCTTGGCCGCTGCGATGGGTGTCACGATGTGCGCTGCGTTCGTCCCCGCGCCGGTGTTCTCTGCATCTGCCATGTGTTTCTAATCCGCTCCTATGGACGACGCCAGCGCCGTCCCGTCCGTAAAGCTATGGCGCACGTCCGAGCCGCGCACCCAGAAGATAACGTCCTCCGCAATGTTCGTGGCATGGTCTGCGCTGCGTTCCAGGTTGCGCGCCACAATGATGGAGTTCAGCGCGTTCTCGGTCACTTCAGGCCTGCGTTCCATCTCGTCACGCAGAGCGGCTTGCGCTTCGCGATTCATACGATCGATCTCGTCATCCATCTCCAGCACGCGCTCGGCCAGGGCGGCATCGCCGTCGAGCAGCGAACGAATGGCAAGCTGAATCATCTTGACGGCGATCTCGCCCATGCCGGCGATGTCGCCGGGCAGCGATTCGGGCGCGGTGTTGCCAGGCGCCTTCTGCAGTTCGCCGCAACGCTTCACGATGGCGGCAGCCTGATCTCCCACGCGCTCAAGATCGCCGTTGATCTTGATCACGGCCAGCAGAAAGCGCAGATCGATGGCCATGGGCTGCTGTTTGGCCAGCAGGTCGTACGCCATCTCATCGACGCTGCGCTCGGCGGCGTTGACGGCAGCCTCGATATCGTGGACGTGGCTGCACAGGCCGCTGTCGCGCTGCAGATAGGCCTCCACCGCCAGTTCCAGCGCCTGCTGCGACAGCGCCGCCATGGCGAGTAGCTTGTCCTTCAAGGCCGCGAGTTGTTGCTGGAAATGGATGCGGGGCACGGGCTTTTGTCCTGTGCCTTCTATTTTCCGGCAAAACGGCGGATGCCGCCACTCGGCCGCGAAAACACGCGGCAAAATGACCTAGACAGCGTCCATTCGCTGGCCCTTCGCCTCGGTGCCCAGGTATGTCAGCAGAGCCACCAGCAGACCGATCACGACGACCGTACCCGCCATCACCGGCTGCAGCGATCCGCCGAAAAACTTCCGCGCCAGCATGGCCTGGTACGGCCCGTTGCGTGACGACAGCAGCGCTCCCAGCTGGTACGCCAGGCCCGGGAACGTCGCCCGTACCGCCGCCGGCGATAGCTCGTTGAGGTGCGCGGGGATAATGCCCCACGCGCCCTGCACCATGAACTGCATGAAGAACCCGCCAAGCGCCACGAAGATCAACTTGTCGGTATATGCCCACAGCGGAATCATCGGGATCGCAAGCAGGGCCGCAATGATGATCGCCTTCCGCCGTCCAAGCCTCTCAGACCACGTCCCAAAGCTGATACCGCCGAGCAACGCACCAAAGTTCGCTATCACCGATATCAAACCAACGCGTGAAGGAGCGAAATGCTTGCCCTTCTGCAGAAGCGTCGGATACAGGTCCTGGCTGCCATGGCTGAACGAGGTAAACGCGAACATCAGCACCACAAGAAACAGGAACAGGCCGAGGTTGCTTGAGACCGAGTTCCATCGAAATGCGGGCTTCACCGCGGAGGCGTGGCCGGCCTTCCATGCAGGCGACTCATCCACGTTCGATCGTATGAAGAAGACCAGCACCGCCGGCAGCGCGCCGATAAAGAACATGACACGCCAGTTCGTCAGATTGCCCGATCCATGCAGGTGCGGGAAGACCAGGCCATAGACCGCGGCCGCGAGCAGGTTGCCGCAGACGTAGCCCTCCTGCAGCAGACCGGAAAAGAAGCCGCGCCCCTGCTCCGGCAGCGTCTCGAAGGTCAGCGCCGCTCCCACACCCCACTCGCCGCCCATGGCGATGCCGAAAAGCGCGCGGCAGATCATGAAGGTCGTCAGCGTCGGCGCAAAGCCGGACGCAATTTCGAACACGCAAAAGCTGACGATGTTCAGCATCAGTGTCGGCCGGCGTCCGAACTTCTCGGCCATGGCTCCGAACGCCAGCGCACCGACCGGCCGCATCACAAGCGTCCAGAACAGCGCCTCCGCCACAGCTTCCACTCCGACATGAAAGTCCGCGGCAATGGCGCTGATGCAGTAGGTGAGCACAAAGAAGTCGAAGGCGTCGAGCGCCCAGCCCAGAAAGCACGCAACAAACACGTTGCGCTGCTTGCTGGTCAGCCCCTGCCATTGCCGGCCGATGTTTGTAGACATGGTGTGCAGCGATGCTACACGGCGCATCATGAAAAGTCTCGGCGCCGCTACGAAGTTGTCATCCGCAGCCGCTAAGCAGGTGTCATGGAGTCCCCACAAACCTGTCATTTCGACCGGAGCGAAGCGGAGCGGAGAAACCCGCTGTTCTGACGTCTGAGGCAGCACAAAAGCAGGTTTCTCCACTCCGCAGGACCATAAAGCGGTCCCGCTCCGGTCGAAATGACAGGTCATAGGAACAGGCCGTCGTACAGCCCGGATCGAACATACGGACCACCATTCGTCTAAGCTCAAGCACGAGGGTAGATCGCATGAACTTGTCTAAGACACTGCTAGCCGTCACTCTGCTATCGACGCCGCTCCTGGCCCACAGCCAGGCGTCCACATGGAAGATCGAAACGCCCCACTCCGAGGCCGAGTTCTCCATCCGCCACCTCGGCGTCACCAATGTGCGCGGCAGCATTCGCGGTGTGACCGGGCAGGTGACGTGGGACGCCGCCCACCCTGAGAACTCGCACGTGGAAGCGACGATGGACGCAACCACCGTCAACACTGGCGAGCCCAAGCGCGATGCCAAGATCAAGGGCGACACCTTCTTCAACATCGCAAAGTATCCGCAACTCAGCTTCCGCTCGACCGCTGTCAAGCGCACCGGCGACGGGCAGTTGCAGATCATCGGCGACCTGACCCTCGCAGGCGTCACCAAATCCGTCACACTGGCCGTGGAAGGCCCCGCCGCACCGCAACCGCGCGGCGACGGCAAGACCGTCAGCGGCTTCTCCGCCACCGGCACCCTCAGCCGCGAAAACTTCAACTTCGGCCAGAACGATCCAACGCTCAAGCCGCCCATCATCGGGGACGAGGTCAAGTTCACCATCGATCTGGAAGTCTCGAAGTAGCTACTCAGGGGTTATCGACCAGCAGCAGTGGCCAGAAGCGGCTGTACCAGCCGAAGAACTCGAACGAAGAAACACGGCCCGAGTGGATGAGAAAAAACACCACTCCGGCGGCGATCAGCAGGAGCGGCCCACAGGCAGCTTTCGGAGGGGCATGGCTTCAGCCATGCCATAGAAGATCGCGAATCCTGCGGCTTAAGCCGCTGAGGTAGAAAAGTCAGCGTGTATATGCGGCTTCAGCCGCTGAGGTGACGGATCATCTCGGAGGTTAAGCCTCTCGCTCTTTCTATCGTTTTCTTCCGATGTCTCTTGTCGTCATCCTGAGCGGAGCCGCGCAGCGGCGGAGTCGAAGGGACCTGCTTTCTTTCATGCTGCCGTGGCAATCAAAGGAAAGCAGGTCCCTTTCGACAAGCTCAGGGCAGGCTTTCGGCTTCGCTGCGCTCCGTTCAGGATGACGAATGGTGTCTGCGAGTCAGGGGAAGAAGAAAAGCGAAGGCCCCTCACTTCGCGGCCTCGATCTTCTTCGGAATTACGGACTCGATCTCCTCATCCGAAGGCAGATAGCCATACAGCAGATACTTCTCGCGCCGCGCGCGAAACTCACTCAGGCCCGGCTCCCACATCGCCACGATTTCATGCGGGTCTTTGCTCTCGGCAAATGTCTGCATGGTCGCGGTGTTCTTGATCAGCGTCATCGCGCGGGTCAATACAAACTGCGTGGGATATTGCGCAAGCACCGCCGTCAACAGCTCCGCACCCATTGCGGGTGCGTCCAGCCGCTGCCGATCGGTGGCCGTCATGCGGATGCCATGGATCATCAGCCCGTGATAGGGATACGTTCCAGTCGGCGTGAACGTCACCGGCGCAAAGGTGACGCCGACAAGCTTGCGTGCGTTCAACGTGTCCGCGAGCTTCTGCGCCTCGGCGTCGCTCGCAATCCAGGACGCGCCAACCTGCTCAAAGGCGTGGTCGGTGCCGCGCCCAACGGACAGGTTGGTGAACTCCGCAAAGGCCGTTCCCGCGTACAGCGTGGCTGCCGACAGCCTCTGCAGGTTCGGCGAAGGATTCACCCACGGCACGCCGGTCTGGTCGAACCACAGGCCGCGCTGCCAGTGCTGCATGGGCACCACAGTCAGCCGCGCACCCAGGTGCTGCTCGCCATTGAAAAAGCCCGCAAGCTCGCCCAGCGTCATGCCGAGCGTCATCGGCTCCTGCATGTAGCTGATGTAGGCCTCCGTGCCCGCATCGCTCACCGGACCGCCAACGTTGACGCCGCTGAGCATCGCCGGCCGGTCCAGCACGAC
>CAZZVI010000214.1:0-5805 GCA_964657335.1 uncultured Terriglobus sp.
CCGCCGGGATGAGCGTGGCGCGCCCGTTACGCAGAAAGATGAACACCACCGCGATCACAAGGCCGATGGAGAGCAACAGTGTTCGCTCCACATCATGCACGCTGGCGCGGATGGTTGTGGTGCGATCCAGCACCACCGTCATGTCGATGCCCTGCGGAATCGAAGCCTTCAGCGAAGGAATCTGCTTTACGATCGCGTCGACGGTGTCGATGATGTTTGCGCCCGGCTGCCGGAAGATGATCAGCACCACGGCGCGTTTGCCGTTCAGGTAACCCGCGGCCCGCACGTTCTGCGTGGAATCAATCACGTCGGCAACGTCCGACAGGCGAATGGCCGCGCCGTTCTTGTAGCCGACGATCAGCGGCTGATACTGCGCTGCCTGAGAGATCTGCCCGTTCACGAGGATGTCTGCCGTGCGGTTGCCGTCGGTAATCTGGCCACGTGCAAGGTTCGTGTTCTGCAGGCTCAGCACGGACTGCAGGTTCGCCATCGTCAAGCCATAGCTGCCAAGCTTGTTTGGATCGACCTCAACGCGCACTGACGGCAGCGCGCCGCCACCCGCGCTGACCTGCCCCACACCCTGAATCTGCGACAGCTTCTGCTCCACGACCGTCGATGCTTCGTCGTACAACTTGTCCGGACCGTACTTGTCCGACGTAAGGCCAAGGATCATGATCGGCGAGTCGGCCGGGTTCACCTTGCGATAGGTCGGGTTCGCCGGCAGGTTGGTCGGCAGATACGTACGCGCCGCGTTGATAGCGGCTTCCACGTCGCGCGCCGCGCCATCGATGTCGCGGCTCAGGTCGAACTGGATCGTGATGGACGTCGTGCCGAGCGTGCTGGAGGATGTCATCTCCGTCACACCTGCTATGTGCCCAAACTGCCGTTCCAGCGGCGTCGCAATCGAAGACGCCATGATCTCCGCGCTGCCGCCCGGGAGGCTCGCGGCCACCGCAATGGTCGGGAAATCGACCTGGGGCAGAGGCGATACGGGCAGCAGATTGAAGGCAACCGCTCCCGCAATCGCGATCGCCACGGTCAGGAGCGTGGTCGCAACCGGCCGATGAATGAAGGGCGAGGACAGGTTCACGCGGGGCTGCCCTCCGGTTGCATGCCGCCGCCGTCGCGGTGGCCGGCGTCCGGTGCATTGTCCGGAGCGTGCTCACCCGTCTTGGTCTCAGGCTTGCGCTTGGAGAAGCGCTGCGACAGGTTATCGAAGAAGATGTAGATGACGGGCGTGGTGTACAGCGTGAGCACCTGGCTGACCATCAGGCCCCCGACCATCGCAATGCCAAGCGGTCGGCGCAGCTCTGACCCAATGCCGTGGCCAAACGCCAGCGGCAGGCCACCGAGCAGTGCTGCCATCGTCGTCATCATGATGGGACGGAAGCGCAGCGTCGCCGCTTCAAAGATTGCGTCGGTGGAGCTCTTGCCGTGCTCGCGCTCCGCTTCCAGAGCGAAATCCACCATCATGATGCCGTTCTTCTTCACAATGCCGATCAGCAGAACGATGCCGATGATCGCCACCACGCTGAGGTCCTGCCGAAACAACAGCAGCGAGAGGAACGCGCCGACACCGGCAGAGGGCAGCGTGGACAGAATGGTGACGGGGTGAATAAAGCTCTCATAGAGCACGCCAAGCACGATGTACACGGTGACCAGCGCAGCAAGGATCAGCAGCGGCTCTCCCGACAGCGAGTTGCGAAACGAAGCCGCGGTGCCCTGGAAATCCGCCTGGATGCTGGCGGGCATGTTCATGTCTCTCTGGATCTTCGTCACATCCGTGATCGCCGTTCCGAGCGACGCATTCGGAGCGAGGTTGAACGATACCGTCACGGAGGGAAACTGACCCTGGTGCGTGATGGCCAGCGGCTCTGTCACCGTCTCGAAGTGCGAGAACGCGCTGAGCGGAACAGAGTTTGCGTAGGTCGAGCTTGTGGTTCCCGCCGAGGTCGAGCCGCCCGCAGTGGTGGTCGCCGTGGTGCTGCGCGTGAGCGCGTTTACCGGCGGCGTCGAAAGCGCGGAGCCTGAAGCTGTGTATGCCGCTGTCGAGGTAAGTGCATTGGAGCCGGCAGAGGTCGAGCCGCGTCCAGAGGACGTCGAGCCGCCCGCGCCCGTGGCACCGCTGGACGCACTCGACTGAATAAAGAGATGATTCAGCTTGTCCGGATCAAGCTGGAACTGCGGCTGTGCCTCCAGGATCACGTGGTACTGATTCAACTGCGTGTACATCGTGTTGATCTGGCGCTGACCGAACGCGTCGTACAGCGTGTTATCCACGGTCGTTGGAGCGATGCCGAGCCGTGATGCTGTCGGCCGGTCAATCTGCAGCGACACCGCCAGGCCGCCAAGCTGCTGATCCGTCGCAACGTCTTCCAGCTCCGGCAGTGTCTTCAGCTTGTCAACGAACTTCTGCGTCCATTGATTCAGCTCGTCCTGATCGGGATCTTCCAGTGTGTATTGGTACTGCGTTCGGCTTACGCGGTCGTCGACCGTGATGTTCTGCACGGGCTGCATGAACATGGTGATGCCCGCGACATCCTGCAGCTTCTTCTGCAAGCGCCGGATGACGTCGGACGCGGACGCATCGCGCTGGTTCAGCGCCTTCAGGTTGATGGAGAAGCGGCCGCTGTTGCCGGTGGTGTTCGTGCCGTCCGCACCGATGAAGGATGAGAGGCTCTGCACCGCCGGGTCGGCAAGGATGACCTTCGCGACCTGCTGCGACTTGGCTGCCATGTCCCGGTTGCCGATGGTCGGGGGCGCCTGTGAGATGCCCTGGATCACACCGGTATCCTGCACCGGGAAAAAGCCCTTGGGCACGATCATGTAGAGAAAGACTGTCAGCAGCAGCGTCGCGAGCGCGACCAGCAGCGTTGCTGTCTGATGTCCCAACACCCACTTCAGCGTGCGGCCATAGAACGCAATTGTTCGCTCGAAGATGTTCTCAGACCACTTGTAAAAGCGGCCTTTCTGCTCCTCGGTCTGGCGCTTCAGGATTCTTGACGCCATCATCGGGGTAAGCGTCAGCGACACCACCGCCGAGAGAACGATCGTCACCGCGAGTGTCACGGCAAACTCACGGAACAGCCGCCCCACAACGTCGCCCATGAACAGCAGCGGAATCAGAACGGCGATCAGAGATACCGTGAGCGACAGAATCGTGAAGCCGATCTGCTCCGCACCCTTCAGCGCCGCTTCCATCGGCGGGTCGCCTTCTTCGAGATAGCGCGAGATGTTCTCCACCATCACGATGGCATCGTCAACCACGAAGCCGGTGGAGATGGTCAGCGCCATCAGCGACAGATTGTCGAGCGAATACCCAAGCGCATACATCACCCCAAACGTGCCCACCAGCGATAGCGGCACAGCCACAGCAGGGATGATGGTTGCGTACAGGTTCCGCAGGAACAGGAAGATCACCATGACCACAAGAGCGATGGTCAGGCAAAGCTCAAACTCCACATCATCGACCGAAGCCTGGATGGGCGTGGTGAGATCGGTAAGCACCTGCACATCAATGCCGGCAGGCAGATTCGCCTCAAGCTGAGGCAGCAATGCCTTGATACTTTTGACTACCTTGATCGTGTTGCCGCCGGGCTGGCGTTGCACGTTCACAATAATGGCTGGCGTCGTGTTCATCCACGCGGCCTGCGTGGTGTTCTCCACACCGTCCACGATGTTCGCAACGTCTGGCAGCATCACCGCAGCGCCGTTGCGGTACGCCACGACCACCTTGTGGTAATCCGCGCTTGAGACCAGCTGATCGTTCGCGTCGATCTGATAGTCCTGATGCTGGCCGTCGAAGTTGCCCTTCGCCGCGTTCACGCTGGCGTTGGTGACGGCCGTGCGCAGGTCTTCAAGATTCAAGCCGAACGAAGCCAGTGCGGTGGGGTTCGCCTGGATGCGGACCGCAGGCTTCTGTCCGCCGCTGATACTCACAAGCCCAACACCGTTCAACTGCGAAATCTTTGGCGCGAGGCGCGTGTCAACCAGGTCCTCTACCTGCGGCAAAGGGATGTTCTTCGACGTGACCGCGAGCGTCATCACCGGCGCGTCCGCGGGATTGGTCTTGCTGTATACCGGCGGCGCTGGCAGGTTCGCAGGCAGGAAGCTCTGTGCGGCGTTGATAGCGGCCTGCACCTCTTCCTCGGCGACATCGATGTCGAGCGTCAGGTTGAACTGCAGCACAATGACCGAGTTGCCGCCGGCACTGGTAGATGTCATTTGACTCAGGCCCTGCAGCTCGCCAAACTGGCGCTCCAGCGGAGCCGTCACCGTCGTCGCCGTCACGTCCGGGCTTGCGCCCGGATAGAACGTGAGTACCTGGATCGTCGGGTATGCGACCTCAGGCAATGCCGAGACCGGCAGCTGCGTGTAGGCCACGATCCCCACAAGCAGAATGGCCGCCATCAACAACGCCGTCGCAATGGGACGGAGGATAAACGGGCGCGACGGACTCAAGGCGTGTTGCTCCCGCTCTGCACAGGCGCTGCGCCCTGGTTGGAGAGCTTGACCTGCGCGCCCGTCTGCAGTTTGTCGAAGCTGGAGTTCGCAACGAGCTGACCTGCATTGACACCCGTCACCTGCGCCGTGTCGCCATCCGTCACACCAACCTTCACCGGCTGCATTGCCGCCTTGTTGTTCGCGAGCACGTACACATAGGTGTTATTGCCGTTGTGCTGGATGGCCGAGGTCGGCAGCAGCATGACGTTGTGCAGCGTGTTCACCAGCAGCCGCGCATTCACAAACTCGTTGGGATAGAGCGAGCCATTGCTGTTGTCGAACTGCGCGCGCGCCTTCACCGTGCCTGTGGTGGTGTCCACCTGGTTGTCCAGTGAGATCAGCGTGCCGGTGGCGATCTTCTTCTGCGCGCCGCGGTCGAGTGCATCCACGGGCAGCTTTGCGCCGGACTTCATCCGCGGAACCACCTGTCCCAGCGCGTCTTCCGCCAGCGTGAAGATCACGGTGATGGGCTGGATTTGCGTGATGACCACAAGCGGCGTGGTGCCGCCGGAGGTCACCATGTTGCCCGGATCAACCAGGCGAAGGCCAACGCGTCCTGTAATGGGCGCAACGATGTGGCAGAAGCTCACCTGCACCTCGTCATACTGCACCGCGCCCTGGTCCTGCGTGACCGTGCCCTCGTCCTGTTGCACGATCTTTACCTGGTCCTCATACTCTTGCCGTGGGATCGCATTGCGCGCCCACGCCTGTTGGTACCGGTCCAGATCCATCTTTGCCTGCGCCAGCACACCCTGATCCTTTTGCAGTGTGCCCTGCGCCTGCAGAAGGTTCGCGCGATACTGCCGCGAGTCGATGTCGATGAGCGGCTGCCCCTTGTGAACCAATTGGCCTTCGCGATAGTGAACGGCGGTAATCACACCGGTGATCTGCGCGGTCAGCGATGCCGTAAAGACCGGCGTGACGGTGCCGATGGCCTCCTGATAGACACCGATGTCGCCCCGCTTCACCGTTGCCGGAACTACCGGCACGACGCCACCCGCGCCTCGTTTGGCGGAGGACGACGCTGCGGCTTCTTCGTGATGATGCAGCACCCAGTAGAAGACCAGAGCAAACAATAACAACAGGATGCCCCACACGATGAAGCGTGACGCATGCTTTCGTTTCGGCTCAGGTGGTGGCTCGGAAGGCGTACTTTCAGCGGGCAGCATATGCGCTGGATCAGTGATCGGATGCTGCGGCAGATCAGCGGACAAAGAAATTACCTCATCGGGTCGTGAAAATCTGAAGCTTCCCGGTTGTCAACTCTTTGACGGCTGACGGTCTCTGGGAGTTCCGTGGAAA
>CAZZVI010000215.1:0-5790 GCA_964657335.1 uncultured Terriglobus sp.
GGTGGAGCCGGTCCAGAAGATTACGTGGGTGCCGTTGGCATCGCCTTCGCGGCCGATGTCTTCGGGAGAGGTGCCAGGAACGCGATAGAAGGTGAAGGCACCGTAGGCTCCGGTGGCATCGCCGAAGCGCAGTTCGCGGATACTCAGCTTGTTGTCGCCTACGGTGTAGTTCGCGGTCGCGAGACGATCGAAGCCGTATTCCTTAAGAACGAGCGCGTTCTTCTCGTCTGCCGCAGTGGGATCTGTGGAGATGACTGGCGCGGCAGTGCGGTGCCAGCCGGCAAATGTCTCCGGCAGCGGGTCGGCAGCCTGCGTCGCTGCTGCATTTCCGGTTGCAGCAGCAGCCGGCTTGTGGGCAGGAGGCGCGGCGACTGCCAGTGAGGGAAGAGAAAGAGCGAAACCGAAGCCGAGGAACCGACGCAGGGATAACGACATTACGATGACCTGATCTGAGGGTATCACTGCTGATACTTACTGCATCGCACGTGCACGACGAGCCGGTACGAGCGTGTGAACAGCCAGCTCAACCGGTATTGCGCAGGCCGGCAGAGATGCCATTGATGGTCGCGGCTAATGCGCGGTTGATCGCATCCGATTCGTCGCCGGAGCGTTTGCGGCGCAGCAGGTCGATCTGGATCAGGCTCATGGGATCGACGTACGGATTGCGAAGGCGGATCGAGCGGGCGAGGACGGGATTCTTTTCAAGAAGCTCCTTCTGGCCGGTGATGGCAAGAAGTGTCTGCTTCGTCTTTTCGAATTCGACCAGCAGCATCTGGTAGACCCGGTCGCGGATGCCTGCGTCAGTGACGAGCGAGGCATACTGGCGGGCGATGCCGAAGTCTGCTTTGGCCAGGGCCATTTCCACGTTTCGCAGTATGTCGAAGAAGAGCGGAAACTCGGCCAGCATAGCCTGCAGAGTAGCAAGACCATCGGGCCGCTGCAGGTACAGATCAAAGGCGTGGCCGACTCCGAACCAGGCAGGCACCAAGTGGCGGCTCTGCATCCAGCCGAAGACCCATGGGATGGCACGCATATCCCCAAGGGCGCGTTTACCGCCGCGACGGGAGGGACGAGAACCGATGCGGGCATGCTCCAGTTCGTCCATGGGAGTGGCCTGTTCGAAATACTGCAGCACTTCCGGATCGCCGTGAATGTGTTCGCGATAGAAGGCGTAGCCGGTGGCAGACAGCTCGTCAAAAGCAGCTTCCCACGCAGGTTGAAGGATGCCGGAGTAGTGGCTGTCAGCAAAGTGCTGGTTGGGTCGCGCCAGGGCATCCAGCGAGGCAGCGATCATGAGTTCCAGATTGCGTTCGGCGAGGATCGGGTCAGAATATTTCCAGTTCAGAACCTCGCCCTGCTCGGTGATGCGGATCTCGCCTTCAAAACCGCCGAACGGCTGCGCGTAGATAGCGCGATGCGTGGGTCCGCCACCGCGACCGACAGTACCGCCGCGGCCATGGAAGAGGCGTAGCGAGACACTGCATTCCTTCGCGACTTCGTGCAATGCACGATGGGCACGGAAGACTTCCCATGAACTGGTGAGCATGCCGCCATCCTTGTTGGAGTCGGAATAGCCGAGCATGATTTCCTGATGGTTGCCCCAGCTCGCGAGCAGCTGCTTGTAACCGCCGGAAGTCCAGAGTTCGCGGCAGATAGCAGGCGCGGCCTGCAAGTCTTCAATGGATTCGAAGAGCGGCACCGGCATCAGGCCCGGATCGCCTTTCTCGTGATCGGCTTCCACATGCACGCCGCCGAGCCGCGCCAGCCACACGACGTTCAGCACATCGGCGGCAGAACCTGCGCCGCTGATCACGTATTGCCGGATGGTTTCCGGTGCCGTCTGCTTCAGCTCTGCGATGACGCGAAAGGTGTCGATGACGCTGGCCGACTGCTCGGTAAGCGTAGGGGGCGCGGCGTCCATCTGTTCTGCATCGTTGCGCCAGCGCGTGGCTTCTTCGAGTGCTGCCGCGTGTTGCTTTGCGTGCTGACGGACGTCGAGTGTGTGCAGGTAGAAGCCGAAGGTGCGGACGAGCAGAAGCAGGGGGTCAAGAAGTTCATGCGCGAGGCGGGGACCACGGTTGGCGAGCAGGCTGTCCCGGATGATCGTGAGATCGGCGAGAAATTCGGCTGCGCTGGCATATGGCTTCAGCCCTTCGACACGCGCGGACTCCGCTGAAGCAGACCCGGAGGTTTGCGCCAGCCGGGCGCCTATGCACAAAAGCAGACGACGGTATTGTTCATACTCGTAGCTCGCGCCAAACGGGGTTGTGCCGGCTACAGTGATCTGCGCGACATACTGGTCAAGCTTCTGCTGCAAGGCAGCGCTGACGGGGGTTTGTTGTTCGGAGCTGGTGAGCAGGTCGAAGATATGCTGCACCTGCTCCCGATAGTGCGTAAGAAGATGTCCCCGCGCGGCAGCCACTGCATCGCGCGTGACCTGCGGCGTTACGAAGGGATTGCCGTCGCGATCGCCGCCGATCCAGGAGCCGAAGGTGAGGAGCAGCGGCAGGCTGACAAGGTCCAGATGAATGTCGTATTCGTCCGCCAGGGAGGCGGCGACTTCTTCATAGAGGTCAGGCAGTGCTTCGAAGATGGACGCATTGTAGGTGTCGAGGCCCATCTTCACTTCGTCATTCACAGTGGGCCGACGGGTACGGACTTCATCGGTCTGCCACAACGCAGTGATCTCGGCGGTGACTGCTTCTTCCAGACGCAGCAAATCTTCTTCCGGCACCGGGATGCGATCGAGTTCTTCGAGCAGGCCGGCGATACGGCGGCGTTTGTACAACACGGAGCGGCGAGCGACTTCTGTCGGGTGCGCTGTGAAGACCGGGATGACCTGGATGCGGGTCAGGAAGGCGAGTGCATCTTCCGCGGAGATGCCGGCCTTGCGCATGGCGCGCAGAGTGCCGCGAATGGTACCGCGCGCGACCTCGCTGGTCTTGGGATCGGTGGTGCGCAGGCGCTGGGATTGGCGGCGGCGTTTGCGATGGTTCGTCTCGGCAAGATTGATGAGATCGAAGTAGAAGGCGAAGGCGCGGGTGAGATGGTAAGCGTCGACCAGGTCAAGGGCATGGACGCTCGCCAATGCTTCATCCATCAACTGAAGAGCCTCGGCGTGATTGCCCTCGGCATCGGCTTCGCGGCGACGGATGGCGAGCTGGCGCAATGCTTCTTCCTGCGCATACAGCTTGTCGCCGGCCTGATCGCGAATGACTTCGCCCAGCAGCATTCCCAGCGAGCGAACGTCGCGGCGTAAAGGAGCTTCCTTGATTTCACCCGAACGCGCTTCCAGTTCCGCGAGACGCGCTGACCAGCTTTCCGGCTTCCAGAGGGGAGCAGACATGTGAACTCCAGTATGCCCGAAGGCAGGCGATGGTGAGGTTAGCTTTGTGTGCGAAGCCGGCTGATTTGGGTGTAGAGCTGTTCCAGGTCCGCTTCGGAACGAACGATGGACACCTCGCTGCCAGCGGTTGCAAGCTGGTGCTGCGTAGAGACTGTGACGCCGCCCTTGGGACAGAGCTTGATGCAGTCGATCCCGACGACGCGGATCATCGGGCTGTCGTCGTCCGACCTGCTTCGCTTCTTAAACCACTTTTTCAGGGAAGCAAACCTGCCGGCCTTGCGCTTCTTGAGCTTCCTCTGGCATTTATTGCAGGCCAGGATCAGCTCGCCCTTCCATGGCGCCTTGATGGTGCGGAGGGCGCTTGCATTCTCTTCATTCATTGCAGATTGGATGCAGTACGCAGCAGACCTAGACGCTGGCCTGTTCTTCCAGTTGCATCATCAATTCTTCCCACTCGCTGTTCAGGGTGGCGTGCTGGTCGCGCAGGTTGTCCAGAAGATTGGTGAGGCGCTGTGTCTCGTCCATGCTGACGTAATTGCCGAGCGAGGTTTCCGTATGGGCAATAGAGGCTTCGATGCGAGGAATCTCTTCTTCCACGAACGTGAGGCGTTCCCGCATCTGCTTCAGCTTGATGGGGTTCAGCTTGCGGGTTTTTGCCGTGACATCGCTTGCAGGAGCGGCTTCGGCTGGCAGAGTGACATGGCCATTGCCGTTTCGGCTTGATAGCGTTTCGGCGATCGGCGGAACGGCGATGCCTTCCTTACGTCGCAGGTAGTCTTCATAGTTGCCTGGATAGGTGTGCACGTGGCCACCCTCGACCTCCAGCACCTTGGTAGCCAGCGCGTCGATGAAGTAGCGATCGTGCGAGACGAAGACGACGGTGCCGGTAAAGTTGCGGACTGCTTCCAGCAATACATCTTTGGCGCGCAGGTCGAGGTGGTTGGTCGGCTCGTCCAGCAGAAGAAAGTTCGCGGGGCTGACGAGAATGCGGGCCAGTGCGTAGCGATTGCGCTCGCCGCCGGAGAGGACGCCGAGCGGCTTGAAGACATCGTCTCCGGAGAAGAGGAAACAGCCGAGGAGGCTGCGCAGTTCGGTCGTCGCGATGCGCGGCGCGGTGCCGCTGAGATCGTCGAGCATGCGGGCTTCGTGGTTGAGAACTTTGTACTGGTCCTGCGCAAAATATTCCACTGCCACATTGTGGCCAAGCTTCAGCGTGCCGGATGTCGGCGACTCTTCGCCGGAGAGCATCCGCACCAGCGTGGATTTACCAGCACCGTTCACTCCCACTAACGCGATGCGATCGCCGCGTTCGATGGTGAAGCTGACGTTTTCGAGCACCTGCTTGGGGCCATAGCTTTTCGACAACCCCTGCACCTCGACCACAGTGCGGCCGGAAACAGGTGGCTGTGGAAAGGTGAAGTGGATGGCGCGCTCTTCCTCGGGAATCTCGATGCGTACGATCTTTTCAAGTTCCTTGATGCGGCTCTGCACCTGCTTGGCCTTGGTGGCCTGTGCGCGAAAGCGATTGATAAAGGCTTCGAGATGCTCGATCTGGTCGCGCTGGTTCTTGAACGCAGATTCAAGCTGGATGCGACGCTCGTCCTTCTGCTGCAGATATTTGGCGTAGTTGCCGGAATAGAAGTGCAGACCCTTGTTCCAGATTTCCACGATCTTGTTGACGGTCACGTCGAGGAAGTAGCGATCGTGCGAGATGAGGATGAAGCCATTGGGATAGCTGCGCAGGTAGTTCTCGAGCCAGTTGCGCGTTTCAAGATCGAGATGGTTGGTCGGCTCGTCCAGCAGCAGCAGGCTGGGCTTGGCCAACAGCAGCTTGGCGAGCGCAATACGCATCTGCCAGCCGCCGGAAAACTCCTGTGTCTGGCGGGTCCAGTCCTGCTTGGTGAAGCCGAGGCCATCGAGTACGCCGCCTACCTGCGAGTCCAGCGCATAGCCATCGTGTGCGCGGAAGTGCGAATCGAGGTGTGAGAAGCGGCTGGCTGCAGCCTGGTATTCCGCGCTGTCCGGGTCAAGCTCGGCGAGTCGCGTGGACAGTGTCTCCAGTTCGGTTTCCATGTCGCGCAGTTCATCGAAGACTGAGAGGCATTCGTCGAAGACACTGCGTCCTGAGAGCGCGAGACCGTCCTGCGGCAGGTAACCGATGGAGGTGTTGCGGGCGCCTTCGGTATTGCCGTAGTCGAGCGATTCCAGGCCCGCCAGCACTTTCATGACAGTCGATTTGCCGGTGCCATTGGCGCCGACGAGCGCCGTCTTCTCACCCGGCGTAATCAGCCAGTTGGCATTTTCGAACAGCAGTCGGGGGCCGAAACGTTTGCCGGCGGATACAAGCTGAAGCATGGCATGGATGCAGTGAAAAGACTGCTGCCTTTATTGTCGCATCTACTCCCGCGATTGTGGCAGCCCGGGCTAGCCTGCCGTTTTTGTCT
>CAZZVI010000216.1:0-5766 GCA_964657335.1 uncultured Terriglobus sp.
TCGAGCCAGTCCCCTTCGTATTTCGCGTTATAAGCAAACCAGAGCAGCGGTCCCGCGATGACCAATCCCGTCATGATGAAGAAAGCAGTCTTCGTTCCCTGCTTCGTCTCAACAGACGAGCGCCACCACGCAAGTGCAAGGACAATCCAGATGACCGCGCCAATGACCCATCCGTCGTAGCGCGTCAAGACCATCGCCATCGTCAGCACGCCGCTCACGATCATGCGCGAACTCGCCGTCACGCGCTTGTTCGCCTGCAGCGCGTCGACCGCCTCCCACGCGACCACCGTCGACCACAGCAGCAGCGCGAGAAACAGCGGCTCCGTCATAGCAGTCGTCGAGAGATACAGCAGGTTCGGGTTCAGCGCGAAGAACGCGGTCGCGATGAACGACCACGAAGCAGGCACCAGCTTCCTTGCCAGCGCATAACAACCCGTCACGCCGATGACGTACGCCGCAAGCGAAGGCCACGCGCCCGCCAGCCCCGTCTGCCACCAGTCCAGCCGCTGCGCAAACGGGGCCATCAGCAGGTGCGGCAATGGCAGCCACACGCCTCCAAGCTGCGCCAGTCCGGGGTAGCGCGCGTCAAGTATGCGTCGCGCAATGCCGAGATGCGCGACGGCATCGCCGTACAGCAGCATCCATCCGCGCGACGCCACCACGGCAAGCGTCAGAAACGCGAGGATCACCGCAGCAAGCGCGATAGGCCGCAGCTCGCCGCGCGTCGCCGGATACACGCCGTTCACGTCACGCGGCGGCTGCGCGGGGAGGCGCCGCACAACGTCGCGTGAGGGCCGCGTTGTAAGAGGTTTACGCGGCATCGAGGTCCAGGTGCGAAATCTCGCGGAACAACTGAAAGCGCGCGTCGATCTCCTCGCGCGTGGTCTCCTGCAGACGCTCCGTGCCAAAGCGCTCCACGGCAAACGAACCCATCACGCCGCCATAGAACAGCGCAGTGCGAAAGACCTTCGGCGTCAACTCCGGCTGTGACGCGATGTAGCCATAGAAGCCGCCGGCAAACGAATCACCCGCACCCGTCGGATCGACCACGCTCTCCAGCGGCAGCGCCGGCGCACAGAACGGCGTGGTGTTGCTCGAATCGGCAAACGAACGATCGCTGAAGAAGCCCGTCGCGCCGAACTCACCATGCTTGATCACAAGCGAACGCGGACCCATGCTCATCACCTTCTTCGCTGCAGTCACAAGATTGTGCTCGCCGGTCAGCAGCCGCGCCTCGCCGTCATTGATGATCAGGACGTCTTCCTCGCGCAACACCTTCTCCAGGTTCGCGCGATGGTCGGCGATCCAGTAGTTCATCGTGTCGCCCGCAACCATCTTCACGTTCGGCAACGCCTGCCGCACACGCAACTGCAACACCGGGTCGATGTTCGCGAGAAACAGGTAATCGGAATCCTTGTAACTTTCTGGAATCTTCGGCTGAAAGCTACCGAAGACGTTCAAGTCTGTACCCAGTGTCTTCGCCTCCGCCATCGATCCTTCATAGCTGCCGGTCCAATGAAACGACAGACCATCGGCATGCTCGATGCCGGAAGTATCAATGCCCTTCTTCGTCATGACGGCTTCGTGCTCCGCCGTGAAGTCGTTGCCGACCACACCGACTACGCGCACATCCGTAAAGAAGCTTGCCGCCAATGAGAAATGCGTAGCAGCACCGCCGAGAACCCTCTCGCGCTTGCCACTCGGCGTGGTGAGCGTATCGAACGCAACCGAACCAACTACCAAAATCGACATGAATCCATTCCTAAGTCTTACGGGTTGATCTTACTTCTGCTGTCCCTGGCTTAGCAGCGCCGAGATACTCTCCGCTGCCTGTGCCGGGGCTGTTACGTCCGTTGCAATCGTCAGTTGAGGCTGCGGCATATGGCTGTCTTCAAAGGCTCCGCATAGCCTCAATCGTCCAAACTCTTCCACGGAAGTGATCTTGCCACTGGCGGCTCGCGATGGTTCCACCATCCGTTGCAGAAGCACCTCATTCCGGCACACCAGCTTCACGAAAAGTACTTCGCTTCCGCATGCCGCCATCAGGCCCTGCACCTCGGCGATGAAGCCCTCGCTTACTGTCGATTCCGGTGCAAAGGTGAAGATCATTCCTTCCACCGCGCCTTGGCATGCCTGCTGAAAGACATCAAGCCAAATTCGTTCGCGAAGAAGCCTAAATGGCTGGTCACCGAATTGGAAGACCGACAGCAACATGTCTACGACGAGATGGTTGTGAAACAGCTTGTAGCCAGTCTGCTTCGCCACCTCTTTTGCAACGGTGTATTTTCCCGATGCGGGCATGCCGTAAAGAAACAGGAGTTTCATCGCTCGTACTTGTCGAGGAAGATCGCCAGCTTCTCGCGCGTCGCCATCGGAATCATCTTCTTGTCCGTCATGATGGCGTACTGCAGAGCGCTTGCCACAGGTGTGCCGCTGTTGTCCTTGGGCAGCGCCTTCACCGCGCCGGTCAGCACGCGCTGCGCATTGGCGGAGTTCTCATGGACGACCTTGATGACCTGCTCTACGGTCACATCGTCGTGGCCTTCGTACCAGCAGTCATAATCGGTGACCATCGCCAACGTTGCATAACTGATCTCAGCTTCTCGCGCGAGCTTCGCCTCCTGCAAGTTGGTCATGCCGATCACGTCCGCTCCCCACGAGCGGTACAGGTTCGACTCGGCGCGTGTGCTGAACTGCGGGCCTTCCATGTTGACGTACGTGCCGCCCAGCTTGCCGACGACACCGGCATCCTTGCAGCCCTGCTCGAACGCCTTCGCAGCCACCGCGCAGATGGGATCGCCGAACGCAACGTGACCCACGATCCCGTCACCAAAGAACGTCGCAGTGCGCGCGAAGGTGCGGTCGATGAACTGATCTGGAATGACGAAGTCGGTCGGCTTATGTTCGGCCTTGAGTGAGCCGACCGCAGAGATCGACAAGATGAAGCTGACGCCAAGCTTCTTCATTGCGTAGATGTTCGCGCGAAAGTTCAGCACACTCGGCAGGATGCGGTGACCGCGCCCATGCCGCGCCAGGAACGCAACCTTGCGGCCCTCGAGCGTGCCCAGCACGATGCTCTCCGACGGATCGCCAAAGGGCGTCTCCACCCTGACTTCGGTCGTGTCCGTGAGCCCCGGCATGTTGTACAAACCGCTGCCGCCAATAATGCCAATCTCTGCCTGCGCCAAACGCTTCTCTCCTCGGCCAGAACTTGAGGCCAGCCATCGGTCAGTATACCGGCAAGGATGAGGTAGATTGTTGTGCCGACCCGGATGGAAGCTGGAGCGGGCGGGCCTTCGCTGCTCCGCAGTGTCCATCTTCTTGAACGCTCGTCTATTCAGTATTCCGAGTACGTTGGAAGGTCGGCAATGCAACGATGGCTTCTGCTGCTGGTGGTGGAAGTGGCTGCGCAATGGTTGCGCAGACAACGTCAAAGGCGCCGCCCGGTACTGTGATCACGCCCGACAGCCGTGTGGACACGCCTACATTACATGCATGGCTGCATAGTGGCGATCCTCGACTCGTCGCCTGGGCATCCGTCCTTGCGGAGCGTACGCATGACGCGGTCATTCTGTCAGAGATCCCCGATGTGCTGTACAGGTGGGTTCTGCCACTGCCCTCATCACCGGGCGAAGCGAACGCGGCACAGCGCCGCGCGGCCATGGCGATGCTCGACACATTGATCGTCGAAGGCGGCACACTGCCTGCACGCACCCTGCAGGTGATCGCACCGGGACTGCCGGCGCATGCCTTGATGCTTGCTGCCCGAATGCCCTCACATGATTCGGAGTGGATCCTAACGCAGTGGACGGCGAATCGGAACGGCGGCTGGAGTGGGGAAACGCTTGCTCGCGTCGCTGCCATGTTGCTGGCTCAGCCGCTCCGAGAAGCCAGCTTTAATTCCGGCCCCTCCGGTCTCCGCATAGTCGCCGAAACTGTCTCGCTCGCAGAAGACCACCTTGAGATTCACGTTCGTTCCGCCTCGATGGGACTCGGGCATGGTGGCAGCGGTGCCTGTGGCGACTCAGTGGCCCGCCCGGTCAACGAGGGTTGGCCAGAGGTCTATACCTATAGCCTGGACGAGAGCCTGAGCCCATCACAGGACACAACGCTCGTTGCGTTGGACAAGGATCGGATCACCTGGCGTCGGCAGAAAGAGAATGGGGGTGGAGGTTCCTGCAACGGAGTAGATCCTCTCAACCCAGTCACCAGGCACCGCATATTGGCGTACTGGCTCGGCCTCGACACAGCGGCGATGCCTTGGTTTCCATTTCAGCAACGGGAGATTCTCTGGCATAGCCAGGCAGACTACGACATGCAGCTTGGCCGCATGGTGGATGATGAAACCCGGACACTTCGAGGTACCGTGAATGCGCTGTATGCGAAGGGCCTGCTGAGCAGTGCAGATGCGGCTATGCCTCTGCTGCGGATCGACGTGTTGTGTGATATCGATCCTTGCCCGTTGCATTAAGACAGCCGCGTATCATCGCACGAATGGACAATGTTCGCCTCGACAAATGGCTGTGGGCCGCGCGCTTCTTCAAGACACGCGCGCTCGCGGTGAAGGCCTGCGACATGGGCCGGGTCAAGTTGCGCGAACAACCCGCCAAGCCCGCCCGCGACATCAGGGTCGGAGACGCGCTGAGCATCACCAACGACAGCGCAACGTTCGGCGTCGAGGTGCTCGCGTTAAGTGACGTGCGCGGACCAGCCGCCGTTGCGCAAACGCTCTATCGCGAGACCGAAGACAGCATCGCCGCACGCAAACAGGAAGATGAGGCGCGGAAGAGCAACCCCTGGTTCCACCTCGACACCGCCGGCCGGCCGAACAAGCGCGACCGCCGCGACATCAACCGACTGCGCGGCCGCTGATTGTTCCTACTGCCTCGCCGTTATGGACAGGGCGAGCTCCTGCGCAGCGGCAATCACCTCGTCCACACTCACCTCGTCGATGATGTAATCGTCCGGCGCGGGCGGCGGAAAGTCCGCGTTCTTCAGGATGCGATAATGCGGGTCCGCCACTGGCAGCCACTCGTGCACAGGCGACCACGCAGGAGCGAGGATCACCATCGGCAACCTCACCGCGCGGCCCACATGCAGCGGACCGGTGTCGAGCGTCACGCCGAGGTCGCAACGGGTAAAGAGTGCCGCAAGTTCGGCGATGCCGGTCTGACCGGCCACGCTGATGGTCGCGTGGCTGATCTGCTTGCGCAGAGTGTCGATGGCAGCCGACTCAGCTGCCGTGCCGACGAAGATCAAGTCAGCGCGTCCGCGCTCGATGAGCTTCTTCGCAAGCGCGACCCAACGATCCATTCGCCAGCCCTTGCGTTGTGTCGGCGAGGTCTGCGTAACAAGCGCGATGCGTCTGCGGCCTGCCGTTGAACCCAGCGCAATCAGGCGCTCTTCCGCCGCTGCGATCTGCGCAACCGAAGGATAGATACGCGGCTCTTGCGGCCCTGCCTTCAAACCGAATGCATCCAGCAGGCGAAGGTTGTTGCTGATCTGGCTGCCGGCAGGGTCCCACTGCAAAGGCTCGTGCACAAGCTCCGGCAACACCGCAAATCCAACGCGCCGCGAAGGTCCGGCGAGCACAGACCACAGGCTGATCTTCGTGCGCTCGTTGCCGCTGGTTAGCAGTGTGGTGTAGGGCTCGCTGCCGAACGGCTTCTGCCGGCGGATGGACTTGACCGCTCCGCGGAAATCCTGCAGCGGGCTTGGCACCGACAACACGGCAGACACATGCGGATTGCCGCGGTAGACCTGCTC
>CAZZVI010000217.1:0-1346 GCA_964657335.1 uncultured Terriglobus sp.
CGCTGGCTGAAGCGACCGGAACGCAGCTCGCCGGCGGCGACACCGCGACCGCACCCGGCGACGCGATCCTCGCGGACATCGTTCTGCTGGGGAATGTTCCACGTGGAACATCGCTCCTGCGCAGCGGGGCCAGCCCGGGCGACGCAATCTACGTCACCGGCATGCTGGGCGGTGCCGCGGCGGAGTTGCAGGCGCTCGCTGCCCATCCTCGAAGCTTTCGCAAAGCGACGAACGAGGAGGCGAACCATCCTCACCTCTTCCCTGCACCGCGGCTGGCCGTGGGAGATCGCCTGCGCCGTATCGCCAGCTCCGCTATGGACTTAAGCGACGGCCTGTCGACCGACCTCCGGCACCTGTGCGACGAATCAGGCACAGGCGCGGTCATTCGCGCGGAGGTGCTTCCGCTCCACCCGCTTCTCGCAAGTCTGCAGCCGGCCGAGGCACTGAGGCTCGCGCTGCATGGCGGCGAGGACTACGAACTGCTGTTCACTGCGCCGCCCGGAGCGCGGGTCCCGCGGCGGATCGCCGGTGTCCCGCTGACGCGCATCGGCGAGATGACCCATGGAACGGCGATTCTGCTCGAGCAGAACGGAAAACGAACGCTGCTGAAACCCGGCGGATGGGAGCACCGGCTATGACGTCGCTTCCACCAGGACAGGGTGATTTTCCTCACACTTGGCAGGCAAACGTGCTGCCCGGGCCGCCGATGATCGCTCCTGCACGGCACTTCGTGCTGCCGCAAGCCGTGCCCGGCGAAGAAGACGCTCTGGCACGCGGCGCGCTTTGGATCGAGGTCACGCCAAGCACCGGCGGCACGTTTCTCTTGCAATGCGCGCTGGGATTTGCCGGAGCGGGCGTTGCGACCGGTATCTGGGCCACGCCGGAGCCCGATGTGCTGCTCGCCGTTGCGGGCGGTTACGCCTACCGCGTGGACACGGTCGCGCCAGAGCGATCGTCGCTGCTGCCGCTGCGGCCAGTGGTCTCGCTGCACCCGGTTCGCGCAGCTGACGCGCTTGTCCTGGTCGGCTTCCACTCACTCTACGTGCTACAGGGTGGCGAGGCATGGCAAAGTCCCCGAATCAGCTGGGAAGGCATCACCATCACCGGCGTGGAGGGTGAAGTTCTGCTCGGCACCGGCTGGCACATGCAGAGCGACCGCGAGATGCCCTTTGCGCTGCACCTCAGCACCCGCACGCTCGAAGGCGGCGCCTACCTGCCGTAACACGGACACGGCGCGGTCGACAACATGGGCCGTACGGGCGTGTATCCACGGTGCTACCCTTGGGCTCGCCATGAAAACAGCACTTGCGCTTGCCCTGACGCTCGCCGCGCCTGCCTTCGCACAA
>CAZZVI010000217.1:1446-5725 GCA_964657335.1 uncultured Terriglobus sp.
GTCTCCGGTACGTGGGCAAACACCGTGTACTTTCAGGATTCCGATGCACCCGCGCCAGCCGCGCCGCCTGAGGGCTTTGGCGGCGTGCTGACCCGCAAGGAGTGGAAGGCGGTCGTTGACTTTTCCAAGGCCGTCAACGCGAAGATCGTCACCTCGTTCTCCACGGGGGTGGGAACGCGCGACACGTCGGGCGTCTGGACCCCGGTTGAGGCGAAGAAGTTCATCGATTACACCCACTCGATCGGCGGATCGATCGCGGCAGCGGAGTTCATGAATGAGCCGACGTTCGCGGCTTTGGGCGGGGCGCCCGCAGGCTATGACGGAGCCGCTTATGGCCGCGACTTCGCCGTGTTTCAGCCATTCTTCCGCAAGGCCGCTCCGGAGGCTCTGCTTCTCGGCCCCGGCTCCGTCGGCGAGGGCATCGACATGGTTCCGATGAAGCTGCTGCCTTCCACGGAAATACTGCAAAGCATGGGTCCAAACCCGGTGGACGCCTTCTCCTATCACTTCTACGGCGGTGTCTCCGAACGCTGCAGCACCAGCCTTGCCGCCAACAGCGGCACACGGCCCGAAGATGCTTTGACGGAGCAGTGGCTGGGCCGCACCAGTGCGGTAGAAGAGTTCTACGCCGGCCTGCGCGACAAGTACGCCGCCGGCAAGCCGATGTGGCTGACGGAGACCGGTCAGACCGCCTGCGGAGGCGACCGCTGGGCGTCAACCGACCTGGACACGTTCCGCTATCTCGATCAACTCGGTCGGCTCGCGAAGCGAAACGTGCAGACCGTCATGCACAACACGCTGGCCGCCAGCGACTACGGCCTTATCGACGAGAAAACCCTTACGCCTCGCCCGAACTACTGGGCGGCGATGCTGTGGCACAACACCATGGGACACGTGGTGCTCGACAGCGGAGCATCACCCGACAGCAGCGTTCACGTGTACGCGCAGTGCATGAAGGGCCACGCGGGCGGCGTGACGCTGCTGGCCCTGAACCTGAGCCGCACCGGCGCGCAGAGCCTCAAGCTGCCTTCGGTATCGACCCGCTACGTCTTGAGTTCGCCTGACCTGATGAGCCACACGGTGCAGCTCAACGGTAAGGAACTGGCGCTGACCGCATCCGGTGACTTGCCCGGTCTGACCGGCGTGACCACGGCGAAGGGCGACTTCAGCCTGCCCGCGGCAAGCATCGGATTCTTCACCTTTGCAGATGCCGGGAACGCCGCCTGCCGCGACGCCTCTTAGGGCTCATCTTCCTTGTTAAGCCGGTAGAACGAGAGCGCCGCGTCACCCTGCAGCAGCGTGCGTGTCCGGTGCAGGGTTCCGTAGGCCTCCAGCAGCGGCTGGCGCTTCGCGTGTTCCGCGACCACGAGTGAATCCGCGTGCAGCAGTTCGCCGTCAGCGAGCGCGGTCAGCGTCGTGCGGTACGCCTCCGCATCTTCATACGGCGGATCGAGGAAGACGATGTCCAAAGCCTGGCCGCGAAGGCGTTTCAGCAGCGTTGCGGTGCCTCCGCTTTCGACCTGGAAGCTGGTCGAGATGCCGAGCGTGCGCAGATTCGCGCGGATGGCGGTGAGCGCGGGCTCGCTCTTCTCGGCGAAGAAGACCTCGGCTGCGCCGCGAGAGATTGCCTCGATACCCACCGCGCCCGATCCGGCGTAAAGGTCGGCAAAGCGCGCTCCGGCCACGCGGGGCGCGATCACGTTGAAGAGCGTCTCGCGCAGCCGATCGCTGGTGGGCCGCGTCGCGATGCCGCGCGGCGACTGCAGAACGCGGGAGCGGAAGGTGCCGGCGATCACACGCATGGGCGAAGCATACATCGCACGCTCTTGCACTTCGAGTTGCAGAAGAGCGACGCAAATACAATGGACGGATGCGTGGCTGGTCGCTCCATCTCGGCAGGTACTTCGGTGTTGAGGTGCGGGTGCATGTGCTCTTCTTCCTCCTCATGCCGGGCCTGATGCTGCTTTCCACGGCGACCAACGGCTATGCGCTGCGAGGGCTTGGCTTGTGGCTGCTGCTGCTCGCCGCCGTTCTGGTGCGGGAGATCGCGCGCAGTCTGGCCGGAGCCGCCGTCGGCCTGACGCCGCCGTCGCGGCTGCTGCTGCTGCCGATGTGCGCGGTCCCGCAGGGGGATGACTCGGGTGTGAAACTCTCTCCGCTGACCGAGCGGCTGCTTGCGCTGGTTGGCCCGCTGGCGAACTTTTTTGCCGGCATCACGCTGGCCCTGCTGATGTATTCGGCCACGCCGCACATCAACCTGTTTGAGCGGCCGTGGTTCGGCCCGGCGCATCTGGTGCGCGCTGCCATCTGGTCGCAGGTGCTGCTGGGCGGGCTGAACCTGCTGCCTGCGCTTCCGCTCGACGCGGGCATGCTGCTCCGCGGCCAATTGCGCCGCATGCGCGGCAACGATGTCGGCACGCGGTCGGCCGCCGGCATCAGCCAGGTGGTCGCCCTGCTGCTGATTGCGATGGGCTTTGCCATGGCGAACGGCTGGGTCGGTCTGATGGGCTGCCTGGTGCTGCTGGCGGGCCGTTCCGAGTCCCGCGCGGCGCTCGCCATGTCCGCGACGGAAACCCTCACGGTAGGCGAGGTGATGTTGCGTGAGTTCGCCACCGTTTCCGCATCGGACACGCTCGAAGACGCGCTGCGGAGCAGCGTGCAGTCGCTGCAGGAGGTCTTCCCCGTGGTGCGTGGAGCTCTGGTGGTCGGCTCCGTCAGCCGCGATGCGCTGCTGCTGGCGATGCACAGCGGCGGCAATGCCTACGTGCAATCCGCGATGAACCGGTCGGTTGAAACCGTCTCGCCCGACGACCTGCTGATGCCCACGCTGCGGCGCGTGCAGGCCAACCGCAACGTGCAGTTGCTGCACGTGGTGCGAGGCGAGCAGCTGGTTGGCATTGTGGCGGCGGGGCATCTGCCGCAGTCCATGGCGGTGCTCGGCCGCACCAACCGAGCGCTGCGGGTCGCGGACCGGTCCGGGCGTCGTGGCTGATTCGACAGCCCAGCCTGATCCGCCGCTCGCGCCAGGGCTGTACCTGGTCGCAACCCCCATCGGCAACCTGGAAGACATCACCCTGCGCGCCCTTCGCGTGCTGCGCTCCGTCGATCGCATCGCCTGCGAGGACACGCGGCAGACCTCTAAGCTGCTCAACCACTTCGGCATCAAGACGCCGACGGTCAGCTATCACCTGCACAATGAACAGGGCCGCGCCGAAGACCTGGTCGCGCAACTGCGCGCGGGAGACCGCATCGCGGTGGTCAGCGACGCAGGCATGCCCGGCATCGCCGACCCCGGAGAGGCCATCGTGCGAGCCGCGACAGCCGCAGGCGTCCCGGTCTTCGCGATACCCGGGGCGAACGCTGCTCTGACCGCGCTCGTGGCGAGTGGACTGCCGGCGGAGCGCTTCGTCTTCCACGGATTTCTGCCGTCAAAGGGTGGCGAACGCCGGTCCACACTGGAATCCGTGCTGGCCGCGATGCGTGCCGACGGGCCTGCGACGCAGATCTTCTACGAAACGCCGCATCGCATCGTCGACGCGCTCGCTGACGTGGAGGCGGTCTTCGGCGCGGCGCACCGTATCGTGCTGGCCCGCGAGTTGACCAAGCTGCACGAAGAGTTCCTGCGCGGGCAGGTTGCCGAGGTTCACGCGGCGCTGGCTGCGCGAGACAGCGTCCGCGGCGAGATGGTGCTATTGCTCTCCGGCGAACTGGCCGCCCAGGCAGAGTCGGCGGTGCCACTTGCGGAGGCGGTTCGACTGCTCGTCCGCAGCGGTGTCGATGAAAAAGACGCGCTCAAGCAGGTCGCGCGCGAACGCGGCATGGGCAAGAGCGAAGCCTATCGCGAATGGCAGCGCAGCCGCGGCAAGCGGTGACGGCGCTAAACGTTATACATCTCTGGACAGAGCAGCTTCGAAGTGCCGTGAGTGTTCTTAAGCTGAAGGCTGGCGAGTGTCATCAGCCTTAAGACTGGCGAGTGTAAGCGGGCTGAAGGCCCGCGTCGCAATAGCCTGGGGCGAAGCCCCAGGTACTCAGGGCGAATGAGGATTTGCGGACTGAAGGTCCGCGTTATGCGCATCGCGCACCGCAGGTTCGCTGCTCCGACAGGAGCGTTGACAGAGCGTTGCCTGCGGCAACGATAACGCGGGCCTGCAGCCCGCTCCGGGCACAAGGGCCGGAATACCTGGGGCTACGCCCCAGGCTGTTACAACTCGCGCCTTCAGCGCGATATGGATTTCAGGTTCAGAGCACACTGTATCTAATGCGCTTCGCGGCCCTTCAC
>CAZZVI010000218.1:0-5719 GCA_964657335.1 uncultured Terriglobus sp.
GCGGCGAAGCGGCTTGCCTTGTAGTCGATCTCGCCGAGATAGAAGTAGGCATTGCCGGCGAAGTTCGAGTCTGGATAGAACTTGATGACGTCGTTGAACTCGGTCGTCGCAAGCGGATACTTGGCGCCGTTGTAGTCCGTGAACGCCGTGCGGTAGAGGTCTTCCACGGGAGGTGCTGCCGGTGTGTCGGGCACGGGTGTCACCGCGGCAGAGGGTGTGCGGCCGTTCCGCGCAGGCGGCGTGGATGGTGTGGAGGTCGGAGGCATCGACGAAGGTGTGGTCGTGGCAGGCAGCGCGGCCGAAGAGCCTGCTTCGAGCCGCGCATTGATGGACTGCTGCGAACTCTGCAAATCGCCGAGTGTCTTCTCAATGCGTCCGAGCCGCGCTTTCAACTCGTCGACCGAGTCATTTAACGACTGCATCTGGCCGGAGACCTGCTCCGTGCTCTTGCCCGAGCTTTCGCTCGCTGTTTGCACCTGTCGCTGCACGGCGTTGACCACAAGCGTCATCTTGTTGACAGAATCGATGGTCTGCTGAACCTGGTCGCGCATGACGCCCATGCGTTCATCGTTCGATTGCTGCAGGCGGGCTACGGCGTCCATCAGCTGCTGCACCTGCGTCTGCAACTGGATGATCTCTTTGCTGGCGGCGAAGCTCGACGCGGGTGCGGCGAAGAAGACCGCGGCGAGTGCGATGGTTGCAGAGGCGACGCGAAGAGAACGAGTCATGTGGATGTCTCCCAGAAGCGGTGCGGTGCGGAGACAGATTGTGCTCCGCACCGCGATGAGATGGTTCGTCACGGAACGAACCTGATGCGGCTACTTATCCATACTGAACTGCGCCCGGCGATTCTGGTGCCAGCAGCTTTCATTCTGCTCCGTGCAGAACTGCTTCTCCTTGCCGTAGGAGACGATACGAAGGCGGCTCGCCGGCACGCCTGCATTGACCAGGGCCGTTTTCGCGGCGTTGGCGCGATTTTCGCCGAGCGCCAGGTTGTATTCGGCCGAACCACGCTCGTCGCAGTAGCCGCCGATCAGCACCTTGATCGCTGGGTGCGCGTTCAGATAGTTGGCCGCCAGCGTTGCGTTCGCCTTCGCCTCCGCAGGCAGATCATAGCTGTCGTAGTCAAAGAAGACATCCTGCACGACCGCGTGAAATGCAGCGTCCGTACCGGTGTCGCCCAGGTTGCCGGAGCTGCTCGTATCGGTCGGCGCCACGGGCACGCGCACGGTGACGCGAACGTTCGCCTCGGCGGTGCCGCCGTCGCCCGTCGCGGTCAGGTGGAAGTTGGTCGAGGTCGAAGGCGTTACGTTCTGCGTGCCATTCGCAGGCACCGGTCCGATGCCGTCGATGGTCACGGACGAAGCGCCGGTCGTGTTCCAGTTCAGCACGACGGAGGAGCCGACGTCGATGGCAGCCGGATCAGCAGTGATGTTCGCCGTGGGCGCAACCGCGGTGACCGCTGGCGGCAGGCTGGATGGCGGCGGAGCACTCGCCTTCTTGTGGCAGCCACCGAGCAATACAGCAGCGGCCGTGGCCAACAGAAAGAGCGGTTGTTTGCGAAGTATCCGAGCGTTCATCATCTCTCCTTAAACTAAATGGTCGCCGCGAAGGGCAGTCTACCGAAAGCTCCAGTTGGGCATGTCATTGCCGCTGCCGATCAGCCGGTGTTTCCCAGTGCCGTCTGCGAGCATGGTCCAGATCTCCGCGCGCGCGCCGGAGCCCACAGAGAACACAAGGTGCCGTCCGTCCGGGGACCACGACGGAAAATCGCAGCGGCCGATGCCATTCGTCAGCTGCACCCAGCGTTTGCTGGCGACTTCCATCACGTAGATGTCCTGCCCGCCCGGTGCGCCGGGACCGTACTTGCGGTCCCATGCGAATGCAAGGAACTGGCCATTCGGCGACCAGGACACAGACGTTGCATAGCCGCCGTCGGTCATGCGTTGGATGCCCGCGCCGTCCGCGTCCATGATGTAGAGCTGGGGCAGGCCGGTGCGTCCGCTGACCCAGGCAATTTGGGATCCGGTCTTCGGGTTCCAGGTGGGCGAGACGTCCGGTCCACGCGAGTTGGTGATCCGCCGCGAGCCGTTGCCGTTGCCATCGGCGACGTAGATCTCCGGATCGCCGGAGCGTGACGACGAATACGCAAGCTGACCGCTGGCGGACCACGCAGGGGAAAGGTTCGTACCTTCACTCGAAGGAAACGCCACCATGCGATTCAACAGCAAGGAAAACACGCGCAGTTGAAATCCATCGCGGCCGAGCGACGAGAAGGCAATGCGCGAGTTGTCCGGCGAGACGCGTGGCGAAATCGAGATGGTGCCCAGATTCGTGATGGGATGGGCATTCGCACCGTCGTAGTCCATTGCCCAGATCTCCTTGGTGCCGCTCGCTGCGTGCACAAAGTAGATCTTGCTCTCCGCAATGCCAGGGACGCCCCCGCCGAGCCGCAGGATGATCTCGTCGGCGAATTTGTGCGCGGTCAGACGAGCCGCGCCGTCGTCCGCAACGTCGTTGTACTGCTTGCCCAGCACCTGCGGATATTGCGTGTTGTGCGTGTCGAAGACATAGCCGTTCACGATGATGCGTCCGCCGCTCACGCTGAACGAACCGAAGGCGACGAAGGATGCGTTGGTCGTACCGCCGCTCCAGTCGGCCAGCTTCACCTCGTTTGGCGCGCCGGGCGTGGCCTGCGGCTGCAGACTTTTGGAGACCAGGTCGAAGACACCCGCGTTGCCGAGGTCGCTGAACAGCACCGTGTCAAAGGTGCGCTTCAGTGCGGCCGCATCAGGCGAGCCCGCGTGAAAGTCCGCCGCGGCAATCCGCACGCGATCCGCGCCCGTGTTGGTGCCGGTAAACACGTTGTCCTGCGCATGGAGGAGCGCAACGGAGAAGAACAGCGCGAGCAGGGTAAGAACCTTGCCCCGCGAAGATGAAGTCATACAAATCGCCATCGCCTTTCATGGTAGACGCACACGGCGCAATGTTCGAGCGCTGGGTGTCAGGATGGGTACGTGGAAACATCCTTAGCAAAATGCGAGATGTGCGAAGTTGATCTTTATCACCTGATCTGTCATCCCATAGCGCCGCGGAGGGATCTGCTTGTTGCTCGCGCCGTGCATGTCCGCGGCATGAGCCGAAAAGCAGATTGCTCCGCTACGCTGCGGGATGACAGATTTCAAGGTGGAAGCCTCCCGTCACTGCACCTTCGGCTCAAAGTAATACTGCACGTTGATGTACTGGCCGGCGTAGGTGTCCGGCAGGGGCCCGAACGTGTCGATGCGCTGCAGCGCGCGGACAGCGCTTGCATCCAGCGTGTTGTCGCCGCTGGGTTTCGCGATGACGATCTGAGACGGCGTGCCGTCGCGCTCCACGCGAAAGCTGATGGTGACGCGGTGGCCCGGTGCGCCGCTGTCGAGTGTCTGGGTGAACCACTGCTGCGCGACCTTCTGCGTCAGAGCGCGAACGTAGTATGCATATCGCTGGCCGAACGCGGAATCGGTCACGTTGGTGGATGAGGTCCCCGCGCGGTTTTCCACCGCGGTCATCGCCACGCGCAGACCGGCAGTCTCGCCGCTTGCCGCGCGATCCGGCTGCGGAGGCGCGGGCTGCGGATGCTTGGGAGGCTCAGGCGCGGGCCGTTCCGCTGGCTTCAGCGGAGGCTTCGTCTGCTTCACCACGACGGGGATGTCGGTGGGCTTCGGCGGCGGCTCGGCCTTTGGCGTGAGAGGCGGTGGAACGGGACTTGGCGTTTCGGAGGCAAGCACGTTGTCGGTCTTCGGTTCGACCCGCGGCGGCAGGGGGATGGAGTTGACCATGGTCGCCTGCACCGCGCCGGCAACGTCGGCGGTGTCGCCCCACTTTTCGCCGTTCTTATGAAAGATCCACGCAGAACCCAGCAGCCCACCGATCACCAGCGCATGCAGCAGGAGCGCCGCCGCAAAGTTCTTGCGCGTGGCCTTTGTCTCGATCGCGGTGTCGTCCAGTACGGGCATGAGATTACTTGTCGAAGGGCCGTGTGACGATGCTGATGTTCGTGATGCCCGCCTGCTTGACGGCGTCCATCACGGAGGCAAACGCGCCGAACGGCACCTTGCCGTCGGCACGCAGGTAGATCACCTTCTTGGACGGATCGGCGCTCTTGCCGCGCAGCAGGCCCGGCAGCTCCGCAATGTTTACGGGCTTGTCCTGCAGGTACACGCGCTGCTCGCGGTCGATGGTGACGACGGTGCGCTCTTCCGTGAGCTGGTTGACCGTGCGCGTCTGCGGCACCGCGACTTCAATGCCCGACTGCAGCACGGGCGCGGTCAGCATAAAGATGAGCAGAAGCACCAGCACCACATCCACCAGCGGTGTGATGTTGATCTCGGCAAGCGAGGACTGGGTGCGGCCACCGCTGGAGAAGGCCATGGTATGTCTCCTAAAGCTTTCGGAGGTGAGGCGACGTTACACGCGACGGCGAAAGGTGTCTTCGGGAGCAGCAGCCGGCGTCGTGACCGCTGCATTCTCCAGTGCATTCAACAGTTCGCGGCTGAAGTCATCCATGCGCGCCGCGAACTCCTTCAGGCGCGCGGTGAGCTGGTTGTAGCCGACCACCGCCGGGATGGCCACGATTAGGCCCGCAGCCGTTGTAATCAGCGCCTCGGAGATGCCGGGAGCGACAGCCCGCAGCGTTGCGGCACCCTGTGTTCCAAGCCCATGAAACGCATCGACAATGCCCATCACGGTGCCGAGCAGACCGACGAACGGCGCCACCGCGGCGATGGTGGCGAGCCAGGTCAACTGGCTCTCAAGGCCGGTCAGCGCCTCGCTCGATGCGGTCTGGGCCGCACGTTCCATCGCGACCGGATTGCGCGGCATGCCGCGGCCGCCGGTCTGCCGCTGGTACTCCTCGACGATCTCGGTGAAGACAGGCACGAGCGGCGAAGGGCTGTATTGCGGTGCGACCGCGGCGATCTCACTCAGCCGCGACGATTTGCGGAAGGCACGCAGAAAGGCCTGGTTCTTGGTGCGCGCCCGGCGAAAAACGCCCGCCTTCGCCAGCATGATCGTCCACGAAAACACCGACATGGCCAGCAGCAGGGCGAGCACCACAAGCGCAACCGGCCCACTGTTGTGCAGCATCTCCGCAAGCGCGGACGAACTCGCAGTCGGCGGCGTCGTGGCGGGCAGGTCTTCCTGAAATAAGAACAGAAGCAGCATCGACATACTTCCGAGCAGTGTACGTCTGCCAGGGAGGGTTTTGGCGCTCGCCGAACCATTGGAGATGCGCTTCTGGGATGAACTTGTTCCCACAAGGCCGGAGAGCTAAAGTCGTTACCGATGCAGACCAGCTCGACCGAGCTACCACTGGCTTGTCACTTTTTGATGGAAGGTACCACTAGTTTGTTACCTCCGCCCGGGAGCCGCCACTGATTTGTCATTCCGACCGGAGCGCAGCGGAGTGGAGAAATCTGCTGTTCGGATTTCGTCGGTACCCCAAAAGCAGGCTTCTCCACTGCGCAGGACGATACAGCCGTCCTGCTCCGGTCGAAATGACAGTTCCAAGGGGGCATGAAGCGCATTTATCGGTGGCAGGTAGCAGTGGCCGAAGAGGTTTTTTGACGTCCGGTCTCCGGTATTCTTTTGAATACGTCCCCACGCAGAAGACGATTGCAGAATGGATTGCGCATGCTATGCTCTGCGCGAAGGTGAGGCGAAGATGCTGCTGGAGCTG
>CAZZVI010000219.1:0-5701 GCA_964657335.1 uncultured Terriglobus sp.
CGCCGGCCGCCGGCACGACCTTTGTGCAGGTCGCCGCGGTCAGCCATCAGGAAGATGCAGACGTCCTGCTCAGCTCGCTACGCCGCCGTGGCTATACGGTCGTGACCCGAAGCGACCCGAACGACCGCCTCATCCACGTGCAGATCGGACCGTTCCCTACCCGCAAGGACGCGGACGCCATGCGGCAAAAGCTGCTGGGCGATGGCTACAACGCCATCCTGAAGTAAAGGCTCGGCAACAGCGACCGCTTCGCAACAAGAGCGGCTTCAGCCGCCGAGGTAGAAAGCAGGGTCAAACCAGAAGCGGCTTCAGCCGCCGAGGTGAAACGTTGCTTGCGAGGTACGGAACAGCCTGCAGGACGTGCAGATGCGCGTGCCGCCACAGACCCGGACGAAGCCTTGAGCTCCATGCGCGTGACATCGCCACGCCCGAGGACATCTTGGACTATGCCACCAACTCCAGGCTCCGTGAATCCGCCATCTCGAAAGCCGCTTGCGCATTTGCTCTTTCCACCGCGCCGGTCGGAACGGCCTTGCACGCTGGCACACAGACGCTGACGGTGCTCGCTTGCGGCATGCATGGCTCACCGCAAAGCTCACAAACATCTGTTTGCAGCAGCGCTTCATTGCGAAGCAATGTGTGCTTCAGGTGGCCAGCCCACCTCGTCATGCGGGAAGAAAGCATCGTGAACTCCTGGCAGCAATGGTGTTGCACGTTCCGACTCACGACCGGGTTGTCACCTGATTCGCTTGCATCGAGCCGGACCGCCGCTTCAAGGGAGACTGTCCCCCGTCGCCGATCTTAAGGTTGATGGGCGAAAGCCAGGCGAAGGATATTTTCGCCATGGAAGCAACGTTTCCCATTATAGAACCGGAATTGCGCCAAGAAATCTCCGCTTAATGGCAGCTCTGCACCTTGAGCAAGCACTCGGCAACTGCAGCAACAAGCCGCAGACCTGCGTCTCCAGCAGATCAGGACCCGGCGCTGGCCTACTGTCCAAGGCTTTATTCCTTGATCGACTCCGCGCTCCGCGCATCAGCGACAGGACGCATGCTCTCCGGCAGCGCGCCGGCAATGGCCGCCTGTACCGCGGCCATCAGTTCCGCACGGCTGCGAAAGTCAGCCGGATACACTGACGGCAAAAATTGCACGCGGGCAACGCCGGGGTAAACACGGGCGCTGCCCTTCCGCATCATGCTCTCCGTTCCGGTGACTGCGATCGGCACAATCGGAGCTCCCGTCGCCTGCGCCAGGTGAAACGGCCCCGCCTTGAACGGCTGCAGACGGCCCGTACGCGACCGCGTACCCTCGGCAAAGATCAGCATGGACAAGCCGCTGCTGATCACGTCGGCAGCCCGGCGTGCGGAACGCACTGCCGCCTCGCGACCGCCGTCGCGTTCCACCGGCACACAGCGAGCCAGGCGGCACGCCGCGCCGAGCACCGGGATTTTCATCAGCTCTGCCTTCAGCATGATGCTCGGCGTCCCGGGCAGCAGCGGAACCACCACCGGCGGATCGAGGTTCGAAATGTGGTTCGGCAGAAAGATACACGCGCGATCTGACGGGATATGTTCCCGGCCGCTCTGCTGGACGCGGATACCCGCGGCACGCAGACCTGCCGCCGCGATCCACTGACCCACGCGATACATCGGTTGAATGTTGCGCGTCAGCAGCGTCCACGGAATCAGCACCAGGCCGGCCGGCACACCCAGCAGGGCGAACACGGACACCATCTTGAACGTGGCCCACATCAGCGCATGCTCCCGGCATGCACCCCGCGAAGCGCCGCCGGCAGTTTCGCGTAAATATCGCCAAAGCCGCCATTGGACAGGATGGCAACCACGTCACCGCTGCGAAGCGTCGGCGCAAGCGCAGCCGTAATGGCATCGGCATCCGGCGACGACTGCGTCGGAACACCTCGCCGCTGCAGCGCCTGCACCACGCGCGCCGGATCGAGCCGCTCCTGTACCGGGATGCTCTCACTCTGGTACACGTGCGCCAATACCACTTCGTCGGCCAACGCGAGGCTTTCGACCAGCTCCGCCTCGAAGACATTGCGGCGCAACGTGTTCGATCGCGGCTCAAGCACGGCGACCAGCCTGCGGCCCGGGTACGATCCGCGCAGGGCACGCAGCGTCTCGCGAATCGCCGTGGGATGGTGCGCGAAGTCATCGATGATCGTGATGCCATCGACCTCGGCCCGCACCTCGAGCCTCCGCTTCACGCTGCGAAAGGTCCGCAGAGCTTCGACGATCGCACCCGCGTCGACGCCCTGTCCCGCAGCCAGCGCCGCGGCAGCCGTCGCATTCAACGCGTTGTGCTCGCCCGCCATTGGCAGCACGAAATCGGAAAAATGCCTGCCGTCTCGAAGCAGCGTCCACCGCGACACCGCACCCGGCTGAAAATCCGTCACGCTCCAGAATGAGTCCGCACGAAACCCATACCGCTCCACCGGGCAGAAGGCTCGTGCGACGCACTCCTCCACGTTCTCGCTGCCGTCGTATGCCACCAGCCGGCCGCTCCGCGGGATCAGGTTGACGAACCGCTTGAAGGCCGTTTTGACCGCGTTCAGATCCGTGTAGATGTCCGCGTGGTCGAACTCCACATGCGTCAGGATCGCGGCCTGCGGAAAGTAGTGGAGAAACTTCGGTCCCTTGTCGAAGAACGCCGTGTCGTACTCATCGCCCTCCAGCAGAAACGTGCGCGTCTCGCGGACCGCAAAGCTGGTGCCGAAGTTCTCCGCAACACCGCCAATCAGGAACGAAGGCGCAAGCTCCGGCCTGCTGCGCGACGCAGTCTCGTAGATCCACGCCAGCATGCTCGTCGTGGTGGTCTTGCCATGCGTCCCGGCCACCACCAGCGACTCGCGCCCGCGCAGAAACTCGTCGTGGATCAACGCCGCCATGCTGGTGAACGGCAGCCGATGATCGAGGACAAACTCAAGCTCCGCGTTGCCGCGCGAGATCGCGTTGCCAATCACTACCAGGTCGGGCGCGGGACTGAGATGCGCCTCGCTATACGGCTGCATCGGCTCGATGCCCATGGCGCGCAACTGGTCGCTCATCGGCGGATAGGCCGCCGCGTCCGACCCCGTCACGCGATGTCCCCGGCCCTGCAGCATGCCTGCCAGCGACGCCATCGCCGTGCCGCAGATGCCGATCAGGTGAATGTGTTTTGCTTGAGTTTCTGCGGCTGTCACGCGTTCTACTCTACCGCCGATTCGAGGAACGAGAGAGACGCTGCGGAGGTTCCCGGCGCACACTCCAGCCGCACACGCACACTCAGCGGCAGCGTGACATTGGGCGCATGCACATGGCCGGATTGCAGACCGATTGCGATCGGACCTTCGAAGTCCTTCAAGGTATGCAGCAACGCCTTCTCCAGTAGATCGTTCTCAGCTGCATCGCCGGCACACTGCGCCATATCGCCAAAGACAATGCCACGAACGCGATCCAGCAGACCGGCATACCGCAGGTGCAGCATCATGCGGTCCCACTGGTAAGGCCTGGTGTTGACCTCTTCGACAAACAGGACAAGATCGCCCTGGGGCGGCTGCATGGCGTACGGCGTACCCAGTGACTCGACCAGCAGCGCAAGGCATCCGCCGACAAGCGTGCCTTCCACTGCATCGCCGCTGCGCAACACGCGCATTCCCTCACGCTCGCCCACGGACCACGGCTCAGTACGCTCCAGCGCATGCCTCCAAGACCGCAGGTCGACACCCTCGACAAGCACATCGCCGCGCGCAAAGTCCGGCGATACCATGGGTGCATAAAACGTGTGCAGACCGCACGTCTGCTGGAACCAGAGGTGCAGCGTCGTGGGATCACTGAAGCCAAGAAACGGCTTGGGATTGCTGCGAATCAGGTCCGCATCCAACAGCGGCAACAGCTCCGCCGCGCCCCATCCGCCGCGCGTGCACATCACCGCATCGATGCCTGGATCGGCAAACGCCGCATGCAGATCCGCCGCCCGAGCCGCTGCGTCGCCCGCGTAGTAGAGCGGGCCTGCCACAAGCGCAGACGCCATCAACACCGGCTCATACCCGAGCGAACGCAGCCGCTCCATGCCAAGCCGTACCTTGCCCTCGATCGGCGTACTCGCAGGCGACAGAACAGCGATACGCGCGCCTGCCTGCAACCGCTTCGGCTTGATCAAAGCGCTTCCCCCATATCTTCATCTGTCATCCCGTAGCGCAGCGGAGGGATCTGCTTTTCGGAGTTCAGCTCCTGCAAGCTCACCTCACCCCGGCAAACAATCTCAGCCGGCCCGGTCAACAGCATCTGCTCGCCTTCACGCCAAACCACCACCTGTGCTCCGCCAAGCGAGCTTGCGGTCAGCGTCCGCTCACACCCGCGCAGAACGATGCTTGCCGCCGAAGACGCACACGTCCCAGTCCCAGACGAAGCCGTAGGCCCGACACCGCGCTCGAAGATGCGAAACGCAATCTCACCCGGCCCAATCACGCGAACAAACTCAACGTTCGTCCCGCGAGGAAAGTCAGGATGCGTGCAGATGCGCGCGCCGAGCTCTTCCCACGAAAGTCCGTGCGAGCGAAACTCCGCATCCTCCGTAAAGATCACGAAGTGCGGATTGCCGATGTCGACAACCGCTCCGGCAACGGCTCCCACACGATCCACCAGGACACTTTGCTCATGCACCTGCGGCACGCCCATCGACGTTTGAATAAGAAAGTGCTCGTCATTGCACTCGATGACGCGGCACGCCTTCGTTCCACCCAGCGTGCCCAGCGTCGTGTCGCGCAGGCCTTCGCTGTACGCCAGCCACGCCGCAACGCAGCGAGTGCCGTTGCCCGAAAGCTCGGCCTCGGAACCATCGGCATTGAACAGGCGAAGGAAGAGCGATCCGTCCGCACACCGGTCGAGGAACTCGATACCATCCGCACCCACGCTGAAGTTGCGCGAACACAGCAACCGCGCAAAAGCAGCGTGACGACCGTCTGCAAGCGCTTCTTCGACTATCAGGAAGTCATTGCCGCAGGCATGCGCCTTCACAAACGGGATCACCGCGCGCCTCCCGCCATCATCTCGCTGGAGTAGATCTTCGCGCAGGGCTGGTCGGTGTGGCACAGCACCTCGATCTCCTTCAGACCTTCCGGATGGGCCGCGACGGCCTTCGCCACCGGGTCACCGTCGAGCGCGACAACCAGGCTCGCATAGCGCGCGGGCTGCAGGCTGGCGCGATCGAAGCTCTGCGAATCAAGCGGACTGATCAGCGTCTTCAGCGGCAGGCCCGCATCCTGGATCGCGCCGATGTGATCCGTCGTGTCGAACATGATGGTGCCACCGCCGTACAGCCGCACAATCTCCTTCGACAGCGCCATCTCAAATGGAATCCGCGTGCGCGAGTTGACCACCGCCTCGTCATACACCAGCGGCGGAGCCGACAGCCAGTGCGGCACACGCGAATGCGCGGCGTACTCATTCTCTCCATAGACGTGCTGCAGCAGCGTGCCGAACGTGCCCATCATGCCGAGCACGTTGATCAGCAGGGACACGAGCACGGCGAAGAAGAACACATCCGCACCCTTCTTGCTGCGCTCCCGCAACCTGCGTTCGACAAACGCGCAGGCTACCGCCGCACCCAGGCCCAGCGCCGGCAGCAGCTCCATGCCATAACGCGAGTTGTAGTACGAGTGCGGATACAACTGCGGAATGAAGATCGGCACGTGACTCCACGC
>CAZZVI010000220.1:0-5689 GCA_964657335.1 uncultured Terriglobus sp.
CAGCGCATGCACGTCGGGTTCTATGACCGCAATCCTGTCGGCCGCCTGGTGACGCGCGTGACCAGCGACATCGATGCGCTGAACGAGATGTTCACCTCAGGCGTGCTGGCCATCTTTGAAGACGTGTTTGTGCTGATCTTCATCGTGATCATCATGCTGCGCATGAGCTGGCCTCTGGCGCTGCTGACGCTCTCGGTGCTGCCCCTCATCATGTATGCGACGCGGCTCTTCCGCATCTCGGTGCGCAACAGCTACCGGCGCATCCGCGTGGCCATCGCGAAGATCAACGCGTACACGCAGGAACATGTCAGCGGCATGAGCGTGGTGCAACTGTTTAACCGCGAAGGTCGCGCCTACCGCGACTTTGAAGCGATTAACGGCGAGCATCGCGATGCTTTCGTAGACCAGGTACAGGCGTATTCGCTCTACTATCCCGCGGTCGAACTGCTCAGCTCGGTTGCCATCGCGATGGTCATCTGGAAGGGCGGCCTGGGCGTGCTGCACGGCAGCCACTTCTTCGGCAGCATCGTCACGGTAGGCGTGCTCGTGGCGTTCATGCAGTACGCACAGCGCTTCTTCCGTCCCATTCAGGATCTGAGCGAAAAGTACAACATCCTGCAGGCTGCGATGGCCGCGAGCGAACGCGTCTTCAAGTTGATCGACACCGAGCCAGAAATCGTCTCACCGGCCATCGCAAAGACTGCCGCGAGCAACGACCTGCCCTGCGCGATTGAGTTCCGCGATGTGTGGTTCACCTATCAGTCGCTCGATGAAACGCAGCGCTCATGGATCGCGGGCGCGACAGATGCCGAGCTTGCGGCATCGACAGAGATTGAGTGGATCCTGCGTGCCGTCTCGTTCACAGTAGCGCGTGGCGAGACGGCTGCAATCGTCGGCCACACCGGCGCGGGAAAGACCACGATCACGGCGTTGATGATGCGCTTCTACGATGTGCAGCGGGGTAGCGTACTGATCGACGGCGTCGATGTGCGCGAGTTGTCGCTGGATGGACTGCGTAAGCGCTTCGGCGTTGTGCTGCAGGATGCTTTCCTGTTCACCGGCACGGTGCGCTCGAACATTCGCCTGGGCAGTGAGTGGATCACCGATGCAGAGGTCGAGCGGGCTGCTGACGAGGTCAACATTGGCGACTTCATTCGCACGCTGCCTGGGGGCTTCGACTCACCCATGCAGGAGCGCGGTGCAACACTCTCCACCGGCCAGAAGCAGCTCATCAGTTTTGCGCGCGCACTGGCCCACCGGCCTGAGATTTTGATCCTTGATGAAGCCACGTCATCGGTTGATACGGATACGGAACTGCGCGTGCGATCCGCTTTGGAGCGCATGATCGTCGGCCGCACGTCGGTCGTGATCGCGCACCGGCTGTCGACCATCCAGCGCGCCGACACCATCCTGGTGATGCACAAAGGCAAGCTGCGCGAAAGCGGCACGCACAACCAGTTGCTTGCGGAGCGTGGTCTCTACTGGCGGCTGTACCGGCTGCAGTATAAGGATCAGGAAGACACGATAGTGCCGATCCCGGCAGAGCCGCTGCGCCTGCAGCCCGGCGACTAGCTAACCCTCCCGTTCGTCATCCTGAGCGGAGCGCAGCGGAGTCGAAGGACCTGCTTTCCTTCGGAGTACCTCGGTAGAACTGGGGAAAGCAGGTCCTTCGGCTGCACTTCGCTCCGCTTCGTTTCGCTCAGGATGACCACGTGTTTGAGCAAAGCGAAAGCTACACTAGCCAAGCGTGCGACAAGACCCGCTCATCTTCGTATCCGCAGGCGAGGCTTCCGGCGATCACTACGGCGCGGAGCTGATTGCCGCATTGCGTGCGGTGCGACCCGACGCGCGCTTCACGGGCCTGGGTGGCACGGCAATGGAAGCTGCGGGCCAGCAGCGTGTCGTGAGTGCGGAAGATGTCGCGGTCATGGGCATCACCGAGATCCTCCGCCACATTCCACGCATCGTGGCCAGCTACCGCAGGCTGGTGCGCTCCATCCGGCAGGAGCAGCCAGATGCCGCCGTCCTCATCGATTTCCCTGACGTGAACTTCCGCCTGGCGAAACACCTGAAGCGAATGGGCGTGCCGGTGATCTGGTTCGTCTCGCCTCAGCTCTGGGCGTGGAAGCGGCGGCGGCTGCGATGGGTGCAGCAGCGTGTTTGGAAGATGCTGACGATCTTCCCGTTTGAACAGGCGTTCTATGCAAATCGTGGTGTGAGTGCGGAGTTTGTTGGGCATCCGCTAGCCGAGCAGCCGCTGCCGACGATTTCGCGTGAAGAATACGCCGATCAAGCGAGGCTGATAGATCAACAACAGTGGGAATACTATGGCCCGTACGAAGCTGATTGGCTGCATCAGCACTCCGACCGTTCGATCCGATACGCTCTCGATCCTGACAAAGACTGGGTTACCCTGCTGCCAGGAAGCCGCAGGGGAGAGATTTTTGCTCATCTGCAAACTTTGGTAGAGGTGGCGGGACGTCTCGATCTCTCTCAGCAGTATGAGTTCTTAGTCCCGATCGCCTCGTCTGCCGAACAGCATCTGGAAGCGATGCAGTATGAGACCGGGGACTTGTACATGCCTCACCCTCATCCGCCACGCATAACCTTTGTCCGAGATGCACGCGCAGCGTTGTTGCATAGCCGGGCCGCCGTTGTCGCCAGCGGCACTGCAACGGTTCAGGCGGCAGTGATCGGCACGCCATTCGTCGCCGTCTACCGCGTCTCGGAACTGACCTTTGTGGCGGCGAAGCGGTTGGTCCGCTATCCTGCAGAGATCCCGGCAAAGAAAGACCTCCACGGCAACCTGCCGATCGCCATGGTGAACCTGATCGCCGGCTGCCGCGTCGTCCCGGAGCTCCTGCAGGAGCAATTCACAGCCGAAAACATCGTCGCCCTGCTGGAGCCGCTTTTAGAAGACGGCCCTGAACGCTCTGCGCAGATCGCTGCCCTTGCCACTGTCCGACAGAAGCTGCAGTCGCCCACCGGCCAGACCGCCATCCATCGTCTGCGCGACGCTGTTTTGACGGCTTTAGAGGGGCGGGCAGAGGCCGTATACCCTGCTGCTCCATCTGCGTCTAACGATTGAGCGCCCGCAGTGGACGGGCATTTACCTGTGTCACAACGAAGGACTTCGGCCAGCATGTTCGCCACGATTCGCAGCAAAATGTTTGTCCTTGCCGCCACGGCGCTTACGGTGGCGAGCCTCGGTGCGTCGGCGCAGAGCAGCACGCGCCAGCCGCTGAATGTGACCGGCTACACCATCGACGCGCAGCTTGACCCGGTCGCCCAGCGCCTGACCGCGACCGCGGCCGTGACGTTTACGGCGGTGCAGGACCTGACCTCCGCGACCTTTGAGCTGAACAACGGGTTGCGCATCACGAAGATCACTGGCGTGGACGGCAAGCCGCTGGACAGCGATCGCGACGCGCGACGCAGCACCGTGACCGTATCGCTGCCGTCAAACCTGCCCGCGGGCACAAGCACCACCTTCACGTTTGCGTACAGCGGCATTTTGAAAGAGGCGGATACCAGCCCGGTGGAGGGCATCAAGACGGCTGCACTCGGCGATCCCGTCTCCATGCTGCTGTATCCCGGCCGCTGGTTCCCCATGGTCGGGCTGTACACGGACCGCTTCACGATGAATCTGCACGCGACCGTGCCGGGCGATCAGACCGCTGTGGGCAGCGGCTTCGTCGGCAAGAAAAGCGTGGCCGGCAACAAGACCGAGTTCGATTTCAATTGGACCCGGCCCGGTTTTCCCGGCACGCTGATCGCGGGCAAGTTCCTGCCCGTCATCAAGCCTGCGGGCAGCAGCCAGGTGTCGATCTACGTCACGGAGAAGCACAAGGCGAATGCCGCCGAGTATGGCGCTGTCGCCGCACAGCAGCAGGAGTTTTTCACCACCAGCTTCGGCCAGCCTGAGACCAGCAAGCTGCAGATCGTCGAGATACCGGATGACGCGGTCGCCGCATCGTGGGCGCCTGAGATGGCTGCCATTGCGGGGAATCGCATCGGCGACAAGAACAGCTATCGCCTGCTCGCCAACACGGTCGCGCGGCAGTGGTGGGGCAGCGAGACCTCTCCCAACACGCTGAACGATGCGTGGATCACAAACGGCATGGCCCGCTATGCCGAGTTGATGAATCTGGAAGAGACAAATGGCAAGTCTTCGTTCCAGAACGCCATCCCTGACATTGAAGCGGGCGCGCTCGCCTATGACACCGCACCGCTCACCACGCTTGGGCGCGTTGATCCGTTCTCGCCGCAGTTCCAGTCCATGACGCTTGAAAAGGGTGCCATGGTCTTTCACATGTTGCGGTACCAGATGGGCGAGGACAAATTTCTCGCCTTTCTGCGCGGACTCCTATCGCAATACACGGATAAGCCGGTGCGCTCGGCTGATCTGGAAGAGGTCGCAAAGGCGCAGGGCGGCAGCAATAGCAACCTGACGCCATTCTTCGCGCAGTGGCTCGACGGTACCGGAGCGCCTTCGTTCCAGGACAAGTTCACCGTGTACCGGCTCGGCAGCAACAAGGGTTTCCGTACCGTCGGCGCGGTGTCCCAGGATCTTGACCTGTTCCGCATGCCTGTTGACCTGCGAGTAGAGACGGATGGAAAGACCGAGATTCGCAAGATCGATGTCACCGGCACAGATTCCGCCTACACCATTGAGACCTTTGGCCGGCCTCGCCGCATTGCCATTGATCCCGATAACTGGGTGCTTAAGAGCACGCCCGATCTTGCGGTGCGCGTGGCCGTGTTGAAGGGTCAGCAGCTGGTGGCACAGGGTGACCTGATCGGCGCGCTGGCCGAGTACCAGAAGGCGCTGGACAGCAACAAGAACTCTGCCCTGGCGAACTATCGCATCGCTGAGATCTTCTTTACGCAGCGCAACTATCAGTCCGCTGCCAACAGCTATCGCGACGCTCTGCGCGGCGACGGCGAGCCGCGCTGGACGCAGGTCTGGAGCCACATCGGTCTCGGCAAGATCTTCGACCTGACCGGGCAGCGCGACCGCGCCGTGCAGGAATACCGCCTGGCCGTGCAGACGAATGACAATACGCAGGGTGCGGTGAACGAGGCTCGCCTGCTGCTGCAAAAGCCGTTCGAACGCCAGCGCACGATGGACTAACGTCCTTTGCGCGCGCGGACGAGCGCCTTACAGATCTCCAGTAGGTCCGTTGCGGATTTACACTGAAACCTTGGAGTCAAGGGCTAATCCGAAGCGCAGCTCTACCCTGCGGCAGCGTGTGGAGTACCTTTTGGTGGCAGCCTTCATCGGCGTTCTGCGCGTGCTGCCGCGGCGTGTGGCGCGACGGGTCGGCTCTTTAATCGGTGCCCTCGCAGGACGTCTAGCGAGACGTCTTCGCCGGGTGGGTGATCGCAATGTTCAGCTCGCATTTCCGGATATGGTTCCGACGGAACGGCAGGCATTGCTCGGCCGTAACTTTCGGCAGCTGGGTTGGCACCTGGCTGAGTTCTGCCAGATGAGCCGCTACTCCGCCAGCTTTGTCGAGCAAGAGGTCATGCGGTACGAAGGCCTGGATAACTTCCTGAGCGCGGAGCGCCGCGGCAAGGGCGTGCTTGTGTTGACCGGCCATCTCGGCGCGTGGGAGCTGTCGAGCTTCGTGCATTCGCTGCTCGGGCATCCGATGGGCATGGTCATCCGGCGTCTCGATAATCCGCT
>CAZZVI010000221.1:0-5664 GCA_964657335.1 uncultured Terriglobus sp.
GGCCGATCTGTTCGCGCGTGTGGATGCGGAAGGTGGTTTCGAAGACTTCGAGATCGAACGAGACCGCAGGCCTCCCGAAGAACGCGAGCCATGGTAGGACACAAGCCGTTCTATCTGTTGGACACAAACATGGTGACGTTTGTTGTCACCGGTCGTTCGGAGGCAGCGCGGCGGCACTACACACGAATCGAGCAACAAGCAAGATTCGCCATCTCCTCTATTTCAGAAGCTGAAATGCGTTATGGCTTTGCGAAGAGACCGGGCGCTACTCGTCTTTACAGGCATGTCAATGAGTTTCTCGGAAGAACTGAGAGCATTCCGTGGGATTCGAAGGCCGCACAGGCATTCGGAGATCTTCGTGCGAAGACGGAAGTGCTAGGACTTACATTCGGAGCGCTCGATTTGCTCATCGCCGCCCATGCATCGGCTCTCAACGCGACGCTCGTCACACACGACTATGTTCTTCAACGGCTCAAGGACTTTGTCAGCATCGAAGATTGGGCTACCGACCGTCGTCAGAGGAACTCAGAATGAACCGCAAAGCCATGCTTGAAGCCGTACGTACCCACGGCGCAGAGCCATGGGACATCGTCATCATCGGCGGCGGCGCGACCGGCGCGGGCGTGTCCGTGGACGCCGCAACACGCGGCTACAAGACGCTGCTGGTCGAGCGCGAAGACTTCGGCAAAGGCACCAGCAGCCGCAGCACCAAGCTGGTGCATGGCGGCGTGCGTTACCTCGAGCAGGGCAACATCTCGCTCGTGATGGAGGCGCTCAAAGAGCGCGGCCTGCTGCGGCAGAACGCTCCGCACCTGGTGCATGACCTGCCGTTCGTCGTGCCGAACTACTCCTGGTGGGAGGCTCCGTTCTACGGCATCGGCATGAAGATCTACGACCTGCTGGCGGTGAAGTACAGCTTCGGCCGGTCGCGCATCCTGTCGCGCGAAGAAACGTTGGAGCGGCTGCCCACCATTGCGCAGGAAGGTCTGCGCGGAGGCGTAGTGTACCACGACGGCCAGTTCGATGACACACGTCTGCTGACGCATTTAGTGATGACTGCCGCCGATCACGGCGCGACCGTCCTTAACTACTGCGGAGCGGTCGAGCTGCAGCGCGATGCCGAGGGCTACATCAACGGCGTGACGCTCGAAGACCGTGAGAGCGGCGAGCGTATCGTCGCGAACGCAAAGTGTGTTGTGAATGCGACCGGCATCTTCACCGATGAAGTGCGCCGCATGGCCGAGCCTGCAGCCGAGGGGATGGTTTCGCCGTCTCAAGGTATTCACCTGGTCTTTGAGAAGAGCTTTCTGCGCGCCGACACCGCCATCATGGTGCCGCGCACCAGCGATGGGCGCGTGCTGTTCGCGATTCCGTGGCACGGCCACACCGTCGTGGGCACGACCGACACGCCTATCGAGCAGGCAAGCTACGAGCCGAAGCCGCTCGAAGAGGAAATTGCCTTCGTTCTGGAGACAGCGGGCGAATACCTCAGCCGCAAGCCCACGCGCGCCGACATTCTCTCCATCTACGTCGGCATCAGGCCGCTGGTCAAGGCAGCGGGCAGCGATGCTTCGAAAACCAGCGCGCTCTCGCGCGATCACACCATCCACATCGACGGCAGCGGCCTGCTGACTATCGTCGGCGGCAAGTGGACGACCTATCGTCACATGGCCGAGGACACGGTGAACCACGCATCGACGCTGGGCAAGCTGCCCGATGCGGCCTGCGTCACCGCGGACCTGAAGGTGCATGGGTGGTCAGGGGATGCGGACCTCGGCGATCTCGAAGTGTACGGCTCGGACGCCGCTGCCATTCGCGCGCTTGCGTCGTCGTCGCCAGAGCTTGCGGAGAAGCTGCATCCCTCGCTGCCGTACATCGCGGCAGAGATCGTGTGGGGCGCACGGGAAGAGATGTCCCGCACCGTCGATGACGCGCTGGCGCGCCGTACGCGCGCCCTGCTGCTGAACGCCGCGGCGGCAATCGACATCGCGCCGCGCGTTGCCGCGCTGCTGGCCCGTGAACTCGGGCATGACGAAGCCTGGCAGGCCGCGGAGGTTGAGGCGTTCCGGGCCTTGGCACGGCAGTACCTCCCGCAGTAGAGTGGGTGGGCTAAAGGACCGTGTTTGGGGCCTCAGCCAGAAAGCGGACATGTTCGGAGAAAGCAGGGGCCTTCAGGCCCCTGACAAACGTAAGCGCTGAAGAGGGCTTTAGCCCCGGTTCTCTGAGCTGTCCCCGGGGCTGAAGCCCTTATCGGAGCAGCTGATTCAGCGGGCTGAAGCTCGCTGCTTTCTCCGGTGTGGCTGCCGTCAACGAAGCGGCGCAACGCAGCGGTATGCGCAGCACTCTAGAACTGCGGCGCGAGGTTTTTTGGAGGTTTGTACGTGATCGCACGAGGCCCGCTGTTGGGCGAGTTTGTGGGCACCTTTGCCCTGCTGCTGCTGGGCAACGGCGTCTGCGCAGCCGTGTCGCTGAAGCGCAGCAAAGCCGAGGGCTCCGGCTGGATGGTGGTTGCCGCGGGATGGGCCTTTGCGGTGCTCTGCGGCATCTTTGTGGCGCAGTTATTCGGCTCGCCCGACGCACACCTGAACCCGGCCTTTACGCTCGCCTTCGCCATCAAGGGCCGCGACTACAGCCACCTGCTGCCGTTCGCCGCGGTGCAGTTTGCGGGCGCGTTCTGCGGAGCCGCGGCCACGTGGCTCTTCTATCTGCCGCACTGGGCTGTGACGGAAGACACCGGTACCAAGCTGGGTGTCTTCGCCACGAGTCCCACCTTCCGCAACTACGGATGGGCCCTGTTCTGCGAAACGCTTGCATCGTTCGTGCTGGTGATCGTCGCCGGCGGCATGAGCTCGAAGCTGGTGCTGACCACAGGCGCGGCTGCCGGACTCAGCCCACTGCTGGTGAGTTTTCTCATCTGGAGCGTCGGCCTGTCTCTGGGCGCGACAACCGGCTATGCCATCAACCCTGCGCGCGACTTCGGTCCGCGCCTGGCGCATGCTGTGCTGCCCATCGCAGGCAAGGGGAGTAGTGACTGGAGCTATGCGTGGGTGCCCATCGTTGGTCCGCTGCTCGGCGGTGGCCTGGCAGGTTTGGTGTTGCTGCTGATCGGGGCTTAGGCTGGCTGATGCCGCCAGGCAGCTACGGCAGCAGCATCACGGACTTTGATTCGATGTGAATACTGGTGCCTTCACCCACAGCATCGGGCACGAACTGGATGGGTACGTTCAGGCGCTTGCCGCACGCACCCACGGTCCACAGCTCATTCCACGGCTGCTTCGGAACGGTGGGAGCGGGCCCGGCAAGATGCGTGTCCAGCACATCGACAGAGCAGTTCTGCCCTCTCAACACAACACCCGCGACGGCCCCGGAGAGCGGCAGCTGCGCGTCGTGTTGCAGCTGGGGACTGGCGATGCTCTCGCCGGGGAACAACGACACCACCCTCGCCTTTCCGGAACGAATCACCACGAGCACGCGATATCGGCGGACCTGACCACAGGCTGTGCCGGGAACGACCTCGACCCACGTCGCGTTCACCAGGTTGCCATCGGTCCCGGTCTGCGGGGTGCCGTACACGCGGTGCATGGCGTTGGACCAGTCCGCGGTCACGGCAGCGCAGTGAGTCGACAGACTCGCTTCATACGCCGTGAACTGACCCTCCGCGGCCGTGTGAAAGCTCGGCGCGCTGCGCACGGTCCCGACGGCAGGCGGTTCCTGCGCTAAAACCGAAAGGCTGAAGAGCATCGTTACGCTGACGGCACAGAGGGGAGACAAGCGCATGGCAAAAGGGTAGCGCAAACCGTACAGTTGCATGTGAGGCGGCATGGAGGCTGTAGGCGAACGGCTTGGTCTGATCGCGGGCAACGGGCGTTTCCCGTTCCTTCTGCTGGAGGCGGCGCGCGCGCGTGGCCTGCACGTGGTCGTCGCAGCCATCAGGGAAGAGACCGATGCTGAGATCGATCGCCTCGCCGCGCTGGATCGCGAAATTGAAGTGCATTGGATGAGTTTGGGTGAGTTGTCACGGCTCATTGAAACGTTTCAAACTGCAGGTGTGACCCGCGCCGTGATGGCCGGACAGGTCCGGCATAAGCAGATCTTCTCGGGCATCCGGCCGGACTGGCGGCTGGCGAAACTGCTGATGAGCCTGCGGGTCCGATCGACCGATGTGCTCCTGGGTGCGGTCGCGAAGGTGTTGAGCGATGAAGGGATTGAGTTGATCAGCTCCACTGCATATCTTGAGCCGATGCTCGCGCGAGCCGGCGTGCTGACCGCCCGTGCACCCAGTGAGACCGAGCGCGCCGACATCGCATACGGACTGACGGTTGCGCGCGGCATCGCGGGATTTGACCTCGGCCAGACCGTGGTCATCGCGGCCGGCGCCTGCGTCGCGGTGGAGGCGATGGAGGGCACCGACGCCACCATCGCTCGAGCCGGGGCGCTAATGGCTTCGCTGGACGATGCAGCGTCCGCTCTCAATCGCTCGCTGACCGTGGTGAAAGTCGCGAAGCCAAAGCAGGATCTGCGCTTCGACGTGCCCGTGGTGGGTGTGCCCACGATTCACGCCATGCGAGCCGCCGGTGCGATCTGCCTTGCCGTTGAGGCGGGACACACGCTGCTGTTTGACGAGGAGGCGATGCTACGCGAGGCGGATGCCGCCGGCATTGCCATCGTGGGAGAAGTGCGTTCCGCCTGATTTGCTGCGACGCATACGAGCGCGTGAATCTTCACCGAATCTGCCGTTCCACGCTTCCGTGCGCCGCCGCGGTGAGTCATACTAGGAACCGAAATCTTATTCAAGGAGTTCTTATGCAGCGTGCAGGCTTGTGGGCGATGTTGGTAGCGGCAGTGTTGGCGTGCGGCGTGACCGCACGATTTGCGAATGCAGCGGCCGCGGGCGCCATGTTGGAGCCGGGAGCAAGCGCGCCGGACTTCACCCTGCCCTCGCAGGAGGACAAGCAGGTGAGCCTGAGCCAGTACAAGGGCAAGTGGGTGGTGCTGTACTTCTACCCGAAGGACCAGACCGCGGGCTGCACCATTGAGGCGCACAACTTCCAGCGCGACCAGTCCATGTACGACAAGGACAACGCCGCCGTTCTGGGCGTGAGCCTGGACACCGCCGACAGCCATAAGGCGTTCTGCACAAAGGAGAACCTGACCTTCAAGCTGCTCGCGGACCCCGAGCACAAGGTGGTCGACGCGTACGGCGTGCCGGTCAAAGCCATGGGGCCGGCTCACTTTGCCTCGCGCGTTACCTTCCTCATCTCGCCCAGCGGCAAGGTCGTCAAGGTATGGCCGGATGTCAAGGTGCAGAACCACAGCGAAGAAGTGCTCGCCGCCATCAAGGAAGCTAAGGAAGCAAAGTCTTAATCGCGCAGCGTCCCTGCGGCAACGGAAAGGAGGAGCCTTCGGGCTCCTCCTTTGCTTTGTGCCGCGTTCCTCATCATGCGATGTGCGTCCTGGCCTTTGTCATCCCGTAACGAAGAGGAGGGATTTGCATTGGGTCGCGGAAGGCTTAGAAGCAGACCCTTGGCTTCGCTGCGCTGCGCATGACAAACTCGTTCCGTCGCAGGACAGCATCGCAGGCGCAAAAAGGCCCGGAGCCTCACAGGGAGGAGCCGGGCCTTTTTGCTTGCCTTAACTACGTTGCGCTTACAGCATTGCTACAGA
>CAZZVI010000222.1:0-5653 GCA_964657335.1 uncultured Terriglobus sp.
CAATAGCGTGGGTGGGGTGGGGTATTGCAAGAGCGTCAACGGCCCTGATGTGACACTAGTAATGTTCCACTCCAGCCCCTCCTTCGGATCCTTCATGGTAGATACAAAGCTGCAGCTGAGAAGCAGCATACTTTGGTTGGAAATTACAGATGTTCAGGAAGACGCACGGTTTAGGGGGCAATTAATCTGGCATTATCGTAATCGCGGCACGCGATCCGATCCAGCTAATACTAAGGTGAAGCTAGTCCATTCGGCGGAGGGAAGCTGGGCGGCCGTTGAGTTTCGACGCCAGATCACGAAAGAGCAGTACGAAAAAGCACTGAAGAGAAAGTCAGAAGAGAAATCCTAGCGATCAGGGCCATTGGGGACTCACTCCACGTTGTTACGCTGGCTGCCTCAAACGCAGCAATTCCGTTTCTGCGGTTCCATCGTTTGCTAGAAACAACCCGGTCATCGGCAAGAACAAGCCGCAGCAGCGTTCGTCCGTAACTTGATGAAGCAAGCTGGCGAGCACTCTCATCGCTTCGGGGTCGGGTACATCCTGATTCATCAGGTCGAACGAAGCCCAGGCTCGCTGCTCCTGCCAAAAGCGTGCCGCTTCCTCCGGCAAGTGTGCCGCACCCGTTACGACGTCGTCTTCTGTCTTGCCCAGGTATGCACCGAACTTGTGGAAGATCGAGATAAGGTAAGGCCCTGCCTTGAGCATCACGATGTCGTTCGTCTGCTCGATGAAGTGCATCTCGTCCGATCCGTCGTAAGGCGCACCGAACGCACGTCCCGCTGGCTAACGTAACGCGTCCTTGCCTAGGAAGAACGGCTTCCGCATCAGCAGCACAATGGAAGGCGACACCGCCGCTTCCACGTCCTTCTTCCTCATGGCACGTCGAAGTGCATCCAGAAATCCCATGCGCGCAGCATACAGGCGGAGCGCTAACAACCTAGCGAATATCGCGTCGTTGTGCTTTAAGGCTTTTCGGCTTAGTGGCACGCAGCGGCGGCTTGGTCTGCTTGTTTTACGGGGCGTTGCGTGGTGGCTTCGCAGTTGGGTGGGCGGTCGGCTGCGGGTGTGGTGTTGCAGGATTTCAGAGCGTTTTGCGCCTGTTTCTGCATGTCGGCGATTTCGGCGCAGTCTTCGGCGGTGGGTTTGGGCATGGTTGGCGTGGCTCCCATTGGCGGAGCGGTGCATGCTCCCAGGTAGCGGACATCTCGCGTCCGTTGAGGGTTATGTGGGTCTCACGTTTGCCCGTGCGTCGCAGCTTTCTTAAGGAGCGGCAGACACTCGAGGGACCGACACGAGCCACACTCGACCGTCGCTCTTCGCCATCGCGTGCATGGCTTCAAGTACAATTCCGGCAACCCTTTGTTACATGTCCGCGTGGAGGCAGATAGATGCCAGGAGAGAAGTCTTTCTGGGAGACGTTTCCTGGTGTACTGACCGCACTCGGCGGACTGATTGCCGCGGGTGCGGCGCTGCTGACAGCGCTGTATTCGATTGGGATCATCGGGCAGCATCCCGGGAACAACACAAATCCCGTGGTCGTGAGTCCTGGCCCCAGCCCCGGTTCCGGCGCTCAGGGCGGAACAGCTCCACCGGCGGCGAAGGGTGATGGCACAAATCCCAGCGTTTTCGTGCTGGGAAAGCGATCCTTTGAGTTTCCTGGCGATGGGCAGCGGAACAACAACCTGTCAATCGGTCCGTTCTGCTGCACAGGCGAGACCGCGACCGTGACCAAGACCGATGGCACTGCGGTGGGTTACATCTACTACTACGGCTTTGAAGATGCGGTTAACTTACCGGGCGGCGGGTCCGCTGCCCGTATCATCCGCGTGCTGGTCAGTGGCGAAGCGAACGATCAACCGGACGCTCAGCAGGTGCAGAACTCCGTCGCCTTTGCGGCAGGAGATGCTGTGGCCGGTGCGACCCGAAGTGTCACGGTGGGCCTACTCACCTACACGGCCACGCTCACACGCGCGCCACTCAATGGTGGCCGGTTCGATATGGGGGCATTTGCCGTAACTGTGAAAGTCGATCCTGCGGGCCCTTGAGCGGGCTGGTCAGGTGAGTGTATAGCCCGGATCAAACAGCGCCTCGCCGCTCTGGACGGCGTCGATCCAGCGCAGGGCCAGTACGGCGAGCGGGTTGGTTTTGCCGTCTGTCAGCAGGTTTGGGATCACTTCGCCGAGGCCGTGCGCGACCAGCTCTTTGTACAGGTCCATGTCCGGTTCGATCATGATGCAGGCCGTGTCGCCGACCGTTGCGGTGTCGTTCCCATGGAAGGTCAGCTGCACGTTGGAGTAGGTGAACTGCGTCTGCTTGTAGCTGAGCGTCGCTCCCGGATGCAGCTGCAGGTCGGCGGCGGACTGCTGGGCGAACTCGCCCTCCGCGGCGGCCGCCTGCAGCAGCGGCAGGATGCCCGGATCGACCCAGCCGAAGAAGCGGTCCTGCGCCAGCGTGTCGTCCCAGAGGACCTGCCGGATGAAGTCGAGCGGCGTCATCCCCGCTCCCAGGCCGATGTCGAGCATGGCTTCGGACAGGTTCATCAGGCACGCCAGCGCCAGCGGCTTGTCGCGGCCGAGCTCGGCGTAGCGCGCCTCCGCGCTGGCATCGCTCACGGTTTCGGCAATCAGGCGCGCGGTTGCCGGGTGGTCGGCCTTCAACTCTGCCCATGCCGGGAAGCCCAGCGTCGCAGGCTTCGGAATCATCAGCAGGCTCACCGTCGGATGAACCTTCGGATCGGCGTGGAAGAAGCCGCCTGCATTCGTGTAACCGTTCACCTGCACGACGACGCGATAGTCGTCGCCGGGACCGTCGTGAAACGGAACGGTGATCTGCGCCGTAGGTGTCTGCGCCCAGAAGTTCTGGGAGAGTCCCGCGCTGTTCGCCACGGTGATGTCCATGTCCAGCGTCTCGGTGAACGGCGTCTCCGCGCTCAATCGGAGCGCGATCGTGACCGGTGCTTTGGGCAGTTCATCCGGCATGGCTTTGACCTCGCAGCGAGTGTACCCTCGGCCGCCGCACGCGGAAAGAATTTCCCGGAAGGAAGATTTCGTGCTGCGTACCAGACATCCCGGTCGGCGCGAACGCACTCTATTCGCACTGTAAGTTCATGCTGCGCCAAGGCGATGAACTTTGAGGAAAGCCCATGCTGCTCGTGTTGCTGATCGTATTGCTTCTTGTCTTTGGTGGTGGCGGTTACTACATGGGGCCGGGCGTCGGCTACTACGGCGGCGGCGGTCTCAGCCTGATCGTGCTGCTGGTGATCCTATATCTGCTCTTCGGCCGCGGCGGACGCATCTAAACTTGAGTTCACCCGCCGAGTCCGCACTGCCTGACGGCGGTGCGGGCTTGCCTGTTTGTCCGGAACGGCCACGGGCTCGATTCCATCTACTCCACGGGCAGACTCTCCTTGATGGTCTCAGCTACCTGATCGATGGGTGTGTCCTGCGTCAGAGCGGCCAGGTCTTCATCGCGCGCGACACTCTGCAGGCCCATGCGGGCGGCCATCGCGCCGTTCATCTCCAACAGCTTGGTCGTCTCTTTTTCCGTGAGCAGAAGCATCTGCAGCATCAGGTGTTCACGCTCATCGGAGCGGCGGCCCATGCGTGCCTGCCGCATCAGGATGAAGCTGGCCAGCAGGATCGCCTCGATCGCGAGGATCGTATCGAGCATGGGAAACGGATAAGGATCAAAGCGCAGCCGCACCGCGACGTGCAGCGTGTTGAGCGCGATCCACGTTGCGAATACAAACAGGTGAAGGGCCACGAAGCTCAGACTGCCGGCAAAGCTTGCGATGGCGTCTCCGGCGCGCTCGCCGGCGGTGCGCTGGTCGAAGAAATCCTGCTCGTGCCGCGCGATCAGGTCGATGTGTTCCTGCAGGTGCGGATGCTGCACGGTCGGCTCCTCTGGCGTTAGATGCAGATGCGGCAAGGCTTTGGGCATCAGATGCAAGCATGGCAGTCAGAACGAAACAGGCTCCGGATACGACGCTGCATCCGGTAGAGACGCTGAAGCAATACGTGGTCGCGCTGGACGCCGCGATGCTCGTCGCGGTGACCGCAGCGGAGGTCGGCGCCGTGCACAAGCTACGCACCGGAACGCGCCGCGTGGAAGCGCACCTGCGCATGCTCGACGTGCTGGGCAGCGGGGCGCATGCGGCGAAACTCGCGGAGCATGCGAAAGAAGTGAAGGCTGTCGATCGCCGTCTGCGGCGGGTGCGCCGGGCCGCCGGTGCGGTGCGGGATCTGGATGTGCAGATCGAGATCATTCGCTACGACATGCCGTCGAAGTCGGCTGCTCACGACGGAACGCCCGGCGACGCGGTCCGCAAACAGGCCAGGGAGCTGCGAAAACATCTGCAGTCGCGGCGCGACAAGGAAGCCGAATTCCTGATCACAACTCTGAAGACCGAAGAGCAGAAGCTGGCCGCTGCACTGAACGCCCTGGAGCACGCCCTGAAGCCCGCATCGCAACCCGCGGTATCACCCGAGGAGCTGCAGCGGCGCGTTGAGGCATGGTTTACGCAACAGGCCACGCCGCTGCTGTATGCGAAAGGCAAGAAACATCAAGGCAAGGCTGAACGAGAGGACTTGCGTGCTGCGATCGAGCGCCTCGACGATGATGCGCTGCATGCGCTTCGCAAGTGCTCCAAGCTATGCCGCTACATGGCCGAGAGCGCGCCAGACAATGCCGCTCTTCGGCAGACCGCAGAGCGTTACGAGGCAGTGCAGGAGACGGGCGGCAAGTGGCACGACTGGCTGCTGCTGGCGCAACTTTCTAGCCGCTTTCACGGCCGCAAGGCAGAGCTGACACAACGCTTTCGCACTCATCGCGACGCTGCCCTGGCGGAGTACCGTCTGCGTCTGGCAGACCTTTTGCCGGTCCTGATGAGCTAGTCGATTTTCTTCAGTTCACTGGATAGTCGCGCGCCTTCCACCTGGCCGGACGATGCAGCAACTTGAGCGCGAGTGCATACCACTGCAGTACCAGCAGGACCGCTACGCCGAGCGGATGCAGCAGCACGCTCATCCAACTGCTGCGATATTTGACCGCGCTCAAAATTCGCGGAAGATAGCTGAGAATGGCCGCGGCCAACGCCGTCCAGACCGCAGGCATGCCGATGCGGATGGGCGGACCGAGAAACGGAAAGATGAAGCGAGTGTGCGTCCATGCGATCCACGCGACCGGCAGCGGCAGCACCTGTCCGACAGCAAGGAACAGCGTCATCGGCACAATGCGCGCAGGCGCTGCGAGTCCTTCGGTGGCATTCTTCGCCAGGCCGTTCCAGGTCGTCGATGCCGAGCGGTACATGCGGCAACTGGCAAGGTCGGTCAGGTCAGTGAGGCGCGTGGCGTAGCCATGCTGCCGCAGAAGTCGTGGCAGCAACAGGCCGTCGTGCATTGTGTTTCGTATGGCAGCATGACCTCCGCTTTGAAAGTAAGCATCGCTCCGGACCAGCAGAAACTGCCCGCAGCCGGCAGCAAAGCCCGGCACCGTCGTGGTGCGTAACAGGCGGATCGGCAGCAGGCCAAGCAGGATGAAGTGGATCAGCGGGATCAGCAGCTTCTCGAGCCATGTGCCGGTGAGCTCGCGCGGAAAGCCACTGAGCAGGGCAGCACGTTCTGCCTGCAACTGCGCCGCGCATCGCGCCAGCGC
>CAZZVI010000223.1:0-5651 GCA_964657335.1 uncultured Terriglobus sp.
ACGAAAACGTCCTCACCATTCGCGCGGCTAAGAAAACCAAAACCCTTTGCGTCGTTGAACCACTTCACTGTTCCCTGTTCCATTTTGTATTCCTTGTCGCCCTGGTTGGGCTGATGTACCGCCGAAAGCAATTGGTAGAGTTTGCATGTACGGGCGGACCAAGCAATACAAACCAGATCGAATTCTACGACCGACTCCAATTCTATGTCATGAATCCCCAAATCCACAAGCGGCACGTCTAACTTATTTCGGCGCGTGCTGCTGCTCGACCGCGATGACGACGTTTTCATGCTTGATTTCGAGCCGCAGCCGGTTGAACAGGCTCATGTACACATTTGCCACGAAGACGAGCGCAAACTCGGCGAGCACGTACCCTCGCCAGCCCGCATACAACAGTTGAAAGCGGGTGAACACCAGGACCAGCGCCGTGACGTAGTGGCTGAAGCAGTACTCGCAGGTGAACAGGTAGAAGAACTTGCGCTTGGGAAGCGGGCCGCTCTGGCTCCGGTCCTTGCAGAACTCTCGTGGCTCGCGAAAGACCTCTTCGTGCGTGACCGTCCAGCTCATGCAGGCGATCGGGATAGCCAGAAGCAGCAGCACACCGGCTTGTTGCGTCAATGTAAGGTAAGCGGGCAAGTGTTCCCCTTCAGACGCTGTGCGGACGCATTGCTGTCATCGCCTGTTTACCGTAGGATGCGCGTGGCGCGAATAGGATTGTGACGGATGGACTGGAAGAGCAGGAAGATTGCCGCGGTGATGGAAGCCGCGCTGGCCGAAGACAAGGCCACGAGCGACATCACCACGGCGTTGACGATTGACCCCGCGCAGCGTGCCTCCGCGACCATCCTGGTACGTCAGGATTGCGTGATCTGCGGGCTTGGCACGATCTGCGCGGTCTTCGATGCGTTCAGCGCCATGCAGACGCGGGCAGGCGGCAAGGGACCGGGACGGTATGAGGTCATCAGCCATCCGGAGATCTTCGACGGCGTGCGCGTGCGCAAGGGCCAGACGGTGGCCGTCATCCGGCACAGCGCCGCCGCTATCCTGTCTTGCGAGCGGGTCATCCTGAATCTGATGCAGCACATGAGCGGCATCGCGACCCTGACAGCAGACTATGTGCAGCAGACGAAGGGCACTCGAGCCAAGGTGCTGGACACGCGCAAGACCATGCCGGGGCTGCGCCTGCTCGACAAGTACGCCGTCAGCTGCGGCGGAGGCGCGAACCATCGGCTCGACCTGCAGGACGGTATCATGCTGAAGCAGAGCCACCTGACGCTGGCAGGAGGCGTGGCCGCCGCGGTCGGGTTGGCATCTGCCGGTCGCAAGCCAGGGCAGAAGATTGAAGTGGAAGTGACGAACCCTGCCGATGTGGAAGCCGCCGTGAAGGCAGGAGCGGATGTTCTGCTGCTGGTGGGCATGTCAGCGAAAGAGGTCGCGGACACTGTTGAAGCCGTGCGCGCGCGTGCGCCCAAGGTATTGCTGGAAGTGGCGGAGCATCTGTCGCTGGACAACGTGCGCGAGTATGCCGAAACCGGCGTGGATTACCTGAGCGTCGGCGCACTCACGCGGGCGTCCGTCGCGGTGGACTTGAGCATGCGCATCACCGCCGACGTGTATTAGATGGATCGGCACACAGGCCCAGCGGCTCAGACCATGTCAGGGCTTCGTTCGGAAGGGCATAGCTTCAGCCATGCGGAACATGCTGCCGGAGGGAAGCGGCTTCAGCCGCTGAGGGCAATGTTCGCGCTCCCGGCAAGGCTGACCTCAGGGGCTAAAGAGGGTGCTGAAAAAGTCCACAAGCCGACCTCGGCGGCTAAAGCCGTGTTCATGTCAAAAGCCTTTACGGCACAGCTGTGCCCTTCCGAAAGCGGAACTATTTCAGCACCCTCTAAAGCCCGGTGTTCCGAATGGGCTCACGACACAGCTAACGCTGTGCCCTTCCGAAAGCAAGAGTGTTGGTGCACTCCAGCGCAATGAGTACCTTCGACATTGCACGCGTCGACGACGCCCTGCGCGGCACCATCTTCCACGGCAAGCTGCACCACTTCACCACGATCGACAGCACAAACACGCGGGCGTTGAACGATGCGCACGCAGGTGCTGAAGCCGGCCAGGTGTACATCGCGGACGAGCAGACCGCGGGCCGCGGACGCGGCGGCCATGCATGGCACTCTGAGCCTGACCGCGGTCTGTACCTGACGGCACTGGTCCGGCCTGCGCTGCACAGCAGAGACGTACTGAAGCTGTCTCTCGCCGCAGGCATCGCCGCGTACCGGGCCATCCACGAGATCACAGGCTGCAGCATCGACCTGCGATGGCCGAACGACCTTGTGGCGCCACAGGCTGCGGGAGCCAGCCGCAAACTGGGCGGCATCCTTACGGAAAGCGCCTCTACGCCGGACGGCAGCGTACGCCATGCCGCCATCGGCATCGGCATCAACCTGAACCAGATAGAGTTTCGTGAAGAGTTGCGGATGACAGCAACCTCTCTGCGCCTCGCTGCGGGTGTGCCAATCTCGCGTGAAGCAGTCGCGATTGCGCTTCTGAACCATCTCCATCGAGAGCTTGCGGACGTCGTGGCGAAGGACAGCGTCTTCGTCCGCTTCTCGCAGATCAGCTCCTGGGTGCGTGGCAAGCACGTTCAGGTGTCCGAGGACGGCGGCTATACTGGCGTCACCGCAGGGCTGACGGATGCCGGCCTGTTGCGCGTGCTGTGTGACGACGGCCGTGAGCGCGTCGTTCGCCACGGCGGCGTGCGGGAGCTGTAGACCGGGAGATCGCGATGTTGCTGGCAATTGACGTTGGAAATACAAACACCGTCATGGGCCTGTACAGCGTCGCGGCGTCTGACTCGCCGTCAAAGCTGCAGCATTGCTGGCGCATGACCACGCCCCTGCACCAGACGCCGGACGAGTTGCGGCTGGCGATCCGCGCGCTGTTTACGCTGGACGGCGTGGACGCGGGCGAAGTGACCGGCATCGCCGTGTCCTCGGTCGTGCCGCCGATCGACTCCCTGCTGCGCGAGGTCATCGAAAAGCTTTTCGGTATCAAGCCGCTGTTTGTTGAGCCCGGCGTGAAGACCGGCCTGCCCGTGCTCACAGACAATCCAGCCGAGGTCGGCGCCGATCGCATCGTGAACTCGATCGCCGCATTTGAGCGCTATGGCGGTCCGACCATCGTCGTTGACCTGGGTACGGCAACCACCTTCGATGTCATCTCGGCGAAAGGCGAATTCCTGGGCGGAGCGATCGCTCCCGGCATCGGCATCTCTGCCGAGGCGCTCTTCAGCAGCGCCGCGCGGCTGACACGTGTCAACATTCGCAAGCCTGCGAAGGTCATCGGGACAGGCACGGTCGACAACATCCAGATCGGCCTGTTCTACGGCTATGCGGGGCTGATCGACGGCATCTGCGAACGCATGATCGCGGAGCTTGGTGCCGAGACGAAAGTGATCGCGACGGGCGGTTTTGCACGCCTGATTGCCGAAAGCTCGCGCACCATTCAGAGCGTGGACGAGAATCTGACACTCGACGGCGTGCGCCTGGTCTACGAGCGCAATCACGACCGCCAACGCAGGAAAGCTCCGCGGCTTGATCCACCCGCAATCGACCGCCGTGCAGAATTACTTTAACTACTTCACCGAAATTGAAACGCGATTCCAGGCGCGGCGCGGCAGCATTCTTCTGCTGTCGACGCTGGACTGGGCGCTGATCGAGGCGTGGCGCGAAGCAGGCGTGCCGCTGGAAGCCGTGTTGCGCGGCATTGACGATGCCTTTGACAAGTACGACGCGCGGTCGCAACGTGCCGGCGGCCGGCTGCGCAAGGTGAACGGCCTGGCCTGGTGCGCACAGAGCGTAATGCAGACCACAGAAGCCATGCGCGAAGCTGCCATCGGTGGCGACACATCGGAAGCGAAAGAGCCAGTGGACAGCGGCTTTGAAGAAGAGCGCCTTGCCGCTTACCTCACAGCCAACGCAGCGCGTTTGAGTTCCGCGCAAGGCACCGGTCCGGCAGCCGAGGTGATCGCCGGCATCGCGGAGCGCCTGCGCGCGCTTGCCGCCGAGCAGCGCGCCGGCACAGCGCAGAAGCCCGAGCAACTGGAAGGGACCTTGACCGCGCTGGAGTCACGCCTGTTCGCCGCGCTGACGCTGGACGCAAGCGACGCAGAAGTGCTCGCTCTACGCGAGCAGGCGGCCCGAGAACTCGCGCCATACCGCGGCAAGATGTCTGCGGTTCAACTGAAGCAGGTGACGGAGCAATTCGTCCACAAGCGGCTGCTGGAGGCACGCGCACTGCCGCGACTTAGCTTGTTCTACATGGATGTTGCATGAGGCCGCCTGAAGACGCAGAGCCTAAGCGACAGGACAACAGCGGGCCAGAAGCTCTGCTGACTACGCTGATCGCGGCTGAGCCACAGCGAATTGCCGCGCGCTGCCGTCACTTCGGCGTATGCGGCGGATGCCAGATGCAGGACGTTCCCATCGAGGCGCAGATCTCTTCAAAGCGAGCCATGCTGGTGGAGCTGCTGCAGCGGGCAGGCATCCGCAGTCTGCCGCAGATTGAAACACACGCCGCGGAGCCGTGGGCTTATCGCAACCGTGTGCGCATGCGCGTGACCGGAGCGGAGATCGGCTACAGCCGTCGCGCCAGCCACGAGTTTCTGCCCGTGGAAGAGTGTCCGATTCTGTCGCCGCTGCTATGGCACGCTGCTGTTGCTCTGCGCGACCTGGTTCGTACCGGACCCGCGCGCTGGCCTGCATCGACGGTCAGCTTCGAACTGTTTGCAGATGCAGAAGAACTTGCTCTGCAGCTTGTCGTGCAACTGGATGCAACGGTCGCCGATGTAGACCGCGATGCACCGCGCGACCTGCGTGCGTTGTGCGAGGCACTCCGTGCATCGGTACCGCAGCTTGTGGGTGCTGGCCTGTCCGTTGCCGCGACGCCCGATCGGACGCAGTCGCGCCGCGTGCAGCAAGGCCAGCGGGTCGAGATCGCGCGATGGGGCGAGCCTGCGTTGGACTACCTCGTGGACGGCAGGTCCTATCGCATCACGCGCAATGCCTTTTTTCAGGTGAACCGCTTTCTGACGGCAGACATGGTGAGCACCGTCGTGGGCACGCGCGCGGGAACGCTTGCCTATGACCTGTTCGCTGGTGCAGGCCTTTTCTCTGTGCCGCTCGCGGAACGCTTTGCGCAGGTCATCGCGGTCGAGATTGGCGAGCCTGCGGCAGGCGATCTTGCCGCGCATCTTCGCGCCTGCGGGCCTCAGCATAAGAGCATCTGCAGCACCGCGCTCGACTTTCTGCAACGACAACCGCGGGCGAGCGAGCCCGATCTGATCGTGCTTGATCCGCCGCGCGCAGGCCTCGGCTTGCCGACGGTTCGCGCGCTCCTGCAGACGGGGGCACATGAGATTGTGTATGTCTCGTGCGATGCGGGCACGTTCGCTCGTGATGCGCGGCCGCTGGTAGAATCCGGCTACACACTGGCTTCCCTGCACTTCTTCGATCTCTTTCCCCAGACCTTCCACACTGAGACAATCGCCGTCTTCAGGAGGCGATAAGCGCGCTGGGGCGCTCGATGGCAAAGGTCATACCGCACGGGGAACGCGGCGCGCGCAGCCTGTTGCGGCGCGAGACGCCGGCGCACCC
>CAZZVI010000224.1:0-5644 GCA_964657335.1 uncultured Terriglobus sp.
AGTTGCTTGTGCTGCATGCGGGAAATCTGCTCGCCGAAGGCCGAGGGGTGATCGGTACGTTCCAGCGTGGAAACGGCAACTGCGGACTCTGCCGGCAGAGCTTCGGCGTCAAGCGCGGTCCAGCCCTCAGGACGGAAGGAGCGCGGCAGCTCGTCATCGTCAAACTCGATTCCTGACGCCGCCAGGGTGCGCGCCGTGGCGGCAAGCGACTCGCGCTTCGTCGCCAGCTTGCGCGTGGCTGCGTCGCGGAGAGCATCGGTCGCGAAGACCTCGTGCTTGAGCGCATGGATCAGCTTGCGGTCATAAAGGTCGATTTCACGGTGAAGATCGCGGAGGAAGTATTTGTCTTGCACAACAGTACGCATCGGCGTGTGATGCTCCAAGGGCTCAAAGGCCGCTTCGTTTTGTGGGAGACTGCGCGTGAAAAACTGCCTGGGGATCAGGCCACGTTACTCAACGGCGGATATCCATGAGATGCGGGAATCGCGAAATGCGATGGGCGGGCAGAACAGATTGATCGAACAGGTACTAAACAGAGTGTATACGCACGCGAAAGGCCGGCGTTTGCCGGCCTTTCTGCACTCATGAAATTCTGTCCGCAGGCGCACCGGGCGCTCGCAGCAGAGTTATGCGGGGCTGACGTTCTCAGCCTGCCATCCCTTCGGTCCCTTGACCACGTTGAAGGTAACGCGCTGGCCTTCCTGCAGCGAGCGGAAACCCTGTGCCTGAATCGCGGTATGGTGAACGAACACATCCTCGCCGTTGTCGCGCGAGATGAATCCGAAGCCCTTGGCGTCGTTGAACCACTTCACATTACCCTGTTCCATTGCCTTGTCCCTGTCCTGATGCCTCTTGATGTTTCGCTGAAATCAATACGGTTTTGCAAGTGCGTTTGGGCAGGGCGAGCAAAAAACCTTAACTGATGTTCGAACGATTGCGCATAGCGTACCACAACTCCACAACCGTTTCTGCAACCTTTTTTTGCGAGGGGAGTCTAAGGCGCCGCAGTCCCGGAGAGCCGCTCCACGATCGACCGCAGCTCGGCAACCTCCGCCTCCAGGCGGGCGACGCGCTCCGACAAATCTTCCTGCGCCGTTACGCTTCCGGCCGCGACGAGAGCCAGCGGCGACGCCAACTCCGCGGGATCGCCCAGCGTGTGCGCGTACCTCTGCTCCTTCATGCCGGGCTGGCGCGGAAGCTGTACCACGATCGGCTCCGCCCGCTGCTCTGCCGGTGCGGCCATGCGCGCAAGCGCGGAGCTGACCGCGCCAATGTCTTCAAAAGCATGCAGACGATCGGCGCGGCTGCGCAGTTCGCCCGGCGTCTGCGGGCCGCGCAGCAGCAGAAGGGCAAGAATCGCCGTCTCATCCCGGCGCAGCTGAAAGACCGTCCGCGCGCGATGCTCATACCGCTGCACCCGGCTGCCGTGGTCGACGGAGACAAGCTCCGCATCCTCAAGCGAACGCAGAGCGCCCCGCGCCTCCTCTTCCGAGATCGTCATCACCGGTTCGCGCGAGCTCTTCTGGTTGCACGCCGCCAGCAGCGCGTTGAGCGAGAGCGGGTAGTATTCCGGCGTGGTGATTTCCTTCTCGATGAGCGATCCGAGAACGCGGGCTTCGGTACGCGTCAGTTGCATATCGTCATGGTAGCGACACACCGGCTGCGGCGTAGATCGCTTCCATCGCCACCATGTCGGCAAGGCCGTCTTCGCCCGGCGTCAACAACGTGTCGTTCTTCCTCACTGCGCTCGCCAACGCCTCCGCCTCCAGGCGAAATTCAGACGCAGCATTCCGCGGCGTGCGTTCGGCAATACGGATCGTCTTTCCGCTCGCATCGCGCAGCTCTCCATGCAGCTGATAGCGTTCTCGATGGCTGAACGATGGCGCCATCAGCAGGCTGCCCAGTTCGCCGGTGACGCGCAGCGTGTCGGCAATCTTGCGCTCGTACGAAGACGCGCAACGCGCCTTGGCACCAGAGGGGAAAGCGCTTGTCCAGGTGATGGATCGCTCCAGACCGTTTGAGTCGCAGACGGCCTGTGCGTCCTCCACGCTGCCGGGGTCTTCCCCCAGCAGAAAACGCGCGGCATTCAGTGGATAGATACCTACGTCGTAAAGCGATCCGCCACCCGCCAAAGCCGGGCTGTCGCGCCATCCTGGAGCAAGAGGAAAGCCGAAACCACTCTCAATGCGCAGGGAGGCCCTCGGTCCAAGTGCTCCCGTTTGCACAAGCTGCCGCGCACGCTGATGGAGGAACGTATGAGGACACCGATACGCGATGCTGAGGCGAACGTTCGCGGCGGCGCAGGCAGCGATCATGGCGCGCGCCTCGGCAGCGGTCGACGCCATCGGCTTTTCGCATAGCACGTGCTTTCCTGCCGCAGCGGCTCGCTCCGTGAACTCGCGATGCATGCTGACCGGCAGCGCCAGGTACACGGCATCGACCTCCGGGTGCTCTCGAAGCTGATCGAACTGCTGGTAGCTCAGCGTCAGCGGCACGCGGTACTTCTTCGCCAATGCGCTGGCCTTCCCAGAACTGCCGCTCACGAGTGCCGTGACGGCGCAGACGGGCGAATCCCGCAGAGCTTCGAGGAAGTACTCCGCGATGTGGCCGAGACCGACGACCGCGTAGCCAAAGGGCTTGTCGACCCGGGCGACAACCGAGCGGCTGCCGGGCAGAAGATCACGCAGCTTCATCCCGCTCCTCCATATGGCACCGGAACGATGTACCAGGTACCGCGAAGCAATCCTGCAGCAACTCTGCTGCGAATGCATTCTCATCTGTCGTCACGTGGCGCGTCGACGCAGATCTTTCCGGTTGGGTTGTACTCACGTTTCAGTTAGACTGAGTTTATTAACGATGAGGGTTCGCCCGTCGCACGATGCTCGCCTTCAAAATTGAGTTCAGGTTTGAGTTTCTCCCGCCGATAGTACAGAACAACCGATCCCGTGTTTTCAGGAGTGGTTCCGTTTGATTTCAGCAACTCTCGTACGCGCCCGCAGCCTGCGTCTCGCCGCCCTTGCAGCCATCACGCTTTCCCTCACCGGCGCCGCACGTCCCGATGATGTCGTGAAGACGGCCGGTCCGTTCGCGCCATCGCATGTGCCCTTGCGCAGCCTGGTGCAGGACTTCCGCCTGAAGCTATACCACCTGCACACGGGTGAGTCGATCAGCGTCACGTACAAGCAGGGCAGCCAGTACGTCTCCAACGGCATCGCCGACTTGAACCATTTCCTGCGCGACCACCGCACACAGGATGTCGCCGACTACGATCCACGCGAGTTCGACCTGCTGCACGCGCTGCTGGTAAAGCTTGGCCGACCGAACGCCACCATCGACATCGTCTGCGGCTATCGCACGCCCGAGTCGAACAACTTCCTGCGGACACGCAGCGCCGACACCGGCGTTGCGGAGCACTCGCAGCACATGCTGTCAAAGGCCATCGACATCCGCATCCCAGGCGTCAGCACCCGCAAGCTGCGCGACGCCGCGCTGAGCCTGGGCATGGGCGGCGTGGGCTACTACCCCACCAGCCAGTTCGTGCACGTGGATGTCGGTCCCGTACGGCAGTGGCAGTTCGGCGGCAGACCGGCACGGCAGATCGCCTCGCGCGGAACCCACGGTCATCGTCGCGGACGCGCTGTTTAAACCGGATCTGAGAGGAAAGCACAAAGAGCGGCCCGCGGGCCGCTCTTTTGCTCTTTCTGAAGATGAATGGTCGGGACGACTAGATTCGAACTAGCGACCTCACCCACCCCAAGGGTGCGCTCTACCAGGCTGAGCCACGTCCCGACGTGAGACGGGAAATCTGTCTCGCGGTGGCACAGGAGAGGCGCAAACAAGCTGCGGCCCAAGGGTTCCTGCGACCACTCAAGTGTACACCGGCTCGAGGAAGCAGCGGACTTTCGCCCGCTCGAAGGAGTAGTTCACCACGAGCGCCTTCAGCCCCTCGTGCAACAGAACATACCACCCCCGACCTGTCATTTCGACCGGAGCGCAGCGAAGTGGAGAAACCTGCTGTTCCGAGTTCTGCCGCAGAACAAAGCAGGTTCCTCCACTACGCAGGATGGTGAACCATCCTGCTCCGGTCGAAAGGACAGCTCTTGGGAGCTGATCCCGTTGCAACTTACGACGCCAGCTTCGCGTCGAGCGTGATCTCGGCTGCCTTCAGCAGGCGCGAGATCGGGCAGTTTTCCTTTGCGCCTTTGGCAATCTCCTGGAACTTTGCATCCTCCAGGCCGGGCACCTTCGCATCGGTCTTCAGGTGAATTTTTGTGACCGTCGGCGCGCCGTTAACGAACTCGAGCACAACCGTTGCGGTCGTGGAGACTTCATCGCCCTTGCTGCCGGCCTTCTCCAGCTCCGCCGAAAGCGCCATGGAGAAGCAGCCCGCGTGGGCCGCCGCGATCAACTCTTCCGGGTTGGTGCCGGAGCCGTTCTCAAAGCGCGACACAAAGCTGTAGCTCTGCTCCTTCAGCACGCCGCTGCCGGTGCTTACCGTGCCCTTGCCGTCCTTCAACCCGCCGTGCCACACTGCGCTGCTGCTGCGTTCTGTTGCCATGATTCGTCGATCTCCTTTGCCATTCTGCCGGAGCGCTCTACTCGCTCGCCGCACATACATGGATGCGCGCGAGCAACCTGCGGATTGTGAAACCTCACGCCGCCGCCTTCTTCACACCTGTCCGTCGTGGCATAGTGGATGCTCGTGAAGTTGGAGATACCCCATGCGCTGTAATCGACGTGAGTTTTCCGCCGGGCTGGCCGCCGCCCTGGTCGCGACCGCAATGCCTCTGCGTGCGATGGAAGCGCGCGGCGTGACGCTCGGCCTGCAGACCTACACCTTTCACCAGCTGCATGAAGGTGGCCTTGCTGCCGTGGACACGATGATCGGGGCCATGCACACGCTCGGCGTCGACCTGTGCGAGCTGTGGTCGCCGCAGATCGAGCCGTTCCCCCTGCCGTTCGGCTACTGGGGCAAATTCTCGCCCGGCACGGCTGCCCCAGGCAAGCTTACTCCCGAGGCTGTCGCGCAACAGAGAGAGGCGCTGCGCGCGTGGCGCGTGAATCCTCCGGCAGGCCAGCTCGAAGCCATCCGCAAAAAGTTCAAAGACGGCGGCATCCGCGTCTTCGCCTACAACTACAGCTTTCAGCCGACGATGACGGACGAAGAGATCGACGCCGGCTTCCTCCATGCAAAGGCGCTTGGGCTCGACCTGATTACCGCATCCAGCAAGGTATCGATGGCAAAGCGCGTGGTGCCGTTCGCGGCAAAGCACAACCTGCGAGTCGCCTTTCACGGCCACGCCAGCAAAGACCCGGACGAGGTCTCCAGCCCGGAAAGCTTTGCCGCCGTGCTGGCGATGAGCCCGCTCTATCGCGTGAACCTGGACGTCGCGCACTTCGCTTCTGCCGGCTATGACTCTGTCAGCTTTCTGAAGACCAACCACGACAAGATCACCAACCTGCACCTGCACGACCGCAAGATCAACGATGGCGCCAGCGTGCCGTTCGGCGAAGGTGTCGCGCCCGCGCGCGAGATCCTGCTGCTGGTCCGCGACAAGGGATGGAAGATTCCGGTCTTCTACGAGCTGGAATACGTCGGCGGCGACGGACGCGACGTGGTAGCCGAGACCGCACGCGAACTGGC
>CAZZVI010000225.1:0-3318 GCA_964657335.1 uncultured Terriglobus sp.
GCTTGAAGTGCATGTGCAGCTCTTGACGCAGACGAAGGCGTTCTGCGGCTGCATTAATCGCTACGGTGGCGAGCCCAATACGCATTGCTGCCCCGTCTGCCTGGGGCTGCCGGGTGCGCTGCCGGTGTTGAACCGCCAGGCGGTGGAGTTTGCCGTGCTCGCGTCCACCGCGCTGCATTGCACGGTGAATGAACAAAGCATCTTCGCGCGGAAGAATTACTTCTATCCTGACTCGCCGAAGGGCTACCAGATCTCGCAGTTCGACAAGCCGCTGGCGGAGAACGGCTGGCTCGACGTCAGCGACGGCAAGGGCGGCACGCGCCGCATCGGCATCACGCGGCTGCACATGGAAGAGGACGCCGGCAAGAGCGTGCATGACGGCTTTGCCGACTCTGCCAATCGCACCTACATCGACCTGAACCGCTGCGGGACGCCGCTGGTTGAAATCGTCAGCGAGCCCGATCTGCGCACGCCCGAAGAGGCCTACGAGTATCTGACGAAGCTCAAGGAAATCCTGCTGTACACCGGCGTGAGCGATTGCAACATGGAAGAGGGTTCGCTGCGCTGCGACGCGAACATCTCCGTCATGCTGAAGAGTGCGGAGGTGTACGGCACCAAGGCGGAAGTGAAGAACGTGAACAGCTTCCGCTTCATCCGCGACGCGCTGCACTATGAGATCGAGCGGCAGATCGAAGTGGTCGAGAGCGGCGGCCGCGTGGTGCAGGAGTCGCGGCTGTATAACTCCGCCGAAGGCCGCACCTACAGCATGCGCAGCAAGGAAGCGGCGCATGATTATCGTTACTTCCCGGAGCCCGATCTGCCCGCGCTCTCGGTGGATGCTGCATGGCGTGATGAGATTCTGAAAGCACTGCCAGAGCTGCCGGCAGCGCGCCGCGCGCGCATGATGCAGGACTATGACTTGTCCGCGCAGGATGCTGCGACCATCGCCAACACGCGCAGCTTTGCCGACACATTTGAAGCCGCGGCGAAGCAGGCAAAGAGCGCGAAGCGCGTCGCCAATCTTCTGCTCGGCGAGCTGGTTGGACGTTTGAACGCTGCCGGCATGGAACTCGCCGACTCACCGGTTTCCATGCAGGGCATCGTGCAGGCCGCTGACCTGCTGGAAGACGGCAAGCTCTCAAGCAAACAGCTCAAGGGCCTCTTCGACATTGCTTTCGAAAAGAACGAGGACTTTCCCGCAGTCTACGAGCGCGAGAAGCCGCAGCAGATCAGCGACACCGGCGCGATTGAGACCATGATCGATGAGGTCATCGCGGCCAATCCAAAGCAGGTGGAACAGTACAAGGGCGGCAAGAAGACCGTTGCGGCGTTCTTCGTCGGACAGGTGATGAGGCTGTCGAAGGGTCAGGCGAATCCGGCGCTGTTGAACGAACTGGTGACCAAAAAGCTGGACGCTGCCTAGACCTGCCAAGGCCGGGTGCTTCAGGCCGTTACGCCGAAGCTCGTCGCGATCATGCCCTTTTGCGTTCCCGAGCCGCTGACCTTGCCGTGGGGCTGCCGCGTGAAAGCGAACATCAGAAATGCGCCCAGCGCAAGCACGAGAATCGCAACCAGAAGGATGCAGTACATCCGGCTGAAACCTGCTTTGCCGGCGGAAGTCGAAGAGTTTGGTTCGTTAGCCAACGTCGGCCTCCATGTGTGGTGACTGTGTAAGTGCTGTTCCCAGTTCGATGCACAGACCGGCCCAGGTGAGGCCGGTAGAATCGAGCGATGGGCCGCATTCGCGTACTTTCCGACCAGGTGGCGAACCAGATCGCCGCGGGCGAGGTGGTAGAGCGGCCCGCCTCCGTGGTAAAGGAGCTGCTGGAGAACGCGGTCGATGCGGGCGCAACGCGCATCCGCATTGAGGTGGAAGGCGGCGGCCGCAAGCTGATCCGCATCGTGGACAACGGCAGCGGCATGGGCCGCGACGACGCCATGCTGGCCTTTGAGCGGCATGCCACCAGCAAGCTGCGTTCCGCGGACGACCTGCTGCACATTGCCACGCTCGGCTTCCGCGGCGAAGCGCTGCCGTCCATCGCATCGGTTGCGCGCGTTGAGCTCGACACCCGCGCGGAAGAGGATGCCGTTGGCACACGAATTGAGATTCATGGCGGCAAGATGACGAAAGTCGAGGACGTGGGTGCGGCGGTGGGCACGACCATCGCGATCCGCGACCTGTTCTTCAATGTGCCCGCGCGCAAGAAATTTCTCAAGTCCGAGCCGACGGAGCTGTCGCACGTCGCCGCGCTGGTGACGCACTATGCGCTGGCGCATCCGGCGAAGCATTTTGAGCTGCACACGGCCACGCAGGCGCTGCTGGTGGCGCCTGCCGTGCGGGATGCGGCCGAGCGCGTCTTCCAGATCCTTGGCGGCGACGTGTCGCGCGACATGCTGCCCTGCGCGGCGGAGATGGACTTCGCGCGCGCGGGCCTGCCGGAGCCTCCGCCGTGGCGACGCGAGGCCGATTACGAGCCGCCGGAGCCGGGCTTTCTGCGCGTGCGCGGCTTCGTCTCCAAGCCCGAGCTGCAGAAGCTGAATCGTGGATCGATCTACGTCTTCGTCAACGGACGCCAGGTGCGCGACCGCCTGATCTTGCATGCGCTGACGGAGGCGTATCGCAACATTCTGCCGCCGACTTCCTTTCCTGTCGTGCTGCTGTTTCTTGAAATGCCCGCGGCAGAAGTCGATGTGAACGTGCATCCGGCGAAGACGGAGGTGCGCTTCCGGCAGTCGAGCTTTGTGCATGACTTCGTGCGGGACACGGTGCGCAACACGGTGATGAAGGCGCGCCCCGCAGCGAGTTTTCTGTCGGCGATCTCGGCTCCTGCGTCGCCGCGTGCGGGCGACAACCTTTTGAACGGCGGTGAGGGGTTCGAGCTTGATCCCGTGCTGCGCGGGCCGGGACCGGGCAGCGATGCGCCCTGGAGCGAGCACCAGATTCGTGAGGCGCTCTCGGCCGAGGAGCGCGAAAGGGCTCGTGTCAGTGATCCGGTGGACGGGGGCGATGTTGGATCGTTCTCTTTGACGGAGCGGCCTCTGCCGCCTGTTCCCGGACGGTTGGCTTTCTCAGAAGGGATCCCACTCATGCGCGATGAGGCTGCGCATGAATGGCGCAGCCGGCTCGGTGGCGACACGGAACAGCAGATCCCTCCGCTTCGCTCCGGGATGACAGTCGTAGGCGAGGTAGAGGTCGGTGTGCTGCCGGATGCGCATGCTGCGACTCACTTGCCTGTCGGCTCCGCGCAGCGTGCGCCGGCGGGCGAGCGCATTGAAGACACGGCGAACCTTGCCGGTCTGGGTGGTCTGCGGCCGCTG
>CAZZVI010000225.1:3418-5625 GCA_964657335.1 uncultured Terriglobus sp.
CGAGCGCATTGAAGACACGGCGAACCTTGCCGGTCTGGGTGGTCTGCGGCCGCTGGGTCAGTTGCAGAACTCGTTCATTCTTGCGGTGAACGAAGAGGGTCTGTGGATCATCGACCAGCATGTGGCGCATGAGCGTGTGCTGTTTGAGAAGGTGCTGCGTGAACGCCAGACCGAGCGGGTGCAGCGGCAGCGGCTGTTGATGCCCTTGCTCATCGATCTGCTCCCGGCCCAGATGGCGAACTTTGCGCACATGGCCGAGGAGCTGGAGCGCAATGGCTTTGAGGCCGAGCCATTCGGCCCGCGCACCCTGGCGGTGAAGGCTGCTCCTGTCGGGTTGGAGGGGCGCGAACTGGAACTCGCGCTCGCCGAGCTGCTGCAGGTGGAGGACGATGCCGCGCAGGCCGACAACATGGACGCACGGCGGCGGCGCATTGCCGCAAGCATCGCGTGCCATGCGGCGGTCAAAATCAACATGCCGCTGGAGTCGAGCAAAATGCAGTGGCTTCTGGACGAATTGGGAAAAACCGAAAATCCCATGGCCTGTCCGCATGGCCGGCCCATCGCTTTGCGGTATGCTCATAAGGAGATCCAGCGAGCGTTTCAGCGCATTTAGCAACATGGCGCCGATGCTCCCACTGCCTTCTTCTACGAACCACGTGGTTCCTCTAGAAACGAAGCGGACGACAGGCTTCGCAGAGACCGGCAACTTTGGCCCAGGCCATCCGCGGTCCCATAGACATCCAACACAGGACGCAGGCAGCAGCGCGGGTCGTCACCGCGCCGTGCTGGCTTTGCGCATACGGGCGCTTACAGCGACACAACAGCGCCAACCAAAGGCAGATCATGGCATCGACCCAGAGCACCATCACACCCAATCAACTGAAACGGACACGCACCCTGCTGTGGCACCAGGACGGCGACGCGCTGCGCACCATGGACGACGCCCGCACATGGCTCGACGCCGCGGGGCTTGTGCCCTACTATCCGCACGCACAGTTCGCCGCGGCTCCGCAGCCCAGCTTTGCCGAGGCAGTTCTCGGCCGGCCTGAGACGGGATGGGTCGCATCGGCTGCGCGCGTGACCAGCGGCGAAGAGTCTTATGCCGTCGAGGTCGAGGACGAAGAGCCCGAAGAGGGTGCGGAAGACGAAGGTTTCGATGAAGAACTTGATGAAGACGAGGATGAGGATCTCGAAGCCGAAGAAGAAGATGACGCTGAAGACGAGGACGAAGACGACGAAGAGGCGGTAGCGCCTGAGGCTTCCGATAGCGAGGTCATGCTCTCGAACGAGGATGAGTTCGCCGAGGATGAGGGCGACGAAATCGCAGAGATCGACAGAATTCACGCGGGGAGCAATCCCGTACCGAACGACCTTGCCGAGGAGCAGCCCGCAGTGGCAGCAGAGCCTGCTCCGGAGCCGGTGAACGGCTTCTCCGCGGAAGAGAAGGAGATCGTCAACCGCACGCTTGCGCGTTTGGTTGCGGAGGGCTCGGCGGTGCCGCTGAACCTGCTTGGATCCACCACGGGCGAGCCGGATTTCGTCTGCTCGGCGCAGGCGTTTTCGTTCGTCTACACGCTGCGCGGCGACAAGGGCTGGAAGCAGGAGCCCGCGCAGACCGGGTCGATGCGTGTCTCGCCGCTGGCCGTGAAAGTGTACGAAGCGCTGAAGGAAAAGGGCGCGATGGCACCGCATGAACTGACGAACGAGCTTGGCCAGGGAGTCGTCGATTCGGCCGTGCTGCGCGCGTTGAGTGAGCTGTGGGCCATCCAGCGGGTGATCCCTGTGCCCGACGCGGATGGCGCCCCGGCGAAGTGGGAGCTGCTGAGCGGACGTTTCGTGCGGCACCTGAAGGCCGGTGCAAACGCCGGCCAGCCCACGGCGTTATCCGCGCTGCTGTCGTTGTACCTTTCGCAGGCGGTTGCCGCGAGCAGCGACGAGATGGAGTTGTTCCTTTCGCCGCTGGCAGCGCGTTCGCGTGTGCGTGAGGTGGTCAGCGGCTTGTCCGCGTCGCGCCAGCTTGATTCGATTGTGGTCGACGGCAAGACGCTGCTGTTCCTGCCCGGCGCACTCGATGACCTGGCGGCGGATGAGACGATGGCAGCCGAGCCCGCAGCCTCGCCGCGTTCGCGCTATGAGGACGACGATCGCCGCCACATGATCGAGGAGCGCGCGAAGCGCTTTGGGGCCGAAGGCGGTGAAGCGCGCAA
>CAZZVI010000226.1:0-3691 GCA_964657335.1 uncultured Terriglobus sp.
TCGCGATCGTCGCAGCCAATGCCGCTATGCTTCACCACGATGTCGGCTTCGCGCGCGAGCTGCAGCATGCGATCAAGATCATGGCCGCCATCGGCTTCGCGCGGCTTGTACACGATTGACGTCACATAGTTGAAGTCATCGGAATCGCGATGCTGCTGCCGTCCGTACGCGTCCGGCTCTGCAAACGTAATCTGGTAGCCCATGCGCGCGAGGTACTTGTAACAGCCGCGGTAGTACGTGGCGGCACCGTTCCAGTACGACGACACGATGCTGGAGCCAAAGGCGAAAATCCTCAATCGAACAACTCCTCTGCAATTTGCAGCAGCTGCTGCGCGCGATGGCCGCAGGTGTGGCGCTCCAGGATGGTGTCGAGTCCGCGCTCGATCTGCTGCTGCGCGGCAAGCTCGTCGGTCAGCAGCAACTCCATCGCGCGCGTCATCTCGGCCGTGTCGTGCGCCCACAGAAAGTCACCTTCGCGAAACAACTCTTCCGTATCCTGCCAAGGCGCGGAGATCAGCGGAATACCGCACGCCAGCGCTTCAAACACGCGAATGGTGGGGATCCCCGTCATCGCTCCGGAGTACTGCTGCCGCGGCACATGGACGGTCAGCCGCGACTCGGCATAGGCCTGCGGTGCATCGAGATTCGGCAGATAGCCGCCATACGAAACACCTGCTGCCTGCAGAGCGACAAGGCCGCCTTCGGGATAACGCACGCCATGGATGCGGAACTCATACTGCGGCAACGCGGCAGCGGGCTCCAGCAGAAAACGGCGAATCTCGTCCGAGCGTTCGCCTTCGCCCCAATTGCCGATCCACACGGCATCCTGCTTGCGTTCGAGCGAAGTCAAGGGACGAAAGACGCTTGTGTCTGCGGCCTCGTGAAAGGTCCACACCCGCTCAAAACCGAAGCGCTCGCGATAGATGCTGCTCAGCGCTTCGCCAAAAGCGAGTACGCCATCGAAGCGGTCGATGCCGAATAACTTGATCTGCTGCGGCGAGGACGACGCGCGATGGTGCGTGTCATGAAAGAGCATGCGAAATCCGAGCTCGTCACGCAACGTGAGCAACGTGTGCGCCAGTTCGGGCGGGTTCCACTCGTGCAGTATGACGAGGTCCACTTCGCGCAACGCGCCATGCCACGTCTGCAGATCGGTGGCCTGGTCGGGCCGGTACAGCTTCACGTCCAGATCGGGATAGACCTCTTCAAACTGCCGCAGGGAATGCTCGCCGAGCATCTCTTCACGCAGGTTGTCGATGGACCATTCATGGTCCGGCTCGTAGACCACGACGTCCTGTTCGGCCTCGCCAAGGCTGCGCAGCAGGCCGCGCAGAAAGTGCGCGTTGCCGTTGTTCCAGTCAGACCGCACCGTGTGCGCGAAGTACGCGATGCGAAGCTCACGCGGCATGGGCTTCGCTCCTTGCCGTGCTTGCGATCATTGGCTCGATCAGCCGAATGTAATTGTCTGCCATGCGCGCTGAAGTATAAGTTCGCGCACGCGCGTGTGATCGCGCCTGCGCCGCGGCAAGTTCTTCTGGAAACTCACTCATGACAAGGAGAAGGCGCGAAAGGGAAGCGGCATCGTTGAAGTAGCGCGCCGCATCGCCCCATACCTCCCGCAAGCTTGGAATGTCGTTGGCCAACACCGCGCATCCGCACAGCGCAGCTTCCAGCGGCGCGAGACCGAAGGGCTCGTAGACCGAGCTGCAGATATAAACTGCACTTGTTCGGAATAACTCCAGCAACTCCGCTTCACTCTGCCTGCCAAGCATTGTCAGCTTGGTGTTATCGCCTTCCGTCTTGGTGTTTTCGCCCGCAATAAGAAGTGGCATTGGGCTGACGCACTCCGCCAGCAGCTTCAGGTTCTTCGCGTCATCCCACATGCGTCCCGCGGTGACTGCCCGCAGCTTACGCGCGGATGTGTTGTCCACACAGGGCAACGTCCTTCCGTTGGCAATAACTTGCGCACGCGCCGCTACTGAGAAGTTCGCACGCAAATCCTTGAGCATGGCGCGCGTAGGAGCAACCACCGTGTTCGCTCCATTCAGTCCGCGCTGCGCCAGCGAGCAGTAGGTGCGGAGCCAAGCATCCTCAGGAAGCGGCGCCTTACCAACCGCCTCGGCCCAGCTGAGCACATCGCTGTGCGCGAGGACAATCTTCGGCGCATCGACCGGCAACGCGCCGAAGCAGAACTGGCTCAGCAGCAAGGCATCCGGTTGGAAACTGGCGCATAGCTTCAGCAGAAGAGGCTCGCCTCCGGTGTAAGCTGAGGCATTCTCCGGCATCCACTCCAGCGGAGTTTCCGATGCCGCAAATAAGAAATTAGGGCACTTATTGGTTAAGTTACGTAACCAACCCTCCTGCTCGCGGGATGGCGCGCGACCGGAGGAGACAAGCGCAACATGACAACCGCGCGCCAGAAGTTCGCTTGCCAGTTCGCTTGTAAAGGTCCAGACGCCACCGACGGTGTCGGTGGTCATCAGGAGACGCATGCGGGCTCCGCGAACGGGTTTTCCTCTGCCTCAAGCTCCGTGATCGAGCGCGGGCGTTGGTCCTGGATATCGCTGAACCCCTTGCCGGTAAACAGGTCAAGGTAGAACTCGTGCGCGCGCTCCCATGCGACCTCGTCCGGCGCCGCGCCGAAGGTGGTGACATACTCCGGACTGCCCGGGAAGGGAAACATCGGCACCGGCTCCGAGACCCACACGCCGCGAGACTTCAGATTCGCCTGCCATGCCGCAACCAGTGCCGGGTCATCCTCGGCGGTCTTGATCAGGTTCGCCTGCACCCACGGAATCTTTGTGCGCGCATACAGCAGGATTTCCGTGATGCGGTCCGTGTCGATCTTGCAATTCTTGTTCAGCGCGTGGCGGCCCTCGTCGGTGATGCTCTCGATGCCGCACTCAAACGAGACGCAGTGCGCGCGGCCGAGCAGGTCGATGCTCGATTCATCCCACAGGTCGATGCGCGTCTGAAAACCGATCGACACAGGCCGCTCTGCGACCGCTTCCAGCAGCTGACGTACCTGCTTGCCCACACCGAAGATCTCGTCGATGAAGTAGATGTAATCGACGCCACGCGCGATCAGTTGATCGATCTCCGCGATGACTTCGTTCAAATTGCGCTCGCGGTACTTGTTGCGAAAGAGCGTCTTGTTGCAGAAGGTGCAGCTGTACGGGCAGCCACGCGCGAACTCCGCCTCTGCGCCAAGCCGCAGATGGTCCGCGCCGTTGCCAGGGAAGATATGGTGCTTGTGCGCGTGCCGCTGGACGGGATAGTCGGAGTAATCAAGCTGCGTGACCGCGCGCATGTCCGTCGCGCCCAGGCCGTCGGTCATGCGGAAGCGGCCCTGCTCGTCGCGCCAGCAGCAGCCGGCAACCATCTCCCACGGCATGGATGCGAGCTGCGGCAAGGTCTGGTCCGGCTCACCGCGCAAAACGATGTCCGCAGCAGTCTTGTCGAGCGTCGCGCGCGGCGTTACTGATCCATGCGGCCCAATGGCAACCACCTTCGAACGATGCGAACGGCCCAGCCGCAGCGCCTCAATCCACTGCTTTGGCACGCGAAGCTCCGGCTGCGGACAGCGCCAGAAGAGATACGACGGCGCAGTCGGGATGACGAGGAAGTCTTCGCGAAAGCCGTCAAGCCGCCCCTGCACTTCAGCGGGCGTCAGCTCTTCCATGAAGGCATC
>CAZZVI010000226.1:3791-5600 GCA_964657335.1 uncultured Terriglobus sp.
TAGACCGTGATGGAGCGGCCCGCCAGCGCGGAGTAAAGAAAGTGCGCGACCCAGCCCTGATCCTCATTGCCGAATTGCCGCGGACCGGCGATGCACGACATGCGGAAGACCACCGTTGGCAGATCATAGATGCGCGCGTAATCGCGAACGTACTGATCGGCCGAGCCCTTCGAGCAGCCATAGGGCGAATGAAAATCTAGCGGAGCAGTCTCCGAAACGCCGTTAAAGCCGGGCTGCTGCGCACAGTAGCGCGTGCCCTGCAGCTCCACCGGGAGCGTTTCCAGCGAGCCGTAGACCTTGTTCGTCGAGGTGAACAGCAGGAAGGGCTTCCACCGCGACCGGCGCGCTGCTTCCAGCACGTGGAAGGTGCCGGCGGCATTCACTTCAAAGTCGCTCGCGGGATCTTCAACAGACGTGGTAACGGCGACCTGTGCGGCAAGGTGATAGATCTCCGACACGCCATCCACGGCGCGCCGCACAGCGACGGCATCGCGCACATCGCCTTCCATCACCTGCAGACGGCAGCTCTGCGGCAGCGAGCGCAGCCACTCCACATTGCGCGCCACGCCCGCGCGCGCCATGTTGTCGAAGATGCGGACCCGCGTCTCCGGTTCGAGCAGCAGGCGCTCCGCGAGGTTTGAGCCGATGAAGCCGGCGCCACCGGTGATCAGTACGGTCTTCGGGGGATCGGTCTTGGTCAACGCTTGTCCTTTCACGCGGTCAGGCCGTAGGCGCTGAGTTCCTTCAACATGGTGTCGCCCTTGTCTTCGGCCTCCTGCTCGGCCAGCCAGACGGCCAGCTCCCCGAAGCCCTCTTCATGCGTCACCTGCGGCTGGTAGCCAAGCAGCCGCTGCGCCTCGGACAGGTCGGCAAAGCAGTGGCGAATATCACCCGCGCGATACTTGTTGCTGATGATGGGCTGCAGGTCTTCGCGGCCGAGCGCTTTGCACAGGATCTCCGCCACGCGACGAATCGTAATGGGCGTTCCGCAGCCGATGTTGATCACCTTGTCGTTCGATTCGGGACGCTCCATGGCAAGCATGTTGGCGCGAACGATGTCGTGCACGCTGACAAAGTCGCGCATCTGCTCGCCGTCCTCGAACACCATGGGCGGCTTGCCATTGAGCAGGCGCGATGCAAAGACCGCTGCCACACCGGTGTACGGGTTAGACAGCGCCTGGCGCGTGCCGTAGATGTTGAAGAAGCGCAACGCCGTGACTGGCACGTCATAGGTGCGGCCGTAGATCAGGCAAAGCTGCTCCTGGTCGCGCTTGGATAGCGCATAGACCGAGTTGATCTCCGAAGGCTTGGTCTCGTTCGTCGGCAGCGGCCTTAGCACGCCGCCGCAGATGTCACAGTGCAGCTCCCACTGCCCCGCCTTCAACTGCGAAAGCGGCCGAACGGACGGAGCGGCTTCGCGGCCGCACTTCGAGCAGGCGTAGCGGCCCTCGCCGTAGATCGACATCGACGATGCAACGATCAGCTTCTCGGGCGTGTGCTTTGCATCGAGCATGGCCTGCAGCAGCTCGGCCGTGCCCTGCGTGTTCACGCTCATATAGCGGCTGATCTCGTACATCGACTGGCCAACACCGACCGTCGCCGCAAAGTGGAAGATCACATCCACGCCCCCCAGCACCTCGCGCATGCGGTTGGGGTCACGCACATCGCCAACGATTAGTTCCACATCCTTCGACAGGTACTCAGGCCGCTGCCCGTTCTCATGCACCTGTGGTGTCAGATCGTCGAGGACACGGACATTGTGACCGGCCGCCAGCAGCCCGTCCGCAAGGTGCGAACCCACGAAGCCGG
>CAZZVI010000227.1:0-5426 GCA_964657335.1 uncultured Terriglobus sp.
AAAAACGCTGAAGGTGTGGATATTCTCTCCGATACACAGGGCGTGAACTTCAATCCCTACCTGAAAGAAATACTTCCCGCCATCAGAAACCGATGGGTGACGTTCCTGCCAGAGCAAGCGCGACCGCCAACCTCTGCGAAAGGGGAGACGGATATTCGGTTCACCATCCTTCCTGATGGCAGCCTTGGTCCGCACTCCATGCACCTGGATGCCAGCACGCATAATGTCGCGCTTGATCGAGCCGCGTGGGGTGCCGTCACGAGCTCAAAGTTCCCTCCGCTCCCGAAGGATTTTAACGGACCAAATTTGGAGCTTAGGGTCCGTTTCCGTGTGAACCTCGGTGCCGAAGAACGCATTCCCGTGCCTGCCCGAGGACCGGCCAAGCCCAGCCCTGCTCCTGTGAACTGATGCTTTGGCACGCGGTCGTAGGCATGTCTAGGGTGTAAGCCGGCTCACGTCGGCTCTCGATGTTGTCGCTCCATACAACGGGATCGCTGAAGACGCCGCATCTTCCTGAAAGTCATCGGCTCAGTCGTTTCCGAACGTCTGACGCCTCTTCATGCCCCGCATCCCTGGTCCAGTCGCCGTGCAATGCATCGTTCAACGGACTAGAGCAGCAGATCCTTTCGCATGGAACGCCATCCGCGGGCGAATCGCCGATAGTCCGATCCATGCGACAGCACAAACAGCGTACGACCAAGCACGTTCCGTGAGAGCTGGGAACGCCGCCGAAGAAAGAGAATTTTCCGATCGAGCAGCGAAAGCAGAGTGCCCGGTACAGGCGAGACGTGCTCGACCGCATGCCGCAGGTCTGCGAACTGATCGGCGACGCGGGCAAAGCGTGCCCTTTCTGTCGACCGCATGTGCGCCAACCGCTTTGCCCGGGACAGTTGCCCGACTCCCAACTGCTGCTGCGCGTGGATCCGGTAGCCCACAAGAGGCTCAGCCACGAGTGCCATTTTCGAATGAATGACTAACATCCACGTAATCCAGCCGTCATGCACCCAGGAGTGAGGAATCGGGTGCCATTTAGGTCGAAGTGAGGCGCGCACCATCAACGTTGCGCCCGTAACGACATCATGCTGCAGCAGCATTCCAATTGCATCGCCTTTGAGAAAGCGGTCCTGCTGGATGTTATCGAAGCCGTGCAGGGACCACAGGCTTGTTCCGTGGATGGACATCCCGTTGTCCTCGATCAAGGCCGCATCAGAGAAAACACCACCCACTTCGGGCCGATCTTCGAGAACTCCAGCGAGCCTCTCGAGCTTCTGTGGAAACCATTCATCATCCTGATCACAGAGAGCGAGATAGTCCCCGGTTGCGAGCTGCATTGCCTGGTCGAAGTTAGCGGTCGAACCGAGGTTGCGCTCGTTGACGACGATCCTTACAGGAAATGGCGCACTCTCTCGAAAGGCCTCAACCATCACGACGGTACCGTCCGTCGAGTGGTCGTCGCAGACAATAAGCTCAGCGGGTTGCAGCGTCTGCATGAGCAAGCTATGTAATTGCTTTTGTAAATGCCTCTCTCCACAAAAGGTGCAAAGCACGACTGAGATCCGGGACGATGCACTCGAAGAACTCACGCTCTTGAGCATAGCAATACCAGGCGTACTGTACGCATGATGGCGAGGCAAGCCCCGTCGACAACGGACAAGACATCGACTCGCTTCTCCCACCCGTGGCAAGGGGGAAGTACTCGTCATCGACCATGCCGAACCTGTCACGAAGACTCCGGCGCTTCGTGCTGACGAAGAGATGGAGCGGCGGCGAAAATCCCTTGCTCTTCCCCGGCCGCTGTACAGAAATGTTCCGGTCGCAATCATCTGAGCTCTAAGATTGGCGCGGCATACCCGCTACACATGCGGGAAGACCATGAACAGGTCGTGAACGCATCACGGCACATACCTCCTTTAAGCGTTGGATGAACTGTTCCAACGCCGGTACTCGGTGCCGTTCAACAGCAGTATCTGCGCGCTCCCGCGAACGACGCAGTCGAATGCCAGCCGGTCCGGCGCATTGGGCTCTGACAAGAGATAGAACGAGCCATCTCCAACCGCTTCCAGAAGAGTGCCATTCGCGTGCAGTTTGCCGTCCTGCTCCGTGATCTGGACCAAGCCGTCCCACGGGTCATCGTTGACATAAGACCCTAACAATTGGGGTTGCTGCGGCGGCGTTAACGACGGCGTCGTGTCCTGTTTTCTTTCGGGAGAAGGCATCGCAATCGAGGCGGGAAGGGGCCGCTTAGTTTTACTTGCTGCGAGGACCTCTGTTGCGAAGCGCGCCACCGGCATGGGCCGGTAACCCTGCTGTGCATTGATGGAGGCAAACGCCGCAACGCTGCGCGAACGATTCAGATAGATTGCGGACATAAAGCTGACCATGCCGCCGGTGTGCATTAGCACCTGGTCGCCGTTGATGTAATCCGTGGCCACGCCGTAACCGTATCCTGCGCGCGGCCCCCACTCGTCCGCGTCTACATGGCGCGAGGTCATCGCGCTAAAAGTCTTTTCGCTGAGGATGCGTGCGCCCGTCTCCGTAACACCGCCTCTCAGAAGGCAACGCAGGTAACGCGCCATGTCCGCCGGTGTCGATGCAACGCACCCGGCACTGGTGTCCTCATGAAACGCGGCGGCCTCCCGCAGGCGATCGAAGCGATGGAACGGTGCATCCGCAGCGGCCGGAATGTAGCTGACGGATTGCAGTCCAAACTCTGCGCCTCCTAAGGACGACTGCGACGAAGACATGCCAACCGGGCGAAAAACGCGCGTTTCGAGCGACTCCTGATATGGATGACCATCGCATAGTTCCACGAGGCGGCCTACGACGTTAAAGGCCATGTTTGAGTAAAAGTAGCTTGTGCCCGGCGCGTACCGTTGACGATGAGTCCAGCGGTTCGCAGGAAAAAAGAGAGAGCCGCCGCCAGGCATGCCCGTTGTATGCGTCAGGATGTGGTGCAGTGAAACCGCGCCATACTCTGTTTTCCACGGCAGCCAGGGAAGGTACTCTCGCACCGGCCGATGAAGATCAAGCTTGCCTTCGTCCACCAGTTGAAGCGCGGCGATGGCAGCCATTGACTTGGAGATGGAGCCAATCTGGAAGAGGCGGTCCGGCGTCAGAGGTTTCCTCGTTTGCAGGTTTTCATAGCCATAACTGCCGACGTATTCCGTACCGTTCAAATCGACCAGCGCAAACTGCATTCCCGGTGCGTTGTTGCGTTTCATGTAGCCGGCGATCTCAGAGTCCAGACGCGAGCGCAACGACGATTCGATTTCTCCATGCTCCACCACGATTGGCGGAACCTCCGCGTACCCGCGCGACACCGGACTGAAGAGCGATGCCGTGCCGCCTGCAACCTGTAGGAACCGCCTTCGGTTCACGGTGTCTCCTCCAGCGCCTGGGTCAGGTCGGCCAGGATGTCCTCAATGTTCTCGATGCCGACCGAGTAGCGGATCAGCCTCTCCGGGATACCCATTGCGGCGCGTTGCTCCGCTGTGCATTCCACATGGCTGGTGGTCGCGGGGACGCCCGCAAACGTCTCCACGTGTCCTAATGAAGCAGCCCGGTACGCCAGCTTGAGACGCTCAAGCACCGCGGCGACCGGGCGGTCCTCTCGCAGTGAGAAACTCATCATGCCGCCGAATCCACGCATCTGGCTGGCTGCAACGGCGTGCATGGCGTGGCTCTTCAGGCCGGGGTAGAAGACGCTCTCCACGGCAGGGTGCGATTCCAGGAACGCGGCCACCGTCATGGCATTGCTGTTTTGCCGTTCCACCCGCAGTGCCAGTGTTTTCAGGCCACGTGCAATCAGATAGGCAGCAAAGGGGTCGAGCACGGCCCCGTTGATCTCCCGGTATTCAAAGACGGTTCGCACAAGCTCCTGCTTGCCGCAAAGGACTCCGCCCAGGGCGTCGCCGTGGCCACAGAGGAACTTGCTTGCGGAATGAACCACAAGGTCGCTGCCCAGTGCCAGCGGGTTCTGGTTCACAGGCGTCGCAACCGTGTTGTCGGTGATGATCGTGGCTCCAGCGGACCGCCCTGCCGCGCTCAACTTGCGCAGGTCCAGAACCTTCAGCGTCGGATTCGTGGGAGTCTCCAGGTACAGCACGGTACATCCTCGTGCGACTTCCGCAAGGATGGTCGCTTCCTCGTGCGTCGGCACCAGCACCACTTCCACTCCAATGCGCGGCAGGAATCCCGTGAAGATGCGGTTTGTTCCACCGTACGTATCCGTCACACTCACCACGCGATCGCCCGGCCGCAACAGCGCGTACAAGGTGTTGCTGATGGCCGCCATGCCGCAGGAAAAGCTGATGGCTGCCTCTGCGTCTTCCAACACACGCATCTTCTCTTCCAGCACGGCGAGCGTTGGGTTTGTATTTCGTGAGTAGATGTGTCCCGGCACGCGGCCTAGCGCAACGTCCTTCCACTCGTCAACGGTGTCGTACCCGAAGCTGATTGCCGGAACCAGCGGCATCTGAGCCGCTCCGTAGGGATGGCGCTCTTCTTCACCGGCCCAGAGCGCCTTTGTTGAGACTCCTTTGTCCTGCATCATGAAAGCTCACTTCTCCGTCCCACAGCGGCGCGCCTTTGAAGGGGCTCAATGGGTGTCTAACGATCATGCCATGAGGATCTGCAGAATCACTGCGCGCCCATCGATGCCCGAGCGCATGCTCTGCACCGGAATTCACTTCAGTTTCCAGCAGCTGAGTGAATCACAGTGCTTTTCTGAACGCTCTTCCGACGGTATACTCGCGCTACATTCCCCCAGCCTTTTCCCAGGAGAAAACTCCCATGCGCTATCTTGCAAGCCTCTGTCTTGCTGCCGGTCTACTCTCACTTCCGCTTGTCGCACAGGCGGACAGCTATACCATTCAAACCAAGGTCCTCGTGTCTGGCCTCCCGGCGGATGCCGATCAGGATTCGCTGCAGGCGTTCAACTTCGTGGATCCCTTCATCCGTGGCAATAGCACGGTGCAGCTGCAACCTGCGCTGTTTGAAGAAGGCTTCAACCCCATGACCATTTATGGGCCGTTCGGACCCATCAACATCGGTCCCTACCAGCCATCTTCGGGCAGCTTCGTCATCCTCGACGACATCACCATCACCCATTACAGCGACATGTTCCAAGACCTCGGCACCAGCGAGCGGTACGTCTCCCTCGTCGGCTCCGTCTTTGCCGACCCGGTCGGCGATCGAACGGTCTTTTATCCCGGTGAGACTGTGTCCTTCGGCGGCGGCGAGGACCTTTTGATCGAGCCCTTCGTAGTGGGCTCCGGCCCGTATCAAATCGAAGCGCCCGTCAACATCAACGCTCTCCTGATGGTGCAGCCCAACGTGGGCGGCCCCGCGCCGGTATCCACCACGCCGGAGCCCTCGAGTCTCGTTCTGCTAAGCACCGGACTCGCAATGACGGCAGCCGCTCTCCG
>CAZZVI010000228.1:0-2746 GCA_964657335.1 uncultured Terriglobus sp.
GCGGCGATCACGTCCACGTCATCGGATCGCGTTTCGATGGCGAGCGCACCCTGACCGGGCGCGGGGCAGAGCGTCTCCGGATCGAAGCGCTGGCGGATCCAGTCGGACTGACCGGGCACCTCTTCGTGCGCTTCGGCGTGGTCTTCCAGGTGGTCGTGCTCCGGATGGGTGACACATTCGATGTGCGGTGGCCGGGCATGTTCCGGGTGGTCAGGAGGCAGTTCGACGGGCCTGAGCAAGCGCGGGCCTAGCCGATCAATGCCGGCACAGGCGAGCACGAGTGCGTCGCAATCGCCGCGGGCCAGCTTACGAATGCGCGTGTCGATGTTGCCGCGAATGGCGACGAACTGAAACTCAGGATTATGTGCGCGAAGCTGCGCGATGCGGCGTGGAGACGTGGTGCCGATGCGTGCATCGACGGGTAGGGTATGCAACTGCAGCCACTCGGGGCATAGCAAGGCATCGCGGGGATCGGCGCGCTCCGGGATTGCAGCGAGTGTGAACCGCTCGTCGAGCTGTGTCGGCAGGTCTTTCAGCGAATGGACGGCAAGGTCGATCTCGTTGGCCTCGAGCGCCTCTTCGATTTCCTTGATGAAGATGCCTTTGCCATCGAGGGTCGCTGGGATCTTGCCGTCAGGACCGGTGATGGTGGCGGCGAAGGCGGGGTCCTGCATGCGGTCGCCGGTGGTGCGGATGATGCGTACGTCAACGGTGTGGCCGAGCGCGCGAAGATGGGCTGCAACGTGGTTCGATTGCCAGAGAGCAAGCCGCGAGCCGCGTGATCCAATGCGGAGGTGCATGCGGAGAGCATAGCCGATGACGCGTCTGTCTGCATCCGGAAAGAGCAAACGCAGCGGCGCGGCGATATCACCGCGACCGCTGCGTTCGTTCTTTTACTCTCGTGCGTGCGTCTTGCCGTTGCGGTTCGGATCCTGCGGCGGCTGGTTCTCGGTGCCGGGCTCACGGCCCTGCTTGCCGTAACCTTCAGGCGAGGTGTGCACCTTGCCTTCGGTCCCAAGGTGCGCCGCATGGGAATGCGCGTGCGCCTTGTCGTCGCCTGGGACGGCATCGACATGACCAGCCTTCACTGCTTCACTCAACTCTTTGCCATGCATCAGGCTTTGATCGTTCGTTGCCATGGTCAGTCCTCTTTCGTTAGCACTTCGCGCACCTGCGCTACGTTGTCATCCGATGCCGCGTTGGCGGTGTTCACCGGCTCGTCACCGAAATCTCGCGCGCCGTAGTCGTAGTCGGTACCGCCGTCGGTGTTTTGCGGGCCGCTTGGCAGCTTGCGGCGCTCGTCCTCGTTCAACTGCCAACCCTGCTCGTGCGCGTACTCGCCCGCCAAGCCACGCGCGTGTTCTCCAAAGCCGCGGGGTTCGTTTGGCGTCTTCTCCGGTTCCGTTGCCATTTGCCTACCTCATGACGTTGTGATGGATACGTGAGGCAAACAGTGGCCTTGCGGCTCCGCTTGCGCCATCTGCGGTCACGCGGTTCTTTGCGTTCTTGCTCGCTGAGAACAAGGTCGAACGCAGCGTGCGCCACGGTTGCGCGATGTCGTGGCGGGTTCGTTTGTGTGCCGTGCCGGAAGGCGGTGCGTTTCTGTTCACTCCTGCGAGATGTTCATCCGATGTAAACCGTTTGATATTGCCAGGTTGCCGCCAACGGATGTAGTGTTTGGTGGGCGTTCCGCGCAGGGCAACACTCCCGCGCGAACGCTGTTTGGGAGCAACGCAGAAGTATGGGCAACACGACATCCGCGGCAGCGAAGGCTGCCGCAAGCAAGACCTCGAAACTGGCAGGCGAACTTCGACCCACCATCCTAAGACTCAGCCGCCATCTCCGGCGCGAAGCACAGCGCGGCGGCAGCTCGTCCCTCGACGCACAGTTGCTCGGCACCCTGAGTGAAGAGCCGGGACTGGGCGTGTCAGAACTTGCAGACATGGAACAGATGAGCCGGCCCGCCATGAGCGCGCACATCAAGCGGCTCATGCAGCTCGGCTACCTGCAGCGCGCACAGACGAAGGGCGATGGCGATCGCCGCCGCATCGGCCTGACGGTCACGCGCAGCGGCTCCAGCTACCTGCGCACCGTAAGTCAACGCCGGGTCGATTGGCTGGCCGAGCGGCTCGCCGAGCTCGGCCGCGACGACCGCACCGCGCTCGATCGCGCGGCCAAGTCATTGCGGATGATCCTGGATTCGGATTCGGCTGTGGTGTAGCTGTTGGCTGCTGAAGCCGGTGCCCCGTGTCTCGCTCTTGAGACATGGGTTTTGTCGCCAGCGAATCCCATGTCTCGGAAGCGAGACATGGGGCACCCACTCTGATCCAAAAACGGCTGTCTAAGCGAACGCGAGCTGCTTCACCTCAACATTCTTCGCCGCTTCGGCGAGGAGTTCGTAGGAGCGTAGCCGGTCGGCTTGCTCATACGTGTCGGTGACTGCGAGAATCTCATCCACCCCGAGCAAGTCAACGATACCCTGCAGTTGCCGCTGCACGCCGGCTGCATCACCGACAACCGCAAGTGCAAGCCGCGACTCGACCGCCTGCTGCTCCATCGGGTTCCAGAGGCCATCCATGCTGTCGACAGGCGGCTTCAGCTCCACAGGCTGGTTTCGCACCAGGGCGAGAAAGCGTTGCTGCGGCGTCGTGAGCAGGCGATGTGCGTAGGCGTCGGTGTCGGCGGCGAGCACCGGCAGGCCGACCATCGCGTAGGGTTCTGCAAGCGCCGCGGACGGACGGAAGCT
>CAZZVI010000228.1:2846-5411 GCA_964657335.1 uncultured Terriglobus sp.
ACGACAAGCGGAGCGTGGTTGGGCAGCATGACGCCGCCGCTGCCCACGCGGAGAGTGTTCGTCCTGCCGGCGACGTGGCCGATCAGCACCGACGTCGCGGAACATGCGAGACCGGCGATGCTGTGGTGCTCTGCCAGCCAGTAGCGTGTGTAACCGAGTCGCTCGACGTGCTGCGCCGTTTCGACCGTGCGCGCGATGGCCGCCGCAGGCGCTTCGCCGGGTCGCATGCCCACCAGGTCCAGCACCGAGATGCGTAGCTGTTTGCTCATGGAGATTGGATGTTGACGGTGGCAGTTCGACGCTAGGCGGCTATGCGAGTTGCAGGCCGGCACTCTTGATATCAAGGAAGCCTGGGCACCATAACTCTGTCATTTCGACCGGAACGAGGCGAAGTGGAGAAACCTGATGTTCAAAGTTCCGAAGCAGCACAACCAGCAGCTTTCTCCACTGCGCAGGACGATGGAGCTGTCCTGCTCCGGTCGAAATGACAGGTCTATGGGAGGGGTCGAAGCCGGAAGAGCCGCGCAACTCAGGCAAATCGCACACGGCAGCTTTGCTTTGCCTTCAGGGTGAAGCTCACGCTGCCGTCTTCGTTTGAATGGAGCGGAATTGCTGCCGTTCCGGTCAGAGCCTTCGCGATCTTCTGGCCGGGCGGGACCCGCAGCCGATACTCACCGTCATGATCGGCTTGAAGCGTGGCGGAGGTTGCCTTGCCGGCGGCCCATCGCAAGCTGACCTCAACCGCGCCGCGAGCGCGCAGACCGCGCACTTCTCCTGCCTGCCACGCGGATGGCAGCGCGGGCAGCAGGTCGATGACGCCGGTATGACTTTGCATCAGCATCTCTGCCATCGCAGCGGTTGCGCCGAAGTTGCCGTCGATCTGAAAGATGGACGATTTACCGGAAGGGTGCGTGTCGAACAGGTTGAGGTTGGTGCTGTGCTGCATCAGCATGCCGAGCGACTCCCATGCCTTGTCGCCGTCGCCCAGGCGCGACCAGAAGCCGATGGCCCATGCCCGGCTCCATCCGGTGTACGCGCCGCCGTTGGCGAGCCGGCGCTCGAGCGAGACGCGTGCTGCCTGCGCAAGTTCCGGCGTGCCGCGTGGTGTGATTTCGCCGCCCGGATAGAGCGGGTACATGTGCGACATGTGCCGCTGGCCGGGCGTGGCTTCATCGAAGTCCTCTGCCCACTCCTGCAACTGGCCGTGTTTGCCGATGCGGTAAGGAATCAACCGCGCGCGTGCTGCTTGCAACTTTGCGGCAAAGTCTTCGTCGATGCCGAGTGCCTGCGAGGCGGCGATGCAGTTGGCAAACAGTTCGCGGATGAGCGCCATGTCCATGGTGCAGCCGGCGCTGGTCATCGCTGACTTGCCGTCAGGAGCGGTAAAGTTGTTTTCTGTCGATTCCGAAGGGCAGGTTGTCAGATGGCCTTTGCCGTCTTCGATCAGCCATGCCAGACAGAACTCCGCCGAGCCCTTCATGGCCGGATAGGCGCGTGTGCGCAGGAACTCGCGGTCACCGGTGAAGCGGTAGTGCTCGTACAGGTGCGCGCAGAGCCACGGTCCGCTCATATTCCAGTTGGCCCACGTGGGCGCGCCGACGCCCATGCCGACGGGGTTTGCCGTGCGCCAGAGGTCAATGTTGTGGTGCGTCACCCATCCCGGCAGGCCGTAGGTCTCCTGTGCCGCGCGGCGGCCGGTCGCCTGCAGGTCCATGATGAGCGACAGCAGAGGCTCTGCGCAGTCGCTCAGGTTGCAGGTTTCGGCGGGCCAGTAGTTCATCTGGATGTTGATGTTCGACGTCCAGTTGCTGCCCCAGGGCGGTTGCGGCTGGTAGCTCCAGATGCCCTGCAGGTTGGCCGGCTGCGTGCCCGGCCGCGAGCTGCTGATGAGCAGGTAACGGCCGTAGTGGAAGTACAACGCGAGCAGTGCGGGATCGGGCGCAGCCGCGAAATTGGCCAGACGCACGTCCGTTGGTTGCAATGCTCCGCGGCTCGATCCCAGCTTATATGTAACGCGGTCGAAGTAGCGCTTGTAGTCGGTCGTGTGCCGGTTGCGCATCGCCGCGAAATCGTACGTCGGCGGCTCACCCAGGCGTTTGAGAGCTGCTTCATTGACCATGGCCTGCGGCGTGTCAGGCCTTTGCTGAAAGCCACGATACCCGGTCGCCGCGGTCAGCACGAGGGTGCATTTCGTTGCGCCCTTGATCATGAGGCGATCATTTGCGGCGGTGAAGCTGCCGCCCTCGATCTTCGCCCGCAGCGCTGTCGCGAAGAACATGCCTTCGCCTGGTACATCGGACAGGACGATGGGTGTTTCGCTGCCCGGATGCCCTGCGCCGGCAACGTGCTTTGCCGCTTTGCCGGTCAACAGCATGCGTCCGTTGCTCTCCGCCATGACGGACTTCACCAGCGGTCCGTCCATCCAGAGCGTTGCATTGAGCGCGCCGGGCTTGCTCGCCGTGATCTGCACGACGATTGCCTGGTCGGGAGCGGAGGCAAATGCCTTCCGTTCGTACAGCACACCGTCCGCGCGATAGCGGCTTGCGGTGATGGCAGACGCAAGGT
>CAZZVI010000229.1:0-5387 GCA_964657335.1 uncultured Terriglobus sp.
CGAACAACACCGCGCTCGGCGGCCGAGGATGGGACGAAGCCACCTCCGTCGAATACCTGAAGACACTCGCGGTGTCGCGCATGTATCTCGACAATATTGAGAACGTGCAGAGCTCGTGGGTGACACAGGGCCTGAAGGTGCTGCAGATGGGCCTGCGCTTCGGCGGCAACGATGTCGGCTCCGTAATGCTGGAGGAGAACGTCGTGAAAGCCGCAGGCACCGCGAACTGCACCACCGAGGAAGAGCTGCGCCGCATCATTCGCGATGCCGGCTTCAAACCGGCGCAGCGCGACACGTTGTACACGACTTTGTTCCTGAACTGATCGACACAGACCGCGTGCGCGCGCGAAGCGCATAACGCGGACCTTCAGTCCGCATGCATGGTTTGATTCCGTACCTGGGGCTGCGCCCCAGGCTGTTACAACGCGGGCCTTCAGCCCGCAAATTCCGGTCCTAATCCGGACGGGGAGTACGTCTAGTCGTCATCCCCGTCGCCGCCGTATTTCATGGCTGCTTTGACGAGCGGTCCCGGCGGGAGGATCTTGTCTTCGCCGGGGTAAGGACTGTTCCAGCCGGTGGTGACGTACCAGGTCACGTGGTTCAGGAAGTTTGGATCGACGGAATCTGCCTTGTCGTACTTGTTCTTCATGACCTTGGCGGTCGCCTTCAGCCATGCCTTTTCAGCCGGGGTGTAGGATGCGACCGTCCCCTCTGGCAGATCGGGACCTTGATTCAGCGGGATCGTGGCCGGTACGCAGTTGTATGGCGTCAGGTCCGGCGTGTTCCCGAAGGCGTCGAACATCGGTGACGCGACGAGGTCAAACTGCGTGAGCGGCTTCGCTCCCAGGATGTTCTCGATGGTGCGATTGATGTTTTCGGCGGTGTACGTGGTGTGAATCGTCTTGCCCTGCCCGGGCGTCGCAGGCGCAACCGTGTAGGGACTGATGACAAAAACCGGCTGACGGTGACCGTCGACATGGTCAGTTCCGTTCTGCGAATCGTCTTCTTCCACGAAGATCGCGGACTGGCCCCAGACCCTGCTGTGGCTGATCGCCTCAACCATCCGGCCCAGCGCGAGATCGTTGTCGGCCTGGTAGTTGATGGGATACGGATGGCCTTTCGACGTGCCCGCGGTGTGGTCGTCCGGCAGCCAAAGGATGGTGAGGTTCGGCACCTGTTTCGCTGCATCCTGGCGCTGAAACTCCTTGATCCAGTAGTCGGCGCGGTACTGGTCCGGAATGTCCAGATTGAACGGCGGAAAGTGCGGATCCATGATCTTTGCAGCGGAAGGGATCGCGGAGGTGACCTGGATGGCGTCGTCGGGAACGATGCAGTCGGAGACCGGCGCCTTCCCTTCCTTGCAGAGCGAGGTCTTGTAGAAATCAGTCCATGTGTATGCGGAGCCGTCCGGCTTGTGGGCGAGCTTGGCGCCGGTGCTCCACTCGCCGTACAGCCTGGCGGTGAGTCCCTGCGCTGCCAGTTCGGTCCACAGGAAGCCCTTGGGCGTATTAGTGAGCGCGTCCTCTGCCTCACCGCCCGGATAAGAGCGGATCCAGTCCGGCGAGAGGATGTCGTTGGAATAGAAAGACCCCGACATGCCGATCCACACATGCCCGTCGGCGGACTGCCGGCTGGGTGCATAGACGTTATCCAGCAGAGGGAACCGCTTGACGAAGGCATGCTGATTCGGCACCGCCGAGGCAAACATGGCAAGCTCGCGAGCACCGTTACCCCAGGCGACATCGCCCAGCATCTGGTCATACGTGCGGTTCTCTTTGATGATGAGGAACACGTGCTTGATGAGCGAAGGCTCACCGATGTGTTTTGGGACGGCCACGGGCACGGCGCGCGGGTCAATGAACTCTTTTCCAACTTCGATGTTGGTCGTCAGGTTCCAGTGATTGTTTTCGAAGACCTGCTTGCTCGACGCAGCAAGGGTGTTTGCGTTCGGCTCTGGAATCAGGTTGACGACGCCGGTGTCCGCATGGGTGTTGTAGCCCACCACGCCGTCCTTGGTGGTCGCGCTGCCGCGTGATCCCAGGCCTTTGTCATCGGCGATCACAAGCTGCTTTTGCACCCTGTCGTAGCTGATGGAGGTCGGAAAGTAGGCCGTCGGAATGTAGCCGATCACCGGGTTTGCATCGCGGCCCTGCAGATTGACCACGGCGACGGCATTCGCCTGGCCGAGCGTGACATACGCGCGGCCGTCGTCGGTGACGGCAACTCCGTCAGGGCCGGAGCCGAAGACGCCGCCGGCTATGGGAACACTCAGGTCGATCGTCCGAATGACCTCGGTGGTTCCGAGATCGATGATGGAGAGGCTGTCGCTGTAGGCGTTCGCCACGTAGAGCCGGGAACCCGCGATCGTCATGCCTGCGGGATGAAGTCCGACAGCGATCTCCTTCACCAGCTTCGCCGTGGTCAGGTCGACGACCGACACCGTTCCCGAGAGCGTGAAGGAGTCCGTCCGGTCCACCACGATTGGAGTGCCATCGGAGTCGTTGGTGAAGTCCCCTGGCGTCGCAGTCCGTCCGCCTTCATTACTGACGTACGCATACTTGCCGCGGACGACGACGCTGTTTGGGGCGTTGCCCACAGGGATCTGCGCGATGAGCTTCGCCGGGGTCGATGTCAGGTCGATCACCCCCAACGTGTTGGCCGCGTTCAGCGCAACGTAGGCGCGCTTGCTGTCAGCGGAGAACGCAATGCCGCCAGGATTGATCGATTTTGCGTTGTGGTAGGCCGGCCCTGCCGGAGGCGGAGGCAGGATGACCCTCTGCTCGTCACTCAGCAGGCCGGTCTTCTTCTGTACCTTCGCGACGCTGACGTAGTTGTTGTCCTGGCTGAAGAGCAGCCTCGATCCGTCGGCGGAATAGGCGATGCCCGCGAAGGAGCCGGCGCTGCGGTCCTTGACCGATGCGGCCGTTGCACTTCCCGGGATGAAGCGCTGCAGGACCTGTCCTGACTGCGTGTCGAGAACGATGATCGGCTGCGGCGATCCCATGAGCAGAACGGCGGCACTGTGCGACGTCTTGTCCGGGTTCAACGCGATGGCCTTCGCGCGCACGGGAGAGCCCAGGTCGACGAGCTTGCCGGCCGGTGTCAGCGTCTGGTTGTCAGAGACCACGGTGGACCCATCCGTCTGCGGCCCCACGGTGCGCTCGGGGCTGTCTGCCCGCGTCTTCGGCCCACGCGTGCCGTCGGCATTCTTTCGATTGCCCACGGTTTCATCTTTAAGCGGGCCGACCTGGAAGCCCGGGCTTGAAGGCTGCACCTGACCAAATGCTGACAGTGTGCCGGAGAGCACGAAGAAGGCAGCCGCTTTCGCTGCGTGACGGGAGAAGGCGACGGTGAAGCGCACTGGGAGTCCTCCGAATTGGGTATACACCAGCGACGATACGGTGGGATGAATGGCCCCGCACAGAATGTCGTGACCGCGCGCGAAGACGATGTTAGGCTTTCGACCCAAGGAGCGTCTGCCGATGCAATGGTTACGCGTGGTCACGCTGTTCGCTGTTGCGTTTGCCGCCGTCCATGCGGCAGGCGCTCAAGGTTCGGCCGTCTCAGGCGACGAAGCGGCGGTGAGGGCCGCCGCGATGCATGAGACAGATGGCTGGACCAGGTTCGATGCGGCGCAGATCGCGTCCTGCTACACCGTCGACACCACGTGGCAGAACCCTTTCGGCGTGCGCATCCACAGCCGCGCCACGCTGGAGAAGTTTCTGACCAACCTGTTCGCGCGGCCGGGCTACCGCTCCGCCAAGGACACGGCTCCGGCGCAGATCACGGACATCCACCTGCTTTCACCCACGAGCGCCGCCGTCTGGATTGAGGAGAAGAGTGAAGGCCAGATCGATGACGCGACAGGCAAGCCGATGAAGCCGCGTTACTCGCATTACCTGGAAATTTTTGTCAAGACAGGAAATGCCTGGCTCATCTCTGACAGCATGATCATGGATGAGTATCCACGTCCTTAACGCGGACGGAAGCAGCGATGATCGCGGCGGATGTGCGCAAAGTGGCCGCTGCTCCACGGCCCGGAACTGCCAAACCCGAAGGACACCACCGCATCTGACTCCTCATACGTAGCAGTTTCGCTATGTCACCAAAAGCTTCTGAGGAGCACCATGCCAACTGATCTGATTTCCGTGCAGGACCCGCGTTCGCAGTATCCGGGTCCGCCTTCCAGTGTTGAAGTGCAGCCCGCTCCCGGCACACAAGCCGCCATGAGCGAGAAGCCGGACTGCGGCGAACTCTCCTACAAGGGCTCGGGGCGGCTGGCCGGCCGCAAGGCGCTGCTGACCGGTGCCGACTCCGGTATCGGCCGTGCCGCGGCGATTGCGTTCGCCCGCGAGGGCGCGGACGTTGCCATCGGCTACCTGCCGGACGAGCAGGAAGATGCGGAAGAGGTTGCAAAGTACATCCGCGAAGCAGGACGCAAGGCCGTGCTGCTGCCCGGCGATGTTTCGCACGAGGGTTTCTGCCTTCGGCTTGTGGCCGATGCGGTCGAGCAGCTTGGCGGCCTCGACATCCTGGTGAACAACGCAGGCAAGATGGGCAAGACGGAGGGCCTGCTCGAGACCACCACGCAGCGCTTCGACTCGCTGATGAAGACGAACATCTACTCCATCTTCTGGATCACGAAAGCCGCGGTGCCGCACCTGAAGCCGGGCGCGTCGATCATCAATACCACCAGCATCCAGGGGTTCGAGCCTTCGGCGAACATCTTCGACTACGCCATCACCAAGGCCGCCATCGCTAACTTCACCAAGGGCCTGAGCGAGCCGCTGATGGAGAAGCACGGCATCCGCATCAACGCCGTCGCTCCCGGCCCCATCTGGACACCGCTGCAGGAAGCCGACGGCGACAAAGACAAGCTGAAGAAGCTCGGTGAAAAGACGCCGTACAAACGCCCCGGCCAGCCCGTGGAGCTGGCACCGGTGTACGTTCTGCTCGCGTCACAGGAGGGCAGCTACATCACTGGTGAAATCTATGGCGTAACCGGCGGCATGGGCATCGCGTAGGCAGGCAAAGTGCGCGCCTCGCATCGCAACAGAGATGCGAGGCACCTGCTTCCTGTTCTTTATTGCAAAGCTGAAAGCCAACGTCGGTAACGGACGGTGGACAGTGACGTACCCGGATGTCTTCCCCCGGCGCGGTCTCCTGAACGGGTTCGGGTACTTGTCCCGTTTTCGTTCGATGCAACCCCCTGTGCCGGCAAGTATTTGGCCAAGTATTTCTTAGTGCGCCCCATGCTCATCCAGCGCCACGCGGCGTCCACCGGTCTTCCGTGATGAGGAGACAGAGCATGGAATACCGGAGCACTCATTTCCCCAGACTATTTGGGGGGCGAACTTTTGGCGAACATGGCAAAACGGCAACGAGGG
>CAZZVI010000230.1:0-5376 GCA_964657335.1 uncultured Terriglobus sp.
GGCTCTTCCGCACGCGGCGGAACAACCGCAACGACGGGGGGACGCTCCGGCGCGGCAACGACTGCCGGACGCGGAGGCGGAGGTGCCTGTTCTGCCTGGCGGCGAGCGATCAACGCACGCGCCACGTCGCCCGGCTTGGAAGCCCGTGACAGGTCAAACTTTGGCTTGGTGTCTCCCCCACCAGTGGGGCCGCGTGACGACGTACGGCCACCCGTCAGGTGCCTGCGGACCTTCTCCGCCTCGTCTTCCTCGATGGAACTCGAGTGGGTCTTCTTTTCCGTGACTCCGACCGCTGTAAGCGCGTCAAGAATGCTCTTGCTCTTGACCTCAAGCTCACGCGCCAGATCGTTGATGCGTACTTTACTCATCCGCCCTCGTAACTCCAGTTACCCTCTGCTAGCTGTTCATGGCAGCTCCACTCCAGAAGGGATCGATCCCAGTACATCCATTATCGCTCGAAAGCGTGATTTCCGCGCTCCCAAAGGTCCGTGCAACCGCGTAAAGGCAGGTGGCGCAGGCTGCTGCGCCACCCTTCCCTTCGCTAACCACGGGTGTTCTCGTCCGGATCGATGGTTTCATTGCTGATCTCGCCCGATTGTGCGGCGAGGTCTTCCATCGTCTCGTTGTCCATCTCAATGCCTGCTTCACGAACATCCGCATCGCTGCCGAAGCCGTCCAGCTGGCCTTCCTCTTCTTCGCGCGCCAGCAACTCGTCCGCCGACTCCTCGACCTCGATCGGCTCGATGCCGTCCAGGCCGCGCTCGGCGATGATCGCCTCCGGTGTCTTGCTCATGGAACTCTCCTCCGTCAGGTCGCCTTCAACGCCACCCGGCTCGTTCGCGTCCGCGGCGAGCAGAAGCGTCTCGCCTGCCTCGGAACCTTCTGTTTCCCCTGCTTCGTTGTACGGCTTGCCGTCCGCTTCGGTCGGCTCTTCGTGCGCCACAGAAGAATCAGATGCGGTGTTGTTCTCCAACGACGCCGAAACCTCGCTGACAGGCTCCGCCGGACGCTCCTCGCCCTCTTCGTATTGACCGAAGTAATGCCGCACCGCGACCGCGATCCGGTCGACCGACCTGTCTCCGATGCCTGGGACTTCGCCCAGCTCCTCGGCCGTCATGTCGGCCAGGTGCTCGACCGTCGTGATGCCCGCCGCGATCAGCTTCTCCAGCACGTGCTCGCCAAGCTCCGTGACCTGCTCGATCGGCGTCTGCGGACCGCCAGTCATTGCGGCCATGGCCTGCTCGACCTCCTGGCGCTTTTCTTCCTCGCTCTTGATGTCGATCTTCCATCCCAGCAGCTTCGCCGCCAGGCGCACGTTCTGGCCCTTCTTGCCGATGGCCAGCGAAAGCTGCGTGTCATCGACGATGACCTCGAGCTGCTTTTCGCCAAGGTCCGTAATGGAGACACGCGACACCTTCGCCGGCTGCAGCGCCTTCTCCGCGAAGGTGGTGATCTCTTCGGAGAACTCGATGATGTCGATCTTTTCGCCGCGCAGCTCGCGGATGATCGACTGCACGCGCATGCCCTTCATGCCGACGCAGGCGCCGACCGGATCGACATCCTTGTCGCGCGATGTAACGGCGATCTTGGTGCGCTCGCCCGCCTCACGCGCGATGGCGCGGATCTGGACGGTGCCGTCATAGATCTCAGGCACTTCGCTCTGAAACAGCGTCTGCACCAGCGATGGCGCGGCGCGGCTGACGATCACCTGCGGCCCCTTGGCGGCGCGGTCGACGCGCAACAGAGCTACGCGAATGCGCTCGCCCACGCTGAACTGCTCCAGCCGCGACTGCTCGCGCTTGGGCATGCGTGCCTCGGCCTTGCCCAGGTCGAAGATCACGTCCATGGGCTCGATGCGCTTAACCGTGGCGTTGATAATTTCGCCGACGCGGTGGTTGTACTCCAGGAAGACGGTATCCCGCTCGGCTTCACGCACCTTCTGGAAGATGACCTGCTTGGCCATCTGCGCGGCAATGCGGCCCAGCGGCGAGGTGTCCTTGTAAAAGCGCAGCTCCGCGCCTTCTTCCACCTCGGGCGCCATCTCGCGCGCGTCGGTCAGCGTCAGCACGTTGTCCGGGTCTTCCACCTCGGCATCGTCGGCAACGACGGTCTTGTAGACGTAGGCGCGGATCTCACCGCTCTCCTTGTCGAACTCGCCACGCATGTTTTCCTGCGTCTTGTAGTACTTGCGCGTTGCCAGCGCAATCGCGTCTTCCACCGCTCCCACCACGATCTGCGGGTCGATGCCCTTGTCGCGGCTCATCGTTTCAATTGCCTGGTACAGTGCGCTTGCCATTGCCGTGATTCCTCTACCTTCTATTCAGTTGTGGTGTTGCATTGTGGTGCTCTTTTTAGAACGCGAAGGACGCAAAGATCGAGCGCGAAGATCGCGACGATGCGGCTCCATTGAGCCTTTGCGTACTTCGCGCTTTAACTTCGCGTCCTTCGCGTTCTAAATCTCCGCCACCAAATTCGCTTTCTCAATCTCGCTTATCGCAACCGATACGGTCTCTGCCACGGGCGCTTCCGCACCCTTCTTGCGCCTGCCCTTCCCTTTGACGGCAGACAGGTCGAAGGTGGCAACACCGTCTGCGAAGGTCATCCGGCCGGTGAGCAACTTCGCTCCATTCACCGGCGTGAACAGCTTCGCGGTGACGAGGAAGCCCTGAAATCGCTCCCAGTCTGCCGTCCGGCTCAGCTTCCGCTCGATGCCCGGTGACGAGACCTCCAACGTGTACTCCGCCGATCCCGGCACCAGGTCTTCCACGTCCAGCAGCGTGCCAAAATCGGTCGCAAAGACCGCGCAGTCCTCATGCGTGACTCCCGACAGAGCCTCGACCGGCACACCACTCGGTAGAGCTGAGTTTTCCGCCGCAGCCTGCGCCTTCAGCGCTTCGCGGCCGGCGGCGTCCTTCTCCACATAGACCCGCAGGACACGCGTCTTGCCCGCGCCGGCGAACTCCACGTCGACCAGGTCAAGCCCGTGGCTCCGGGCCACGCGCTCTGCCGCGGAACGAACTGCATCCATTTCCAGCTTCATCCGAACAGCGACCTTCCCGCGTAGTGCAAATCCTCGAACAACTCGCAGGCGTCATTGGCGCAAAGAAAGGGCGGGCCCATGGCCCACCCAGTCCTTTCGTACGGAACTTCACGCGCGAAAAACTTTGCCTGCTTTCCCGATTTTAATCCGGAACCCGCAGCGACACAAATAATCTGCGCCGCATCAAGTTCGCATCTGCCCGATGTATGCCATTCTCGTTGAAACACAGCGCCTGCTCGGACTGAGTGGACACGCTTTTCGGGGGTTGCCTTTGCCGTCATCAGCTTCCGTCCCACGCCGCGATGAAGCTGCTGGCGAACGGATGGAGCCGTCGCCGGGCGACACGCCGGAGGCGCCACGAGCCACCACGATCATCTACCTGGTGGCACTGTGCATCATCGCCGGCATCTCGATCGCATCGCACCTTCTGACGAACCGCATCGTCGCCCGGCAGGAGAGCACCGCGCTGCTGGTCAACACCGCCGGACGCCAGCGCATGTTGTCGCAGCGCATCACGCGCATCGCGGAAGAAATCGCAGATGGTTCGGCAGATGGGAGTGCCGCGCGCAACGAACTGCGCTCGCTCGCCGACCGCATGGAGGGCGCGCAGCACCAGCTCTCCTACGGCGACATCACGCACGGCATGCCTCCGGCTGCGTCACCCCAGTTGCGTGCCATCTACTTTGGGCCGCCGCTGCGGCTGGAACAGCAGGTAAACAGCTTCCTGACGCACACGCGCGCCTTCGCACGGAACCCTGCAGCCACGCTGGCCGATCCGGACCTGCGGGCGATGGTCGCAGCCGCGAACGGGCCTCTGCTGAACGGTCTCGACACCGCTGTCTCCGAGTACCAGGCGGAGTCAGAACACGACGTGCGCCACCTGCGCCATGTGATGAGCACGCTGACCGCCACCATGCTGATCGTGCTGGTGCTGGAGGCACTGCTGATCTACCGGCCGCTCTTCAATCGCCTGACCGGCGCCATCTCCATGCTGGTGAAGGCGTCGACGACGGACTTCCTGACTGGAGCGCTGAATCGCCGCGCCTTTCTGGCCGGCGCGGAACGCGAACTGTCGCGCGCCGTTCGCCTGCAGCACCCAGTCTGCCTGCTGATGGCGGACATCGATCACTTCAAGCAGATCAACGACACCTATGGTCATCCCACGGGCGACCTCGTTATCAAGCACTTTGCCGCCATTGCAGGGCTCAACCTGCGCACGGGAGACGCGCTCGGCAGGCTGGGCGGCGAGGAGTTCGCCATCCTGATGCCGGGCACGTCGCTGCTGGGAGCGCAGGGGGCGGCCGAGCGCATCCGCGAACGTTTCAGCGCAACCACGGCCGCGGTCACGCCCCACGCGCAACGGGTGCTGGCGACGGTCAGCATCGGGGTCGTCTGTGGCACGGGCGGGAGCGTGTCGCACCTGCTGGCAGAGGCGGACGCCCTGCTCTACCGGGCAAAGCAGGGCGGGCGCAATCGCGTGGAGATCGGGCACAGTCGAGCGCCGGGCGAGATCGACGCGGCCGCTGTCGAACTGGCCGGATAGCCAGGTCGAACATTGCGCTCGGACCCGGACCCGCCTACAATCTCGGGAACCTTATGCTGGTCAGTCCTCTACCCGAAGCCCTCACATTTGACGACGTATTGCTGGTTCCCGCCCACTCGGACGTGGTTCCAACCCAGGTCAGCACCTCCACGCGGCTGACCGCGCGCATTACCCTGCACACCCCGCTGCTCTCGGCCGCGATGGACACCGTCACCGAGTCGCGCCTCGCCATTGCCATGGCCCAGGCCGGCGGCATGGGCGTGGTGCACCGCAACCTCTCCATCGAGCAGCAGGCCAGCGAAATCGACAAGGTGAAGCGCTCCGAGAGCGGCATGATCGTCGATCCCGTCACCATCTCGCCCGATCAGCCCATCGAAGCCGCGCTCGAAGTGATGCGCCGGTACAAAATCTCCGGTGTGCCCGTGACCGAAAACCGCAAGCTGGTCGGCATCCTGACCAACCGCGACCTTCGCTTCGTCTCGCGCACCGACATTCCCATCCGGGATGTCATGACGAAGGAGAACCTCATTACCGTGCCGGTCGGCACCACGCTGGAGGACGCCGAGCACATCCTGCACCAGCACCGCGTGGAGAAGCTGCTGGTGGTCAACGACGCCTACGAGCTCAAAGGCCTCATCACCGTCAAAGACATCCAGAAGAAGCTGAAGTTTCCCAACGCCAGCAAGGATTCCCAGGGCCGCCTGCGCGTGGCCGGGGCCATCGGCGCGACAGGCGACTTCCTCGAGCGCGCCGCCGCCCTGGTCGAAGAGAACGTGGATGCGCTCGCCATCGA
>CAZZVI010000231.1:0-5370 GCA_964657335.1 uncultured Terriglobus sp.
GATCTTTATGCGCGCGCTGCAGCACAGGGCCTGTCGATCACGCAAGAAGAACTGCACACTGCTCTCAACCCGGACCACTTCGTGCGCCTAAGAACTGTCACCGGAGGCCCGGCACCGCAAGCTCTCGATCCGGAACTTGCACGAGCCGCGGACCAACTCGGGGCAGACGGTGAGTGGTCCCAGGCAGAGCGCGCCAACCTGCTCGCTGCGCATCGGCAGCTCGAGCGCGCATGCCATGATCTCGTACGCACTCCCACCCGTCAGCAGCGCTAAGATAAAGCCATCAACCTGAGGTGGCTAGGGTTCCGCTGTTGGACACGGGTCTGGGCCGAGCGCTACAGGAGCTGCAACGCGGCTTGCACCCGAGGCATAGAAGGCCAGAGGGGGTGGTTGTGAGGCCGAAGGTGTGCCTCATTCAGCCCCGGGGGTAGCTTTCCCATGCACGAACGCGCCGTCATTCTGGTCCTCTTTTCCGCTGCTCTTCACGCCACCTGGAACGCTCAACTCAAGGGCTGCGGCGATCAAACGCAGTTCATGTCGAACATGTCCGTCGCCGTGGGTCTTCTGGCGCTGCTCTGTGCGCCCTTTGTTCCTTTGCCGGGCTCCTCTTCGTGGGCGTTCATCGCGATCTCGGCGTGTCTGCACCTCTGCTACAACCTGTTGCTGCTGCAGAACTACAAGAAGAGCGACTTCGGCAGCGCATATCCCATCGCGCGAGGCATCTCTCCGCTCCTCGTCACGCTGGGCGCCTTCCTCCTCATGCGGCAACGCCCAACAGCATTTGCGGTTGCAGCCATCGCGCTGATTTCGGCGGGGATTGTCTTCCTGTCGACGGAGAAGGCGAACAACGGCAGGTTTGCGACCGTGTCCGCGCTGGCCACAGGCGTGTCCATCGCTGCCTACACCGTGGTGGACGGCATGGGTGTGCAGCGATCGCAGAACACGCTGTCTTACACGGTGTGGGTGTTTGCGAGCTACCTGCTGATGCCGTTGGCATTGATGCTGCTAAGAGCACCGGTCAGCCCGATGAGGCTGAGTTCGATGCCGCGTCCGCTCAGCGCAGCGGTGTTCTCGCTGGCGGCCTATACCCTCGTGCTCTGGGCGACCCACTACGTTGCCGTCGGCATCGTGTCTGCGCTGCGTGAGACGAGCGTGCTCTGGGCGGTGCTGCTGGGCAGAGTCTTCCTCGGTGAAGCACTTACCTGGCGAAGGCTTGTTTCCGCATTGATGATCTGCCTTGGCGTGATGCTCCTGATCGCATGAAGGGCGCGAAACAAGAGGCGCAAGCGGAAAGCTAAACTGTGTGTCTCGCATCCGGACGCTCCATTCGTCCGGCCAAAGTTGCATAGGAGTGAGCCGGGGATGCTGATGCAGGAGACCGCACCGGCGCCTTCTCTCTGCGACATGAGTGGGACTTCGGGCAAGTGTCGCTCTTCGGAGGACGAATGAAAACGTTTGCAGTGTTCGTGATCGCTCTCGCACTCCGAACCTTCGAAGCGCCGGCCCAGACATACACGTGTGCGCATGGCGCCAACCCGCTCACTGCAACCACACGGTACCGGCCGACAGCTGCGGGGTTCGACCTGGCTCCTGCGCCTGCCCTGATTACGGGCAGCGGATGCAGCTCTGACAGGCCGTTCTTTGTCTCGTTTCCTCTTGCGGAGGGCTCCTACAGGGTCACCGTGGATCTGGGAGTAGCGCGGGCTTCCGTCACCTCGGTACGTGCCGAGGCACGGCGGCTGATGCTGGCCAACGTCGCGACCGCCGCCGGCAAGTACCGTACCGAGACGTTCACCGTCAATCTTCGCCGGCCGGAGATCCCGAATGGTGAAGAGGTGAAGCGCAAGCCGCGCGAGATGCGTTCCCTGGATTGGGACGAGAAGCTTACCCTGAGCTTTACCGGCGAACATCCCGGCTTCCGCAGCATCCGCATCGAACCTGCGCCAGCCAAGACGGTCACCGTCTATCTTGCCGGTGACTCCACGGTCGTAGACCAGGAAAACGAACCCTGGGCGGCGTGGGGACAGATGCTTCCCGCGTTCTTCTCCCCCGAGGTGGTCATCGCGAACCATGCCGAATCCGGCGAGACGATCCAGAGCTTCGAGAGCGAACGCCGTTTCGCCAAGATCTTCTCACTCATCCACGCGGGCGATTACCTCTTCCTGCAGTTCGCGCACAACGATCAGAAACCGGGCAGGGGCTTCGTCTCTACCGAGGCCTACGCAGCGCTGCTTCGCAAGTACATCGGCGAAGCACGCTCACGCGGGGAAACGCCTGTGCTGGTCACGAGTATGAACCGGCGAACCTTTGACGCAACCGGCAGGATCACCGACTCGCTGGCGCCGTACCCGCAAACGATGCGGCAGGTCGCCGCCACGGAACACGTCACCCTGATCGACCTGAACGCGATGAGCAAGACCCTGTACGAGGCTGTCGGCGAAGCGGAATCCCGCGAGCTCTTCGTATACGCGCCGCCGAACACCTATCCCGGCCAGGCTGAGGCGCTGCATGATGACACCCACTTCAACAGCTTCGGTGCGCTGGAGCTGGCGAAATGCATAGCGCTGGGCATCGCGCGGTCTGATCTGCCCTTGAAACAGTTCCTGCGTCCCGGGGCGAGCGCCTTTGATCCCTCCCGCCCGGATGCGCCGGCGGCCGTGGTGCTGCCACCGACTCCATTCACCGACACGGAAACGCCTTACGAGCGTTGACCTTCCCCAAGTCGGAGGCCGTACACCCAGGCTTCAACGACCAGCAATGAACCACAGCGAGAGAACTTCGCCAATGCGTGGCATGTCTATAGGGGTATTTGGTGGACCTGATCGGGATCGAACCGATGACCTCTTCCATGCCATGGAAGCGCGCTCCCAGCTGCGCCACAGGCCCACTACAAGCAGGATACCCGCTTTACCGCAGAAGGTAAATGGGCCGGACACGGCCATAGGAGAGCCACGATCGTCTGTGCCGCGCGTGAAAAGGCCACAGCCGAAGCTGTGGCCCTTTCGCCATCTGTGACAGTTTGCCTACGTCAGTCGCAGCTTAGCGCCAGTAGCCCTCACGCCAGTAGTAGCCGCGTGGTCCAGAGACCCATGCTCCATTTACCCACACCGCGCGGGGACGCGGCGGTGCAATGTACTCACCCGGCACCCAGACGTAATGCGCTCCATCCCAGCGGTGATAGCCGGCACGCCAGAAGTAGCCGGGACGCGGCGGCGGCGGGCGGCGTTCGTAGATGGGACGCGGCGGTCCGACACGGACATATACCTGCGCGTCCGCGACTCCCGGCGCAGCCGCAACCGCCGTACCCAGCAGGCCGGCGATGATAAAGGCTTGAATCATTGTCTTTTTCATGGCTCCCTCATTTCCGCGCCCTCTTGCTTGGGGCGCGCGTTCGTCAGGATAGACACGCGCTTCCGGCGAGAGGTTGCGGTCCTGTGCACTCCATTTCGCCAGGGCGCACCACGGTGGGAACAAAGTCCCGCCACGGCGGTGTCTATAGATGCAGAGTGAGCGAGAGCACTCCGCATCCGCCGGCGGATGGTACATCAGCCGGGCGCACGTTGCATTTCGATGCGCCCAGGCCGTAACGTAAGCGAGGACAGTGTGAACGGAGCCGCGGTAATGGATCCCCTTTCCGGAGCGATCGGCGGGAGTTTTGGCGAGGCGGCAGTCTACCCGTCCGCACGGCCCGAGCTGCGCACGGAAGAGGTGGCGCTGATCCACGCGCTGCAGGCCGGTTCCGACGAAGCCTTTCGCCAGCTGATTGCGCAGTACAGTGGACCGTTGTATTCGCTGCTGCTGCGCTCCCTGGCTGATCCGGCCGATGCTGCCGATGTTACCCAGGACGTATTTATCAAGGTCTTCCGCTCCATTGGCGGGTTTCATGGCGACAGCAGCCTGCGCACATGGATCTATCGCATCGCCATGCACGAGGCGTCGAACAGCCGCCGCTGGTGGGTGCGTCACAAGAAGGCCGAGATCACCATCGACACCGATTCGTCCGAAGAAGATGACGATCTGTGCTTCTCCCTCCGTGACACGCTGGCAGACCGCCGCGACTCGCCGTTTGAGAGCGCGCGTCAATCGCAGCTGCGCGCCACCGTTGAGGCGGCCTTGCGCGAGGTGCCGGAGAGCTTTCGCACCGTCGTTATTCTTCGTGAGATCGAGGGTATGGCGTACGACGAGATCGCGGAGATCCTCGGCATCCACATGGGCACGGTCAAGAGCCGCCTTCTGCGTGGACGGGCCGCGCTGCGCAGCGTGCTGGCCGCCCGGCTTCCCGAATTCGCACACTCCACTGGCAAGAAGGCCCCGGGTTCTGCATCGAGCATGATCGCCGCCGCGTCAAAGGAGGCGAGATGAATCTGCACAAGATGTTCGACGATCGCGAGCCTGCCGAGGAGTTGACGTTTGAGCGCACCCTCACCGACGAGGCGCTTCGGGCGCTGGTGCCGGTTGAGATGCCTGCAGACCTGCCGCTGCGTATCCGCCTTGCGCTGTCGCATGAGCGTGTCCGTGCGGAGCGCCGCCTGAGCGGCCGTGTGCTGCATTGGCTTCAAACCTTTCGCGAAAACGCTCTGAAGCCGATCGCGCTGCAGCTAGGCGTGGCGGCAACCGCCCTCCTCGCCGTGTGCGCGGGTGCTGTCGTGCTGGGCGCGGTAACGCCGCAGCAGGCGGTGCGCGCGAATGACATTCCGCTGGCAGGCTTTTCCGCGCCGCGTTACCTGTACTCCGTTGCGGGTGAACAGAGGGTGGGCAGCATCGATGACCAGCCGCTGATCGTGCAGGCCATGGTCGATCGCAGCGGCCGCGTGTATGACTACACCGTGCTCTCCGGCACGCTGGACCATGCCGCCGAAGCGGCGCTGCGCCAGCGTCTGCTGACCGGCGTCTTTCAGCCGGCAAAGGTCTTCGACGAACCCACGCGCGGGACCGTGGTGCTTACGTTCGCCGACGTGGTCGTTCGCGGCTAGCGGCTCACGCGAAGAACCCCGGGCGTTACGAGCCGAAGACGGACGATCGTAGGCGCACTTTTCTGTTTTCCTCCCTTCCTTTTGGCCTCCCCTTTCCTTAGTGTCATCCCGCAGCGCAGCGGAGGGATCTGCATGTGTGCCGGCACACCTTACGACATCTCAGTGGGCAAGAACATCTACATGTCGCGCTTCTCCTTCAGCGCCCGCTGGAACGGAGTTGGCGCATCAACTCAAAGGCAGATCCCTCCGCTTCGCTACGGGATGACAGCAAGGGAGGGAGAGGGGACGGCGGAAAGGTGCGGGATCGCCGCGAACGCCACGCTGTACATCCCCGGCTCAACCGCCTAAACTCAGCGGTTGGTACCCCTTCCGCTGAGGTTCGTCGAACTCCTGATGT
>CAZZVI010000232.1:0-5350 GCA_964657335.1 uncultured Terriglobus sp.
CAGCTTCAACTCCGACACGATGGGCGAGATCGCGCGATGGTCCGTAAGGAAGGCGACGCCGCTCAGGTCGAGGGTCGAGTCGAGGACGTTGCGTCGTCCATTGACGATGACACCGCCGAAGCTGTCGTCGAAGTAGGTGCGTTCCACCAGCTTCCAACGCAGGGTCTCACGGGTACCGCCGCAGGTGCCGTTCTCCTCGCTCGGCGTCTCCCCGGTTTCGCAGGCGCGTGTCTTCGCCGGTCGAAGAAACAGCCGCTGCACAAAGCCGTACTCCAGCTCATTCTTGTTGGCCACCACATCGGTCGCATCGAAGCGCAGCGTGCGGCTGAAGTCAGTCACACCGCTGGCGAAGCGGTAGTGCAGCTCCGGCTCAATGGTGTGCCTTGCCTGGCCGCCAAGCAGGTGCGACATGAATCCCGTGTTGAAGGTTCGTTCCAGCACCGGCGCGCGCATTTCGAACTCGGCTTCGGTGACCAGGCGGTTCAGGCTGGCAGGTTGCTCGACAGGAGGCGGACCCGGCAAGGGAGAGCTTGCGCGCGAATGCTGGTAGTACGTATCGCGCAGGCCAACCTCAGGGCGGAAGTGGAAGCCGCCAAAGGAAAACGGCAGCGCCAGCCTGGGGTGCAGATCGAGCCTGCCCACAAAGTCGGAAGCGAAGCCTGTCTGCGCCACCGGTGTGCCCTGAGATCGCTTCAGGTCTGCAAACTGCGCCGTCGCGCTCCACACGAAGGGCGTCGTACCCAGCCGCCGTTCCAACGCATCACCATCGATCAGCGGGGCGTGGAAGATGCGGATCTGCTCACCCGTGCTGACAATCTTCAGACCCTGGTAGCGGTCGACATCGACTGAGGCAACATAGCCGTTTTGCGCGTGGGTCGCGTAGGCGTACGAGGTGATGTCGGACGAGACGGCCTGGTTGAAGTTGTCGGTAAACGCCTCGCGATAGATGTAGCTGCTCAGGTACTCGACGCTCGCCGCTGCACGTGTGTGGTCGCTGAAGTCTTTCCGTCCGCTGAACGTCGCGTCCTCGCCACCCTGGTTGATGTAGGTGGTAATCGGATTGCCGTTGCCATCCGTGGTGTTCTGATTGAAGCCGCGATCGAGCAGGCCCGAGTAGTGCGATTGGATGAAGTCCATCCCATTGCCGTGGAAGCGAAAGGTCGCCGACTGCTGCCAGCCGCGGCGGGAAAAATACTCCGCGCCGACGGTCAGGTCAGCCGAGCGGCCGAGCGTCATGTAAATCTGCTCGCCCAGCACGATGCCCTTGGACGATGAGTTGCCGATCACCGGAATCAGGAAGCCGGTTTCGCGCTCGTCCGCCTCCGTGGGATGCGTGACATACGGCAGAAACAGGACCGGAATATTCAGAAGACGAAAGGTCGCCCGTGCAGCCCGCGCCTTGCCATCGTGCACGATGAACTCATGGGCTGCAAGCTGCCAATCGGGCCGCGGCAACTGGCAACTGGTCACGGTGCCATCGTAGATATGCAGCTCGTCCGGTCCGGACTTCACCACGATGCGTCCGGTAAAGAGAAACGGATCATCGGTGGTGTACAGGTTCGAGCGCGAAGTCACTCCCAACGAGGATGAGGGCGCATAGATCGGCGCAGGTCCCGCCGACGCCGGCGTGGTGCGCACGCCGATGGAGCCCTGCACATCGTAGAAGCGGCCTGTCTCGTCGTGGATGTTCAGGGTGCCCCGACTTGCCGAGAGCGTCTCCGAGTTCGCGGTGCCTGTGATGTGCAGGTGGCCGTTTGCGGTCACGTCGCCGGTTGCATCGTTGTACTCAATGTGGTCGGCTTCGACCTTGTACTCGCCGTACTGGATGTGAACATCGCCGTCGAGGATAACGATGTCACCCTTGCGGCTCTGCCGATTGCTCTCGAGAACCACCTTGCGGCCGCTCGGCTGCGGCACCGGAACGGCATAAGGGAATCGCTCGGCCGAGGGTGCCTGCGGCAGCTCCCCCGGGTCAACTGGGGCGGTCTGGTCGAGCGGAGCAGCCGCTGTGCCAACGGCTGCTGAAGGCGCGGACGAGGGGAGTGCCTTAGTGGTTACCTGCTGCGCGGGCAACGATGCGGCGAGCGCCACGGTAAGCGTGATACACCAGCAAATAGAACGAAAGATTGGCGCGCGCGGATGGCGCACAACGTGCTCGTTCCGCTCGAAGATGCATCCTTTGACCACTTGACCTTCCTATTCTACGAAAGCGAGCAACCGTGAGCACAGCAAGTCCTCTTCCCCTGCAGCCGCTGCCGTCCAGCACCCTGTCAGACGCAGAAGCGCGGGCGTTGAAGCAGCAGGTGGCAAATCGGTTACAGGAACATCGTCAGCGTCGCCCGCGGCACGAGATGCAGCCGGCCCTGCCGCTGGAGGGCATGCCCGCGCCGCAGCGCAACCGTGTCGCCGACCAGGTCGCGAAGCGATTCGCGAAGAGTGTCTCGTATCGCGAGTTTCTGCAGGGCGAAGCGGAGGCCGCGGTTCGCAAGGCGGAAGCGGCAGCCGAAGTCGCACGCCGTAGCGCGGACGCCATCGCTGCAGTGCAGGGAGAATTGCTCGCGGAGCTCGAGCAGTGGCACGCCGAATCGCCCGCTGGTCCTGTTGAGGTGATCTCGCAGGCAGACATGCAGGGAACAGGGAACAGGGACCGGGAAACTGCGCCTGCCGTCGAGTTGATGCCTGCGGAGAAGCAGGAGGGATCTGCTGCTCCGAAAGCAAGCCCTGGCAACGATCCGGCACAGCTGCGGGCGTTCGTCGAAGAACTTCGGGCACATGCCGAGCCCGCGGTGCCGCTGCCTGCGAACCTGATCGAGTTTCCACGCCAGTTGGTAGCGGCGCGCCGTGCGCGCCCGCGGCTGGCCGAAGGACCGTTGCGCGAAGAGGCCGATGCCTCGCCGGAACGTGCGCAGCTCCGCATCTTTGAAGTGGAGGCGAGCTCCGTTTCGACCGAACCGGCCGTCGAAAGCGTCGTACCCGAGTGGCATAGCCTGCGGCTCGACGCGCCTGCCGCACCGCGCGCGGCCGAGCATCCTGACGCGCAGATTTCCTTTGCGCTGCCGCTCCAGGTGGCTCCCACCTCGCAGCGGGTGATGGCCGTGCTGGTGGACGGCTGCTGCATTACCACGGGCTGGCTTGGAGCGATCGCCGTGGTGGCGAATGTGTCGACGGAACTGCCCACCGGCTTGCCCGCGCTCCTCTCCGCGGCCGGCCTGCTGGCCTTTTTCGTGGTGCTGTACAAGGTCCTGTTCTTCTCGCTGGGCGACGCCACCCCCGGCATGCGCTACGCCCGCATCGGGCTATGCACCTTTGCCGACGAAAACCCCACGCGCGGCAGCATGCGCCGTCGCCTGCTCGCAGTGCTGCTTGCGGGCCTGCCGCTGGGTCTGGGCCTGGCGTGGGTCCTGCTCGACGAAGAAGGCCTCGGCTGGCACGACCGTATATCGCGCATGTATCCCCGCGCCTATTGAGGAAACAGGGCCTAGCGCTTAAGGGGTCAGGGATCAGGGATCAGGGAGGGGAACAGTTTCTGCTGCCTGACCGTTCTTCTTAGTTCCCTAAGCGCTAATCTCCATTAGCTATCCCCTGTTCCCTGATCCCTGCTGATCCCTGTTCCCTGTCCCCCCGTTCCCTGTGTGCGCCGCCCTTTACAATGAGCTGTGGAGAACCGCATGGCGCACATGGTCTTTTGTTCCAAGTACAAGGCAGAGATGGAGGGGCTGGACGAGCCGCCCTTTGACTCCGATTTCGGCAACAAAATCTACAACACCGTCAGCAAGAAAGCCTGGGGCGAGTGGATCGAGCGGCAGAAGATGCTGCTGAACGAATACCGTCTGCAGCCCTGGACGCCGCAGGCGCAGGAGTTTCTTGTGGAGCAGATGAACGACTTCTTCTACGGCGGGGGCGGTGAGCTGCCGAAGGAATTCGTCGCGCCGACGGCCTGACCATGCCGCCCACTTCGACACTTATCGAATTATCGAAAGATGCTGCCCCTGCCATGAGCAGCAGCCGTTTTGTGCGTGCCTGCCTGCGTCAGCCGGTCGATCGCACGCCGGTGTGGTTTCTTCGCCAGGCCGGCCGCTACATGCCGGAATACATGGCCGTGCGGCGCCACCACACGCTGCTTGAGATCTGCCGCACGCCCGATGTGGCTGCCGAGGTCACGATCACTGCGGCCGAGCGCCTGGGCGTGGACGCGGCCATCATCTTCGCCGACCTTCTGCTGCCCTTCACGCCGATGGGTGTGGACTTCGAGTTCGTCAACGGCGAAGGTCCGGTGGTGCATCAGCCGGTGCGCACACGCGAGCAGATCGAAGCCCTGCGCACGGATCGCGCGGACGATCTGGGCTACGTCGCACGCGCCATCGAGCAGGTCGCGAAGCACTTCGCCCCGCCACGTGCCGACGGTGACCGGCTCGGCATCATCGGCTTCATCGGCGCGCCGTTTACGCTGGCAAGCTACATGATCGAGGGCGGCTCGTCGCGCAACTACATCGAAACCAAGAAGCTGATGTACAGCGACCGCGCCGCGTGGCCCCTGCTGATGGAGAAGCTCGTCGCCGTTCTGGTGGCCTATGCCGCGCAGCAGGTGGGGGCGGGCGCCGACGTCATCCAGATCTTCGACAGCTGGGCAGGCGCGCTCTCCGTCAGCGATTATCGCGACTTCGTTCTGCCCGCGACAAAGCAGCTTGTGCAGCGCGTACAGGCGCTGGGTGTGCCGGTGATCTACTTCGGCGTGGATACCGCATCGCTGCTCAGCACCATGCGAGAGACCGGCGCGGAAGTCCTCGGCCTCGACTGGCGAGTGCCGCTGGATGAAGGTTGGCGGCTTGCCGGCCCGGATGTCGCGGTGCAAGGCAATCTCGATCCCATCGCGCTCTTCGCGCCGGAAGATCTGCTGAAGCAGCGCGTGAAAGAAGTTCTGGATGCCGCCGGCAATCGGGACGGACATATCTTCAACCTGGGCCACGGCATCGTGCCCGGCACGCCGGTCGAAAACGTCATCAGCGTCGCGCGCTGGGTGAAGGAAATGAGTGTGCGCGCATGAACAACCTTGGTTACTTCCTCGTTGGCTACGTGAGTGAGAAGTTGAAGCTCAAGGAGCGGCTTGAGCCGATTCATGAGCAACTCAGAAAAGAGCGGGTGCGCCATGTCTCGCCTTTGAGACATGGGACCGGTTCCAGCCGCACAGAAACCCACGTCGCTGGATCGAGATCCTTCGACCAGCTCAGGACGGGCAGTGGGGCACCCGCTGCATCGAAGGAAGGGCGAGTCCTCGCCAGCTACGAGATCAGCAACGCCGACCAGATTGCCGCGGCCATGGCCGCTCCTGCGGTCACGCAGCCGGAGCCGG
>CAZZVI010000233.1:0-5341 GCA_964657335.1 uncultured Terriglobus sp.
TTCACTTTGCGATGCAAAGCAAAGCATACGCGCTGCCATGGAAAGCGTAAAGAAAAATTCGAAGCGCGTCTTATCCTTGTGTTTGCCGCAGCCCGCACACTACAGAACGAAGCTGCCCGCAATCCGCTTTCGTGCGTGCGGCGTACGTATACACGGCGGTTGCTGCTCGCGGATCGTGGCCCACGGGAGTGAACCTTCACGCTTCCTGACGACGGCGAAACGGGACATGTGGTGACGGTGGCGCGTTGTGCGCATCTCATTCTGGAGCGTTTGCGACCGTACACTTCTTTAGGGACTTCCGGCACCAATGAACAACTCAGACACCGTAGTGCAGCCGACACGTATTCCCACGGGCATCGCCGGCCTGGATGACATTCTTTCGGGCGGCTTGCCCATCGGCCAGATGTACCTGCTTGAGGGCACGCCCGGTACCGGCAAAACCACGGTCGCCATGCAGTTCATCATGCAGGGGATCAGGACGGGCGAGCAGGCGCTGTACATCACCCTTTCCGAGTCGCGGCTGGAACTGGAAGCCTCGGCCCGGTCGCACGGCTGGGATGTCAATCAGCTGTCCATCGCGGAGTTTGTGCCGGCCGAGGCGAGCCTGAGCCCGGAGCAGCAGTACACCGTCTTTCATCCAAGCGAGGTAGAGCTCGCATCGACCATTCAGAAGCTCACCGACATCGTGGAAGAGCGCAAGCCGAGCCGCCTGGTGATCGATTCACTCTCAGAGCTGCGCCTGCTGGCAGCAGATACCATGCGCTATCGCCGCCAGCTGCTGGCGCTGAAGCAGTTCTTTGTCGGCCGCGACACCACGGTCCTGCTGCTGGACGACCGCTCGGCCGAGGGCAGCGATATGCAGCTGCAGAGCATTGCGCATGGCGTGTTGCGGCTGGACAAGGTGCAGCGCAGCTACGGTGTGACCCGCCGGCAGGTCGAGATCGTGAAGATGCGCGGCAGCGCCTATCGCGAAGGCTTTCACGACTACACCATCGAGACGGGCGGCGTACGCATCTACCCGCGACTGGTTGCGAATGAGCACAACAGCACGTTCAAGAACGATCGCGTGAAGAGCGGCTTGCCCGCGCTGGACGAGATGTTTGGCGGAGGCGTTAATCGCGGCTCCGCGACGCTCCTCATTGGTCCTACCGGGGCAGGCAAGTCGACACTGGCCATGCAATACGCATGTGCGGCTGCGCAGCGCGGCGATCGAGCGATTGTCTACGCCTTCGACGAGGTCCTGCGAACCGCACAGGAACGGGCGGAATCGCTTGGCCTGCCCGTCGGCAATGAGATCGCAAGAGGCACGCTGGCCATGTCGCAGGTTGATCCTGCGGAACTCTCTCCTGGTGAGTTTGTCGCGCAGATTCGCGCGGACGTGGAAGAGCGGGACACCCGCGTCGTCGTGATCGACAGCCTGAACGGCTTCTTGAATGCCATGCCGGGCGAACGCGACCTGATGCTGCAACTGCACGAGCTGATCGCCTTCCTGAACCAGCAGGGCGTGGTGACCTTTCTGATCCTGACGCAGCATGGGCTTGTAGGCACCATGCACGCAGAGATTGATGTCAGCTATCTGGCCGATACAGCCGTTCTGCTGCGTTACTTCGAGTCGGATGGTGAGATTCGGCAGGTCATCTCCATCCTGAAGCAGCGTGTAGGCCGCCACGAACGCACCCTGCGCGAGTTCCGCGTGGAGGACACGGGCATCGTTGTCGGCGAGCCGCTCAGGAACTTCCGCGGCATCCTGACAGGGGTTCCGGATGCACTGGACCAATCGCTACGCAAGGCAAGCGAGGGCTGAGCGTGAGCTTGGTGGTCACGGTGATCGCTCCAACGGGGCGCGACGCGGAACTGATTACGACCGTGCTGCGCCAGAACGATGTGCCGGCGAAGGCCGGCAACAGCGCGACGCTGTTCAGCGATGCTGAGGACCCGCTCGGCCCTCTGCTGATTGCAGAGGAGGCGCTAAGCCCCGCTTTCATTCAGCAGCTCAGCGATCTGCTGGGCAGGCAACCGGCATGGTCTGATCTGCCGATCTTGATCCTGACCGGCAGCGGCCGCGAAAGCGTGCAGAGTTATCGCCTGCAGAAGGAACGCCTGCCGCTGGGTTCGCCGGTTCTGTTGGAGCGGCCGATTCGCACGGCGACCCTCGTCAGCAGCGTGAAGGCGGCGCTGCGCGCGCGAGACCGTCAGTACGAGGTGCGGGACGCCGTCGCCGAGCTGCGGCAGCAACGCGAGACGCTGCAGGTCGTGCTCGACAACCTGCCCGTCGGTGTTCTGCTGGCAAGGCCGACGGGCGAAGGTCTTCTGGCGAATGAGCGCATGGCGTCTCTGCTGGGCCATCCGTCGTATAGTCCTGAGGTCGTGAGTTACCGCGACTGGCCGCTCTCCCGGCCTGGCGGCGTGCGCGTCGCGCCGGAAGATCACCCGCTGGTGCGGGCCATTGCGTCCGGCCGTACCCATGGTCCCGAAGAGTACCTGTACGCACACAGCGACGGGTCGGAGTGCTGGATCAGCCTGGCTGCGTCACCCATCCTGGATGAACACGGCAACGTCAGCGGCGGCGTGCTGACCGTGATGGATGTGGACCAGCAGAAGCGTTCCGAGGCTGCCCTCATCCAGAACGAAAAGCTGGCCGCCGTGGGCCGGCTGGCTGCCTCTATCTCGCATGAGATCAACAATCCGTTGGAAGCCGTGACGAACCTGCTCTACCTGGTGCGCTGCGAAGAACACCTCAGCGACGAGGTGCGCACCTACCTGAACGCCGCCGAGAACGAGCTGGGCCGGGTCTCGCAGATCGTGAGCCACACGCTGCGGTTCCACAGGCAGTCGACCAGGCCAAGGGAGGTGACAGCGCACGAACTGCTCGAACCCACCCTCGGTCTCTTCAACGGCCGTCTGGGGAACTCGAATGTCTCGATAGTGCTGGAGGAGCGCAGCATTGGGCGGGTGACCTGCTACGAGGGCGAGATCCGGCAGATCCTGAACAACCTGGTCGGCAACGCCATCGACTCCATGAAAACGGGCGGCAGGCTCGTAATCCGCACGCGGGATTCCCGCGACTGGAAGAGCGGCGCGCCCGGCGTTCGCATCGTCGTGGCGGACAACGGGCACGGCATGCCTCCAGACGTGATGAAGCGGGTCTTTGAGCCGTTCTATACGACGAAAGGCATCAACGGCACCGGGCTCGGTTTATGGATCGCGCGCGGCATTGTGGACAAGCACGAAGGCATGCTCGGGATCTTCTCGAGCACCCGCCCCGGGAAGTCCGGAACGGTGTTCAGCTTGTTCCTGCCCTTGCAACCCTCGGCCGCGGAGCATGCGATTCGCTGAAGGAGTTCTTTCAGTGCGGCTGGGAGTCGTCTCGCTTCGGTGTCAGGCGCAGGGCTCTCCCCACGTGCCGGGCTGAGGTTCCGAGTGCATGTCGCGTGTTCTTGTAGCTCTTCTGCAAGGCGTTGCCGGTGTCCCCGGCGGTATCGGAAAGCGCCCCGGTAGTTGAACCGCCCGCAACGGAGATGGCGGTGCTGGTAGTTGTTCCGGCGACTGCAAGCGCCTGTTCCGTGCCGCTGCTCTTTGCGATGATGCCCTGCACCGGGTGCTTGCCAGGATGGAACCAGGCGATATCGGTGTCGGGCAGTTGGTTGAGACGTACGAGCGGGGCCGCGGGAAAGTTTGAGTTCGACATCTTCGCCTCGAGCGGCCATGCCGTGGACGAGATAAAGACCGAATCGTTCATCGGGAATGCCGCTTCTCCCAGGTTGATCAACCTTGGAGAAACAAGTTCCGTCATCTTTTCGCAACGATCGGCACCGCATCCTCGCTGGCACAGTGTGCCGTTCAGGTATGACGCGTGCTTGCCGGGTGAGATCCATACCGTGGCGCCATGGTCTTCCGCGTGCAGCGTCGATGCGCGGGCAATCTGGCTGACATCGCAGACCGTATCCTCATGGGCGCCGGCGTACCAGTAAATCGCCTTCCATGTGGCCGAACCCGCGTGCGGATCAGGGGCGAGGATCTGCACGGCTACGTGCTCCGCGTCGAGTGCATGACCGTGACCGCCACAGTCTTTCCGCCACAGGTGGTAGTAGTGAAGCTCGGCGGTCACTGCACGATCGCCAGAGTTCTTCAAGGGAAACGCCTGCCCATAGATCGTGCCGTTCTCGGCCTGTACCTCCGGAATCTGGATGCCGGCCTTGAACTCAGCCGGCAGCACGGAGCAGTCATGTTCGCCGACCATGAACCTGGGCATGAACTGGACAAGCAGCTGCTGCTCCAGCGCATCGCTCAGACCGTCATGGTCGGTATCCACATGGATCGGAGGGACGCTCTCGGGCTGCTGTGCCGTCAGCACGGGTACGCATAGCAACAAGGCAATACATGCCGCAACGGCAAGCTTCTTCGAACGCAAGGCAGTCCACCCTCTCAGATTGAGTCTAGCTGGGCGTCTGACTGAGTTGAGCGTCCCGGTCTAGCTTCCCGCGCTGTTTTGGGCGCTTCAACCCGGCCGCGGACGCTCATTGAGTCGTCTCAGAACAGCCCGCATTGGCTCGTCCGAAGGTGGTTCTGTTCTGTTGATGTCCTCGATCCTCCGCGGGACACCCGTTGGCGCTATGCTGAGGTGCAAGGAGAACCATGCCCTTACTGGAAACCACACAGTTGCTGAGCGTCGCCGCCGACGCCTGCGACAGCCGCAAAGCGGAGGAGATCCGCATCCTGGCCCTTGACCCGAGCGAGAGCGCGCTGACGGACTACTTCCTCATCTGCAACGGCACCAACGAGCGGCAGAACGTCGCCATCTCCGACGAGATCGAGTTCCGGCTCAAGCAGGAGTTCGGCGTCTATCCCAACTCCATTGAAGGCCGCCGCCAGGGCGAGTGGGTGCTGATGGACTACGTGGACTTCGTCGTCCACATCTTCATGCCCGAAAAGCGCGCCTACTACGGCCTGGAGCGGCTGAAAAAGTCCGCCAAGACGCTGACCGTGTCCGAACTGAACCAGGAGCTGAAGGCAGCCCTCACCGCAACACGCGCCAGGAAGCCAGCGAAGAAGGCAACAGCAAAGGCCGAGCCGGAGATCGAAGGCGCCACCAGCGGCTCCGCCTCAGGCAAGCAACCCACCCCGGCAAAGAAGACGGCCGGCAAAACCGCACCCGCCGCAAAGAAAACCGCCGGAAAGCGCGTCGCGAAGAAGTCCGCTACGAAACGGGCCGCTGCTAGGAAAGCACCGGGCGCGTAGGGAAGCGCGGCCAGGCTGGTCTTACGGAAAACAGCTGCCACTGATGCCGCGAACGATCTTGCGAGAGGCGCAGCTCGAACACTTCTTCGCACGCGGCATGAAA
>CAZZVI010000234.1:0-1744 GCA_964657335.1 uncultured Terriglobus sp.
TGAAAGCCTGGGTGTCGGCTGGCAGCTGCACATCCTGCGCCGCGGCTCCCTGCGAAGGATGCGTGATCGCGACGGTTGGAATCGCGGCAACGTCTGTCTCTTTCTTCAGCGAGCTTTCCGCTGTGGCACGGCGATAGATACCGAGGAAGATAAACACCCCAAGCACGACTGCAATCACAGCGAGGAGCAGCATGGGACCGCGGCCGAGTCGAGACGTGGTGTCGATCTGTACCTGCGCCGCGTTGCCGCCGTGCGGATGTTCCTGCGTCGCGGCGTCTCCCGTGGCGAGCGCGGGCACCATGGCGCCAGGATGCGTCTCGTTGTAGTCGCGGTCACCCGGTTTGAGTTCCTGCTGATTCAACGCTTTCTCCTGGTTGCGGTCGCTGCTGCTGTTGCCGGCGATGAAGTCTGCACCGGCGTGAGACGAAAGGTCAGGCATGCGCTTCCTCCCTTTGCTGCAGAGCTGCTTCCCTGCTGAGCTTTGGCGCCCCGCTGTGCAGCAGCGCGAAGACCGTCGGCACGAACACCAGCGTGGCCATCGTCGCGCACAGCAGGCCGCCGATCACGGCGCGGCCGAGCGGTGCATTCTGTTCCCCGCCGTCGCCCATGCCGAGTGCCATGGGCACCATGCCGATGATCATGGCAAGTGCCGTCATCACGACTGGACGGAAACGCGTCGCGCCGGCTTCGATCGCCGCGAGGATCGCATCATGATGCTCCTCATACCGCCCCTTGGCGAACGAGACGACAAGGATGCTGTTCGCTGTCGCAACGCCCATGCACATGATCGCGCCCATCAGCGCGGGAACGCTCAGCGTCGTATGCGTCAGGAACAGGAACAGCACGATACCCGCAAGCGCCGCAGGCAGCGCGGTGATGATGATGAACGGATCGAGCCACGATTGAAAGTTCACGACGATCAGCGCGTACACAAGGATGATCGCAAATACCAGCCCGCCCAGCAGCGACAGATACGACGAACGCATCGTCTCCGCCTGGCCTCGCACGCTGGTGAACATGCCGCGCGGCATCGTCTTCTGCTGCTGTGCGACAATTCTGCCCACGTCGCTCGCGACGGCGCCCAGGTCGCGTCCCTGCACCGCGCCGTACACGTCGATGACGCGGCGGATGTTGTAGTGCGAGACGACCGCTGCCTCATGCCCGCGCTGGATCGAAGCCACATCGTTCAACAGCTCCGGCGTGGTGCGCGTTGCGGCCATCGCAGAGTTGATGGGAATGTTCTGGATGTCCTGCACCGTGTCCATGCGGTACTGCGGCGTCTGCGCGACCAGGTTGTAGTTGACGCCGTTCTTCCAGTTAAGAAAGAACATCGGCGTGATCTGGAACGATCCGCTCAGGCTGTTGAGCATGCTCTGCGCGACATCGCGCGTGGTGTAGCCGCCCTGCTCTGCCTTGGTGCGCTCCACCGCGATCTCCAGCGTGGGATAGTCCACCGGCTGCTGAATGCGCAGGTCCGTCAGGCCAGGCACAGTCCTCAGCCGGGCCAGCAGTTGCGCCGCCTGCGCGGAACTTGCCGTCATGTCGTTGCTCTGAATCTGCACGTCGATCGGCGCGGGCAGACCGAAGTTGAGGATCTGCGTTGTGATGTCCGCGGGCAGAAAGTAAAACGTCGTTCCGGGAAACTGGCGCGGCAGCTTCTCACGCAGTTCACGCACATACTCGGCCGTGGGATGATGGTCCTCGTTGAGCGTCACCATCACGTCGCCACCGGACGGCCCGATCA
>CAZZVI010000234.1:1844-5320 GCA_964657335.1 uncultured Terriglobus sp.
CCAAGAAAGACCGGAATAAACATCTTGCGCTTGAAGACCAGCCGGGTCAGCAGCAACTGATAACCGGAACGCACACGCTCAAACCCACGCTCGAACGCACGCTGGAAGTTGACCAGCGGGTTGCGCGAAGGAGCGGTGTTCTTGTGGCGCAGAAGGTACATCGCAAGTGTAGGAACCAGTGTTCGCGAAAGAATGTACGACGCGATCATCGCAAAGATGACCGCCTCTGCAAGTGGCGCAAACAGGTATTTCGCGACGCCGCTCAGAAAGAACATGGGCAGAAAGACGATGCAGATGCAGAGCGTGGAGACCAGCGCGGGAACGGCAATTTGCGCTGCGCCATCGAGAATCGCTTCCAGCAGCGGATAGCCGTCTTCCAGGTAGCGCTCAATGTTTTCGAGCGTGACGGTAGCGTCATCCACAAGGATGCCGACGGCGAGTGCAAGCCCGCCGAGCGTCATCGTATTGATCGTCTCGCCAAGGAAGCCAAGCACCAGGACCGAAGTAAGGATCGACAGCGGAATGGAAACGGCAATAATCAGCGTGGAGCGCCAGCTGCCGAGAAACAGCAGGATCATGATGCCGGTGAGAGTCGCGGCAATGATGGCTTCTCGAATCACACCTGAAACAGCAGCGCGCACGAAGACGCTCTGATCGCTCAGCGGCGTGACGCGCAGGTTTGCCGGTGCAAGTGCCGCGACCCTGGGCAGCAGCTCGCGAATGCCCTTCACCACGTCCAGCGTGGAGGCGTTGCCATTCTTCAGCACGCTGATCAGCACGCCGCGATGACCGTCCTGTCGGACGATGTTCGTTTGGAACGAAGCGCCGTCGCTGACAGTCGCAACATCACGTACATAAACCATGACCCCATTCACCTGCTTAATGGGCAGCATGGCGAGTTCGTCGATGGTGCGTGGCGCGGCATTGGTCCGTACGTCGTATTCACTGCGTCCGATCTTCGCGGTACCAGACGGCATGACGACGTTTTGCGCGGTCATCGCGGCGAGCAGGTCGCCCGGCGAGACGCCTTTCGACTGCATCTTCGCCTGGTCCATGTTGACGGAGATCTGCGGCTGCTTGCCGCCGTAGGGCTGCGGCAGCACGGCGCCCGGTACGGTGACCAGCGCAGGACGCACTGTGTTTGTGGCGAGATCGGAAAGCTGCTGTTCGTTCAGGCCGTTGCCGCTGACGCCGAGCTGCAGAATGGGCACGCTGGAAGCCGAGAAGTTGATGATCTCCGGCGGAAGAATGCCGGGCGGCAGCTGCCGAATCAGGTACTGCGAAGCGGCGGTGACCTGCGCGTTCGCCGTGTCGAGGCTCGCGCCGGGCTGCAGGAAAATCTTGATGACGGAAACGCCGTTGTAGCTGGTCGATTCAGTGTGTTGCACGTTATCGACCAGCGTGGTCAGCGCCTTCTCGTACGGCGTGGTCAGCCGGCCTTCGATCTCTTCGGCGTTCAGGCCCGTGTACTGCCAGGCCACTGCCACGACTGGAATGTTGATGTTCGGAAAGATGTCGGTGGGTGTTCGCAGGATCATGACAGGGCTCAGCAGCAGAATCAGCAGCGCCAGCACGATGAACGTGTAGGGCCGGTTCAGCGCAATCTTCACAATCCACATGGGAGACACCCTCCGCGGCTGTACCCATCGGAAAAGCCGCTCGTTCTATTAGACAGGCGACAGCGTCGAAGAAACCGCAGTTTGTTCCGACGGCGACCATCGGTCTTACCGATGATATCGTGCGGTACACTGCATCCGTGGAACTTCGGCACTTAACTTACTTCGTGACCATTGCATCGACCGGTGGCTTCGGCAAAGCCGCACGAACGCTTCATGTCTCGCAGTCCGCGATCAGCGAACAGATGCGTGATCTAGAGCGCGAGGTCGGAGTAGCGCTCATCGACCGCAGCCAGCGGCAGATCCGGTTGACGGCGCAGGGCGAAGTATTTCTTACGGGTGCAAGGACAACACTGCAGGCGGCAGAGCGCACCGTGCAGGCCGTGCAGCAATCGATGCGAGGCGAGATCGGGCACCTGACCATCGGATTTTTCGTTGGTGGCAACGGCAGCTTCTTTCCCACGGTGATCCGCAGGTTCCGGGCCAGACATAAAGACGTTCACGTCTCGCTGGTGGAGATGACACCCATGCGCCAGGTCGATGCGTTGCTGCGGGGTGACATCGACATCGCGTTTACGCGGCCGCTGCCGGCACACCTGCAGGGTCAGCTAAGCAGCAAGCGCGTCTACAGCGAGCCCCTGTATGCGGTGCTGCCGAAGACACACGCAGCCGCAAAGCAGAAGCAGATTTCCATCCGATCGATCGCGGAAGAGCGATTTGTCATGGTGGATCGTAATGCTTCCCTGGTCGTATTCGACAAGATCCTTTCGCTCTGCACGGAAGCCGGCTTTTCGCCGAACATTGCGGCGACCGCCTCCGCCTCCTCGGGCGTGCTGGCGCTGGTGGAGGCAGGCGAGGGCGTCTCGATCATTCCTGAAGGCTCCCGCTTCATGGCCAGCAAGGAGATCGCCTTCGTGCCGCTGGCCGGTGCGTCCGCGTCGGTGGACCTGGTGATGGCCTGGTCCAAGGATCGCCTGAACGCGGTCATGCAATCTTTCCTGACGTCTTCATCTGACTTCGCTACGATCGCCATCCGGCGCTGATGAACGTGCGCCCGGGATGAAGTAGTCACATTGGGGGAGTGTTGCTGGCGTGTTCGTCTGGGGTAAGTCCCCTCGCGATAGCATGCCTTCATGTACCTTTGTTCCCGTTCGCTCTACTGTCTGCTCATCGCGACTGCGTCTGCAACGACAAGCCAATCACAGGAGTTCTCGGCTCCCAAAACATACGTCGTTACCCACACGACAGGCCCGGTCACGATCGACGGCAAGCTGGACGACGCGGCATGGGCCAAGGCTGCGTGGACCACCGATTTCGGCGACATCGAAGGCGCGGCCAAGCCGAACCCACGCTTTCGCACACGCGTGAAGATGCTCTGGGACGAGCAGTACCTCTACATCGCGGCAGAGCTGGAAGAGCCGAACGTCTCCGCGAAACTGACGGAACACGATTCCGTCATCTTTCATGACAACGATTTCGAAGTCTTCCTCAAGCCGCTGCCAGCGACAGACAGCTACTACGAGTTCGAGATGAACGCGCTCAACACCGGCTGGGACCTCTACCTGAACAAGCCGTACCTCGCCGGCGGCAAGGCAGACAACAGCTGGGACATCGACGGCCTGAAGACCGCGGTCTCCGTGCAGGGCACGTTGAACAATGCCGATGACCAGGACAAAGGCTGGACGCTGGAGATTGCCTATCCCTGGTCGTCGTTCCGCCCGCGCCAGCCGGAGGTGCAGCAGCCCGTCAACGGAACAGAGTGGCGCATCAACTTCAGCCGCGTAGAGTGGAAGGCCGGCCAGGCAAAAGAAGACAACTGGGTGTGGTCGCCGCAGGGCGTGATCAACATGCACGTTCCCG
>CAZZVI010000235.1:0-2509 GCA_964657335.1 uncultured Terriglobus sp.
GGACCCTTCGCCCTGACAGGACTGCTGCTCGCTTCGGTCAAGCCGCGACCAGGCTCCCGGGTGGTGACCGTGGCGAGCAGTGTAGCCAATCACGCCAGCGTCGACTTCGAGAACCTGCAGTCAGAACGCGTGTACAAGCCCATGTTCCAGGCATACGCGCAAAGCAAGCTGGCCGACCTGCTGTTTGCGTTGGAGCTGCAGCGCAGGCTGACGGCGCTCGGGTCGCCGGTGCTCTCCACCGCGGCGCATCCCGGATACGCCGTGACCAACCTGCAGGCCGACCATCTAAGCAGCGGGCTGAAACTGATGATTGGCATCTTGAAGCCGCTGCTCTCCCAGGATGCAGCCCATGGCGCGTTGCCGACGCTGTTCGCCGCGGTCTCGCCAGAGGCGACGCCGGGCGGCTACTACGGTCCGGACGGTTTCCAGGAGCTGAAGGGTCTGCCGAAAGCTGCTTTGATCCCGAAGGCTGCCCAGGATGAGGCAGTGGCACGCAGACTGTGGGCCGAGGCCGAGCGGCTGACCGGGGTGAGGTTTCCCGTCGCCTGAAGCGGCGAAGACGCGCCCGCGATGTCAGTGCGTCATCGCATACAGAACGTAGTTCACGCCGATCTTTGTGCCCAGCGCGGAGAACTTTACGGGGTAGCGAGGGTCATCGAGAAACTCCCAGGAATCGCCCAGGTCAGAGTTCAGCGAGAAGGCGACCATGATGCGTCCCTTATCGTCGTAGATGCCTTTCCAATGAGGCACATAGCCGTCTTTCTTAAAGCCTGTCCTGAGGTGTTCCGAGCCCGGTACCTGGAAGCGCTCATCCAGGTCGAAGAGCATGTGAAAGATGGGATCGCTGTCAGGAATGTCGACCAGCTCGCGCTCGGGAAAGACCATCTTCATGGTGTGTTCGAAGAACGCCTGCTCCTGGCTGCCGTGGCAGTCGTCGGCCATGAAGAAGCCGCCTCGCAGCAGGTAGTCGCGCAGCTTGTCGGCTTCCTTCTGGGTCAGGCCCCACTCGCCGACCTGCACCGCGTAGAGCCACGGCCAGTTGTAGATCTCGTCGCCATCGTCAAGGCTGACCGATTGTTCGACAGAGCGCGCGTCGGTGCGCGTCAGGCGGCGAACCGCATTCGCGAGCGCTCGGTCGGCGCGGGGGTAATCCTGCGTCCAGAGTGACAGGCCTTCCTGCCACGGCCCGTCGAATCGGCCGGCGTAGCCGTCGAGCGGACCGGGCGGGTACATCAGGCGGGCAAACGTCCACTCGGCCGGCTGCTGCCAGTCCGCAGGCAGGGGAAAGTGGCTGCCGTACTCGACGGAGGGATACTCGCGAAAAGGCCTCTGCGCGAGCAGAGCGCCCAGCAGGATTCCGCTGAGCGCCCCAATGCATGCTGCCTTGATCCAGCCCGCCATCACGCTCCAGTCAATCCTTAGACGGCGTCGAGGCAGGGATCGTACCCGCTATTAGACGCCCGGCGGCGGAGGAGGCGGAGCGCCACCTTCGCGGGCACCCGGTCCGCGGTGTCCAAAGGCGCGCTGCGGAGCCTGCTGCACGGTGTAGTCGCTCGGCACCTTGAACAGCGAGGCATCCGGCTCCGTCTTGGAGAGCGAGGAAACGGAGGTGGTGTGGGTGCCATGGAACGGATCCACGTCGTTGCGGCTCAGCTCGATCTTCAGGTCGGGCGCAAACCACTCTTCATGGGTAGAGACGATGGCCGTCGCATTGCCCATCTGTCCCGCGGGAATGGTGCGCGTGACGCGCTTGCCCGTGGCAACCACGCCGTCGATGGTCTTGGAACCGAGATCGGCGGTGACGACGTTCTTATCTTCGGGGCGCGCCGGACGCGTGGTCGCCGACGTGGATCCGGAACTCGTGCTGCTGGAAGGCCGCTGTGGCGGCTGCGGAATGGCATGGACGACCGCGACCTTCTTGTCCGCGCGCAGTTGCGTGACCGTGCGCGCCACGGGATCGATGATCGTGATCATCGTGTGCGTTGTGCCGTCGGTGCCGTGCGCCGGCATCGTTACCTCTTCGCGGGTGCGGCCGAGGGAATCACGCTCCACCGTCCGTGTGCTGTTGCGGGTCAGAACGGTGCCGTCCTGCAGCTTTTCGGTGGAAGTGCTGGTGAAGGTCGCGGTGTACGGTGCGTTGGTGACGGGCTGGCGCATGCCGAATCCGCCGCGGTCGCCACCGAAACCCATGGGACCGGGTCCACCTGGACCACCGGGCCCACCCTGGGCGAACGCGGGAATCGCGGCGAGCATAACGGCGGAGGCAGAGAGCAGAAGACGCTTCGTCATGAGACAGCACCTCAGGAAATTTTGGGACTTACAGAGCTAAAGACGGGCCCACGGAAAGAAAGTAGCACAGCCGCCTGAGAATTTTGCAGCGTTTGACAGATTGTGCCGCTATCCCTCGTCAACGCGTCATTGATTTCGAGTCAACATAGTCCGGCGGAGGCTGAAAGAGCGATGGATCGGGCTCGCCGCGGCTGATGGACTGCAGGGTGGTCGTGCGCGT
>CAZZVI010000235.1:2609-5319 GCA_964657335.1 uncultured Terriglobus sp.
TGCGTGTCCGGCCGAGGCTGTCGCGGTAGAAGTACTCATGCGTGACGGTATTGATGTGGGTGCCGTCCGCGAGCGTCTGGGTCTGTTTGTGCTCGAAGACCATCGACACGGGATTGTTGGTTTGCGCGGCCGGCCCGCCGTAACCTGACGAGACACCCATGGCGATCTGCGCGAAACAAGGCGTTGACAGCAAGAACAGGGTGATTGTTGGAGCGAAGCGCATGCAAGCCTCCGAAACGTGAGCAATTCTAAGTTGTTTCGGACAGCGATTGCTACAGCAACTCTGTGTAGGGGGCGAGGGGGGCAGTCACGACGCGGCCAGCGTTCGCAGCACACTCACATTGCGCAGGGTGTCGCCCGGTTCATCCACGGGAGTTTCTGCGATGAAGGCGCAATGGGCAAACCGCGAGTCACGCAGCAGGCGGCGAAAGGCATCCGGGCCGATGGTGCCGTCGCCGATGTGTTCATGCCGGTCCAGCTTGCTGCCGCGCGGCGCCTTGGCATCGTTGCAGTGCCACACTTTGACACGCTCCGTGCCGAAGCTCTCCGCGATCAGAGCGACCGTCTCTTCGTAGCCGTCGGGTGTAACCAGGTCATAGCCCGCGACGTGCGTGTGGCAGGTGTCGAGGCAGACATCGACCGGCGCGCAGCGGTCCAGCAGATGCAGCAGATCGCCCACCTGCTCGAGGGTGCCGCCCATGGAGAACTCGCTGCCCGCGGTGTTTTCGATGAGGATGCGCAGCTTCGAGCTCTGGCATTCAAGACCGTCCACGGCGCGCTCGATGTTTTCTGCCGCATGCTGCAGTGCCTCGGCGCGGGTCAAGCCCTTCCACGAGCCCGGGTGGAAGACGAGGAACTCCGCGCCCAGTGCGAGTGCGCGCTCCACCTCGGCGCGAAAGGCAGCGGTGGAGTTTCTGCGAACCTCCTCCGATTGCGAGCAGAGATTGATCAGGTACGAAGCGTGGATGGCGAGCGGTGCGATGTTGTGCTCAGAACGCAGCGTGCGCATCTTCTCCGCGTCGCCTGGGCTTACCGGCGAAGGCTTCCACTGGCGCGGTGACGACGAGAAGATCTGGAAGCAGTTGGCTCCGCAGTCCACGGCGCGCTGGACCGCGGTCCAGGTGCCTCCGCTGGTGGAAAGATGAATGCCGATGCGCTTCGATCCCGCTGCCAATGCCATTGTTCCGATGGTAGTGGAGCGTCTGCCGTGCGAGACTGGATGGCGCACTCCATCGCACCGAACGCACGGAAAGGTCTCACATCATGGCCGCACAGTCGCATAAGAACCACGCCCGCTTCGATCCGAAGTTTCACTTCTTTCTGATTCCGCTGTGCATCATCTGTTTCGCGGCTTCCATCGTTCATGTGGTGCATCAGCACACGCCGCCTAACGTGCTGCTGGTGCCGGTGACGTTCGCTCTGCTGCTGCTTGCGGGCATCGCACGCATGTACGCTTTGCAGGTGCAGGACCGGGTCATTCGCCTTGAGGAGAATGTCCGTTTGCACAACCTCGGCGTGAACCCGTCTGGTCTGACCATGCGGCAGATGATTGCCTTACGGTTCGCCTCCGATGACGAGGCTCCGGCGCTGGCGGCGCGTGCTGTCGCGGAGAACCTGACGCCGAAGCAGATCAAGGCGTCTATTGTGAATTGGCGGGCGGATCTGGATCGGGTCTAGTTTTCTTCAGATTTCTGGCGTCCTTCCGATCGACTGCACGACCGGACGCAAGTTTGTTTCAATCGAGTCTTGTTTGGAGATGACGTACACAGGCGCACCGAAGAGGGTTCCGATGACTTTGTTGTTCCACGCTGTCTCAAAGTCCTTGCCGGCGATGCTTTGGATGACATCCACCCGAAAAGGCGGACGTCCCATCTGGTACCACTGCTCGCGTTGAACGGCAAAGAAGGCGTCATCCATGCCGCTGAGCGGAGCCCCGAACTCCTTCAGCGCCGCGAAGATGCGCCGGCTGTTTTCTTCGCTGGTTTCCACAAACACGTCTAGATCTTTGGTCGTGCGCGGATCGTAATGTACTCCGACGGCGTAACCGCCGATGATGACGTACCGAACTTCGTACCTATTCAGCGCGAGGATCAAGTCTCGAAAGTCGTCCACCGTCTTCCGCCTTTATGCCCTTTGCGCTGTATGCCATCACGCTAAGCTCGCGGATGTGGAGCAGTCTGTCTCCAACCGGCATGTTTTGCCAGGAGCGCCGCTGCTCGGCCTCAAAGGCCTCCGTATCCTTAACGATCGAAGCTGTCCAGCCTTCGCGGATCATATCTCTATTTTAATAGACATCCAGCTGGTAGCGCTTCGCCTTTTTCAGATCGTTCAGGTACTCCCCGGCATGTTCCGGGCTGCAGTTCTTGCCGTTGGCGATGGTGTCGAGCAGGGTCTGCTCCACGTCCTTGGCCATGCGGCTGGCGTCGCCGCAGACGTAGAAGTACGCGCCACGTTCGAGCCATGCGAACAGCTCGGCACTGTGCTCTTTCATGCGGTCCTGCACGTAGATCTTCTTGTGCTGGTCGCGTGAGAACGCCGTGTCCAACCGGGTCAGCGTGCCGTCAGCCTGCATGGCGAGAAACTCGTCGCGGTAGAGGAAGTCGGAAGCCTGCCGCTGCTCGCCAAAGAAGAGCCAATTGTCGCCGGTGTGGCCGTGCGCCTGGCGATGCTCGAGGAACGCGCGGAAAGGCGCAACGCCGGTGCCCGGGCC
>CAZZVI010000236.1:0-5316 GCA_964657335.1 uncultured Terriglobus sp.
TGCTCTGCTACGTGACGCCGAAGGAGCACCTCGGCCTGCCCAACGAGAAGGACGTGAAGGACGGCATCATCGCGTATAAGATCGCCGCGCACGCCGCGGACATCGCGCGTCACCGCCCCGGCGCGCGCGACCGCGACGACGCCATCTCGCACGCACGCTACACCTTCGACTGGGACGCACAGTTCGATCTTTCGCTCGACCCCGAGACCGCTCGCGGCATGCACGATGAAACGCTGCCGGACGACTACTACAAGGAAGCCGCCTTCTGCAGCATGTGCGGCCCCAAGTTCTGCTCGATGAACTGGTCGAGCAAGGTGGACAAGTACAACGAAGAAGTCCACGGCCTCAAGAAGCCGGAGCTGACCCAGATCATGACAGAGCAGTTGGCGTTACGCAGCTAGGGTACACAGGGTTCGGAGCTCAGTTACGAAGCGGGTTCCCCATGTCTCGCTTCTGAGACATGGATATGCGCGGCAACAAGCCCACAAGCAAGACGTGGGGCACTCAACCGCCTAAACCACGTGATCTGCAAGCACCTGCGACACCGACAAAACGCGCACCGGGCCGCGTGGGACACCGTCTGCCGGCAGAAACATGGAGAACACCGTACCGGAATGGTCGCCGGGGAAGCGTGCCTCGCGGCTGCGAACCAGCATGACGCCGCGATGCTTGGTGAGGATCTCGTCGCTCACCCAAAGACCGAGACCTGTTCCCGTGACTTCCTTCGTCGTAAAGAACGGCTCAAAGATGCGGCGGCGGACTGCTTCGGACATGCCCACTCCAGTGTCTGCAACGGTGATGCGGAGGCCGCGTTTGCCCAGCCTTCTGCCTTCCCGCGCGCGCAGGTAGAGCCTGCCGCCCTCCGGCATCGCATCGATGGCGTTGCCGATCAGGTTCGCGAACAGCTGTCTCAATTCACCGGCGTAGCCGAAGAGCACGGCGCTGTCGCTGAACCGCATCTGCACGTCAATTCGGGGCGACTGCAGACGGGCGTTATGCAACACCAGGACGGACCGCAGGACATCCGTGATCCGCACGTCGAGCGGCGTGCTGGACTGCCGGTAGAAGCGCAGAGTCTGCTGCGTAATCTCGCCGACGCGTGCCAGCTCCTGCTGCGCCATCACCGCGTACTCCTGCGCCTGTGAATCGAGTGAATCGTTGTTGCGCAGAAGATAGAGCAGGTTGGTAACGCTTTCCAGCGGGTTGTTGATCTCGTGTGCGATGGATGCGGCGAGCCTGCCCGCTGCCGCCAGCTTCTCGCTGCGGCGCATGGCGTCTTCCGCCTTCTTGCGCTCGGTTGTTTCGATGGCAATCAGGCCGACCCAGCGGACTTCGTCATCGCCAACCGAGACCGGGAAGTAGTTCGTTCCCCAGGTCCGCCGCGTACTGCCATCCGGCATGGTTCCGGAGACCTCGTGCTCCACGATCGACTCACCGGTGCGGAAGACCTGCAGGAGCATGCGCTCGGCTTCATCCGCGAGCTCGGTCGAGGCACCCTTTGGCAGCAGATCACGGTACCGCTTCCCGATGTGCGCGGCCAGCGGAATGCCGTGCATCTGAGCGAGGCGCTGGTTCAGGCGGACGTAGCGCAGATCACGGTCGTAGAAGGCGAAGCCGATCGGCGCGCTGTTCAGCATGGAATCGAGCAGGCTGAGCGTCTCCTGCGTGCCGCGACGCTGCAGCGCGATCTGATTGACCATGGAGTTGAAGCTGGCGGTCAGTTCTCCCGCCTCGTTGTGCGCGCGAACTTCCAGGGGAAACGCGGAAAGATCGTTGGGATCGTTCTGGACCTGTACCGTCGCGAGCCGCAACTGCCGCAGCGGACGCGCCATGGTGGCAGACAGCGCCCACAGCAGCAGAAGGTTCCCGAGCAGCGCGAAGCTGCCGTAGATCAGCACGTCCTGCAGGGCCGCCGCCGGATACCGGCGGGTCACACCCAGGTCAGGCGTGACCCATACGATGCCTCGGACCGCGCCGTTCACCATCACCGGCTTCACGCCCTCTTCGCCCGCATCGCTCTCTGCGTGGTAGTAGCGAGGCTCGCGCAACAACTCGGGCAGCAACTTCCGCTCCGCCGGTGTCAGCCCCGTGCTTGCGAGCGAGCCGGTTGCCCGCAGGGTGTTGCCGTAGACGTCCGTCACTCGCACGGCCTTGATGGTGGTGCTGATCGGCAGCGACTCCATCACCGCATCCAGGATGTCCGCATCGTCTTTTTCCAGCGGATCGCCGAGCACGTCGGCCAGCGTCTTCGTCTGGCTCATCAGGCGCTGCTGGTAGCGTTCCCGCGTCTGCCGGAACTCACGCCGCACATTCACGGCAAGAAAGGTGATGAAGACGAGCACCTGGACGATGAGCGAACCGGCGATCAGCTGGCCGAGGATGGTTCGGGGCGCCAGGCGCATGGGGTTCAAGCCTCCTGTAAGGCGGAGGTGCTTACTCCGCGATCATCCGGATCCATTCCGGCGGACGTGCGGAGCAGCTTCGCGGCTAGATCACGTGCAATCAGCGCACCGTGAAACCGGCCGTTCTCGATGAAGATTTCGTTGGTCCGTTCCCCTGCGACGATGACGCCCGCCAGGTAGATGCCGTCGACGTTCGATTCGAGCGTTGCGGGGTCGCACACCGGGCAGCGATCGTCCGCGGCATCGAGCGTGACACCCATCTTCTCGAGAAACTCGAAGTCGGGATGATAGCCGGTGAGCGCAAAGACAAAGTCGTTCGGCAGCGTCCGTTCTCCCTCAGGAGTCATCAGGACGACGGTATCTTCGGTGATCTGCTGCACGGTTGAGCCGAAGTATGCGGTGACTTCGCCGTTCTTCACGCGATTGTTGATGTCCGGCAGGATCCAATACTTAACGTGGCGATGCATCGCTTCGCCGCGATGCACCAGCGTCACCTTTGCGCCGTGCCGCCAGAGATCGAGCGCGGCGATGGCAGCGGAGTTCTTGCCGCCGATGACGAGCACGTTCAGACCGAAGTAGGGGTGGGGCTCGTTGTAGTAGTGCTGCACCTTGTTCAGGTCTTCGCCGGGTATGTTCAGGTAGTTCGGCAGGTCGTAATAGCCCGTGCTGACGATCAGCTTGCGCGCGCGAAACTGCTGCGTGCGTTCGAAGCGATCCGTCGCGTGCACGGTGAAGTCACCATCCGTTCCGCTGACGCGATCGACGCGATGGTACTGCTGCACATCCAGCTTGTAGTGGTCCGCGACTTTGCGGTAATACTCCAGAGCTTCACTGCGCGTGGGCTTCTGATTGGGGCTGCTGAAGGGCATGTTGCCGATCTCGAGCAGCTCCGGCGTGGTAAAAAACGTCATGTGCGCGGGATAGTGAAACAGCGAGTTGCACAGGCAACCCTTGTCCACCAGCACGACGCGCAAACCCGCGTTCTGCGCGTCAATCGCGCAGGCAAGACCCGTCGGTCCCGCACCAATCACCAGCACATCGAAGGGCGTCTGCAGCATCCTGCTTTCATTGAATCACGACGCGCGCGAGGCATCCATCGCGATCCCCGCGTTCCATTGCATCGAGACGCGCCAAATCAGGACGAACGAACGTTGCCGCCACGCCAGAAAGGGACCGCATCGGCTTGTGACCGGCATACATCCAATCCGTGAAGAGGAACCTATGACCGATGCAAATGCGCTGGAACACGTCAAGCATGCCACCGTTGACGTACCTGTGAACGATCTTCTGCTGAGCCGCTGGAGTCCGCGCGCCTACTCGGACAAGCCGGTCACCGACGCAGACCTGAAGACACTCTTCACCGCCGCCTCGTGGGCCGCGTCCAGCAGCAACGAACAGCCATGGCGATTCCTCGTCGGCCGCAAAGGCGATGAGACGTACAGGAAAATCTTCGATTCTCTTGCACCGGGAAACCAGGCCTGGGTCAAGTCTGCCCCGGTGCTGTTTGCCAGCTTCGGAAAGAAGACGTTCGCGAAGAATGGACAGCCAAACGGCTATGCGCTGCACGACACCGGCGCAGCTTCCGCGACCCTGTCGCTGCAGGCGCAGTCCATGGGTCTGCACACCCACGGCATGGGCGGCTTTGACCGGGAGACGCTGCGCGCGTTCTTCGGTGTGCCGAGCGATTTCGAAATCGGCGCCTGCTGGACGATCGGCTACCTTGGCGACCCGGAAAATCTGCCCGACAACTACAAGGTGCAGGAGCAATCGCCGCGCACACGCAATCCGCTGGAGAGCTTCGTCTTCACAGACTGGGACAAGCCGGCAATCTTCTAGATCGTGCTTCGTTGAAAAATATCTAGGTCTCTTCCGGGCCTCGTGATAGTTTGTCGGCATGCCGCTCCCCCAATATCGCGGCACACCGCAGGCTTCATCCTCAGAGGAGACAGAACGATTGAAAGCACATCCTGGAATCAGGCTGCTGTTTTTTTGTTGCCTTGGCGTGTCTCATGTTCTCACCGCGCAGGGCAATCCGCACCAGGCATCGCACAATCCCGCCGATCATCCGCCGCTCGCAAAGCCTTCCAACCTGAAGGTGTTGCCCGCTGACATTCCGATTCCGAAGCTGGTAGAGGTCATGGTGGGCTTCGCGCAACAGTTAGGCGTGGAATGCATTCACTGCCATGTCGCGAAGCCTGGGGTCGATCCCAACTACGACCTCAACTTCGCATCGGATGAGAATCCGAACAAGCGCACCGCGCGCATCATGATGCAGATGACCGGCGAGATCAACGGCAAATACCTGGCGCAGCTAGCGGAACCTCACAAGGCCGGTCCGGTCCTCTGCGGCAACTGCCACCAGGGACATAACGTGCCGCCCGCATTCGTGCCGCCACCACCACCTCCGGCAGCGCACTGAGCGCGACGGGGCTTTAACGGCCTTCCGGATTGACGTGCATCTCCATCGCGCGTACCGTCAGCGCGACGCGGTTCGGCACGCCGAACTTCTGCAGTAGTTTGCCCACGTGCGTCTTCACCGTCTTCAGCTCCATGCCGAGGGTCGCGGCGATCTCGCGGTTGGCGCGTCCCGCGATAAGCAGTTCGATGACTTCCTGCTCGCGCGGTGTCAGGCGGATCTGCGGCGGCCGCGGTGCGGCGTTGGAATAGGTGTCGATCAGGCTGGCGAGGATCTTTCGCGGCGCCCAGATGGAGCCATCCGCCACGATCTCGAGGGCCATCTTCACCTCGCGCTCAGATGCCGTGTAGTGCAGGTATCCTTTGGCGCCGCTGGCGACGACCTTCTGCACGAACGGCGGGTCGGTTCGTGCACCCAGCACGATCAGGCGGAGTCCGGGCCGGCCGCGACGGAACGCAGCCATCATCGGGAACAGATCGTCCTCCGGAGCATCGATCA
>CAZZVI010000237.1:0-5218 GCA_964657335.1 uncultured Terriglobus sp.
TGTAATGCTCGTCTTTGCGCACGATGGAGTCGAAGATCAGCGCGCCGATGTGTTCTGCCTGCGCGTCAGAGCCGATGCGGATGTCAAGGTTGGTCGGCGAGCTTTCAATGTCAATTACAACAGTGTTGCGGTCGGGCCGCTCTCGACATGCGGTCAGAGTAAGTGGGCCGAAGCACATCAGGGCTGCAGCCCAGCGTTTGCTGTGGCTCGTCATCGCCATCATGGCAGAGTCACTTTTCCCAGCATCACGGCGCGGCTTGCACCAGTTGCAGAGGGCACGTTGCCCGGCAGGCCGTTCCATCGCAGCCATGCCAGCAGTGCAAATGCCATGGCTTCCTTGGCCTGTGCTGGCACGCCGTGCGCTTCGCTTGTCGTCACATGGACGCCGAGCGGCTCAAGACCCTCGCGGAGCAGCTTCATCAGTGTCATGTTGTGAACACCGCCACCCGCGACGATGTAATCCGTTGCAACCGCAAGCGGTGCGCGTTGGCCTAAGAAGGGCCAGACGAAGGTCCGATACGCGCGCAGAATGCTCTCGACGGTCAGTGCTGTTGCGGTGGCGATAATGTCTGCATCCTGCGCTCTCCGTGCGCGGCATTCTGCGATGAACCGCAGAGTGAACGCTCCAGCGAACTCTTCGCGACCGCAGCTTTTTGGCGGCGCGGCAGCGAAGTACGGCGATCGCAAGGCTGCCTCAAGCACCTTATGCACGACGCGTCCGCGCTTTGCAGTCGCTCCGCCACGATCGTAAGCGCGGCTGTAAAGGGCCTGCATGCAGCCATCGATCACGCACGATGCGGGTCCCGAATCGAACGCGAGCAAGTCATCACTTCCGGCGGGTATCGCTGTCATGTTGGCGATCCCGCCAAGGTTCTGCAGCACGCGATTGCGCTTCGCGTGGCTGAAGAAGACACGGTCAAACATCGGCACCAGCGGCGCCGCCTGCCCACCTACGGCCATGTCCGCGGGACGAAAGTCGCTGACGACGGGCAGCCGGGTGCGGACGGCAACTTCACTTGCTTCGCCGATCTGCCACGTGCAGCGCAGCGGATCTCTTAAGAACTTAGTTGGTGTGCCCTGGTGATAGACCGTCTGCCCATGAACGCCCGCAAGTGCTGCGCGCAGGCCGAGTTGCTGCTGTGCCGCGACAATCGCATCGCCATAAAACTCTCCCAGCCGCCAGTGCAGACGTGCGAGGTCAGCCGTGCTGATGGCAGAGGCGTTCATTGCCGCAAGCACCGCCTCCCGAAGTTTCTTTGGATAAGGGAACGCTGCGTGGCCAAGCAGTTTGAGCTTCGGTGCGGAACTTGCGGCTTCTCTCGCCTTACCCGTTGGCTTTGTTGCGGGTGTGATCCGCACAAGCGCAACGTCCGCTCCGTCGGCAGATGTGCCGCTCATGACGCCGACAACGATCATCGGCTTTGCAAGCTGAGGGGAAGTCATCCGGTGATCTCCCGCTTCAACTCGGCCAGCAGTTGCAGAGCCTCCATCGGTGTCATGCGGTCCACATCCAGCGCGCGCACGCGGTCCACCACGCGCTGTGAGAGCGGCGTGAAGATGGTCATCTGCATGGGTGCGGGCGCAATTTGCGCAGCCTGGGTTGCGGCCGCGGTGGATGCGCTCTCCGCCTTTTCGTGCATCTTCAGAACGGCGCGTGCGCGGGCAATGACATCCCGCGGCAGGCCTGCGAGACGAGCTACTTCGATGCCATAACTGCGATCGGCCGCGCCGCTCTCCACCTGGTGCAGGAAGACGATGCCCTGCGGTGTCTCGCGGCATGCAACGCGCAGATTGGTTAGTTTTCCTAACTTGTCTTCCAGCAGCGTCAGCTCGTGATAGTGCGTCGCAAAGAGTGTTCGCGCGCCGATGCGATCGTGCAGGTACTCGACGGCTGCCCATGCAAGCGAAAGGCCGTCGTAGGTGGCCGTACCGCGACCCATCTCATCCAGCAGAACTAAAGATCTAGGAGTAGACGAGTTCAGGATCGACGCGGTCTCCGTCATCTCGACCATGAAGGTGGACCGGCCTCGCGCCACGTTATCGCTTGCTCCGATGCGCGTGAAGATGCGGTCCACCAGCCCAAGCCGCATGGAAACCGCAGGCACGAACGACCCGCTCTGCGCCAGGATCACGAGCAGCGCGGCCATGCGCAGATAGGTCGATTTGCCGCCCATGTTGGGCCCGGTAATCAACGCCAGTGAAGGTCCGGCATCCCCATCCAGAAAACCGGAGTTTGGGATGAAGCGGCCGCCTCCGCTTTCTTCCAGCCGCACCTCGACCACGGGATGCCGTGCCTCGGCAAACTCAAGAACGGCGCTCTGCGGGATGATCTCCGGCCTCGACCATCCACGCAGCGCGGCGATGTGCGCAAAGTTAGCGAGCAAATCGATCTCCGCAACGCGACGAGCGGTATCGCGCATGCGTGTTGCTGCGTTCAGCACCTCGCGGCGAAGGTCGGCAAAGATGCGGCGCTCGATTTCGCCGACACGCTCCTGCGCGGTCAGTATTTTGCGCTCGTACTCCTTCAACTCCGGCGTGGTGAAGCGCTCTGCGTTCACCAGCGTCTGCTTGCGTTCGTAGTCTGAGGGTACGTTGGCAAGGTTTGATCGCGTGATCTCAAGGTAGTAACCGAAGACGCTGTTAAAGCGGACCTTCAGGCTGCCGATGCCCGTGCGTGTGCGTTCGCGCTCTTCGATGGCGGCGATGCTCGCGCGTCCACTGCGGCTCAGGCCGCGCAACTCATCGAGTTCGGCGTCGACACCCTCCGCGATCGCGTCGCCTTCGCCAAGGCGGAGTGGCGGCTCCTCTACAAGGACAGCGGCGATGCGCGCACAGACTTCCGCAAGCGAGTCAAAGCCCTCATGAAGAGACGACCACCTGCCCTGGGAAAGCTCCGACAGGGCCTGCACAACAGCGGGCAATGCGGCCAGCGTGCGTCCCAAGGCCACCACCTCGCGGGGCCCGGCCGAGTCCAGTGCCAGGCGCCCAAGCAGGCGCTCGAGATCGAGCACGCCCTCCAGTGAACGCCGCAGGCGCTCGCGCGCTGTCAGCAGCCGCGAGGCTTCGCCCACCGCGTCGTGCCGTGCGGCGATTTCCGCTGCATCAATGGAGGGACGCAGCAGCACAGAACGCAACAGCCGCTTCCCCATCGGCGTGCGGCACGCGTCGAGAGCGTAGCAAAGGGTAGTCTGCTGCGTCTCGCCCGAGAAGAGCGGTTCGATGAGTTCAAGGTTGCGAACGCTGACTGCGTCAAGTTCAAGGCACGTCGACTGCTCGTAGAACCGGGGCACATCCAGGTGTTCCAACTGCTCGTGCTTCGTCGCGCGCAGATAATGCAGCAGGGCTCCGGCAGCGGACGCAGCCATCGAGCGGTTGCCCAAGCCGAAGCCATCGAGCGAATGGGCCCGGTAGTGACCCTGCAGCAGAGGAAGAGCGTATTCGGGCGCGAAGGCCCAATCTTCGACTGGAGTGCGCGTGCGGACGGAAGTCAGCAGGTCGTCGTCCGGTTCGGACCCATCCAGTTCCGGCTGCGTGCTGCTCCATCGCAGGCCGGCGGGCAGCAGGACCTCCCGCGGGCGATTGCGTCCAACCTCTTCCGCCGCATCGCGCAATGCCGTTGCACCGCGAAACTCCGTCGCGCGAAACTCACCCGTTGATAGATCAAGCAGAGCGACGCCCGCGCACTTGCGGTCGGTCGCTACCGACAACGCGGCAAGGAAAGTGTTCTCACCCGCACCGGCTTGCGGGTCCAGCGCCGTTCCCGGCGTCAGCACGCGCGTGACTTCGCGGCGAACGATGGTCTTGGTCAGCTTTGGATCTTCCATCTGCTCGCAGATGGCGATGCGGAAGCCGCGGCGCAACAGCTTTTGCAGGTAGCCGTCCGCAGCGTGATACGGCACGCCGCACATGGGCTGTGATTTCTCCCGGTCACGAGCCGTCAGCGTCAGCTGCAACTCGCGCGAGGCGACGATCGCATCTTCGTAGAACAGCTCGTAGAAATCGCCCATGCGGAAGAAGAGCAGGGCGTCAGGATGCGCGGCTTTGGCGGCGGCGAACTGCCGCATCATGGGCGAGATTTTATCGGGAGAAGGCCGCTCGGCCGGCGGTTTGCCGGGTGCGGCGGGCTCCAGGGCGACCGCTCCGCCAGAAGTCTTCGAGTTGGCCGCGTCCACATCCATAAGGAATCAACGCCAGCATACCGGTTTGCGGCATGCTGGCGCTGTGGATGCGAGGGCCGGCCTTGCTGTCTACGCGCGTGTCGCCGCGTCGGAGCCGTGCTGCTTCACCATCTTGTTGTACAGGCCGAGGATCAGGAACGGCGCGACCCACTGGCCCACGAAGAGTGCCGCATGGTCCTTCTTGGTGGCCTTGAACACAAGGGAGGCCGTGATGGATGCAATCGCGGCCGCAAGAAAGATGCCGCTGGGTACCTGTGAGGTGTAGCTCTCGATGAACGCCGTCGTCTGGCCCTCTGTCGCATCGCCCGCGTGGACACGCTTGTCGCCCTGAAGATCGAATGCCATGATTTCTCCTTGCTGGACTGTTGTCCGCGTTTGTTGGGATGCCATTCCAGGCCGGAGTACCGCTCAGGTCCTTACGTGTTTCTACATGGCAACGGGCGGACACCATGAATTTTCGTAATCTGCATTTCTTTTCAGAATTCGCGGACCGGCGGTGGACCACGCAACCCTATGAGACAGGGCTGCGTGGTCGAAGAGAGGACGAAAGTTATACTTAGTATTGGTCTGAGTAGGCCGTTCCTTCTCCTGGCGTGTCGATCTTCTGGCTCAAAGTCGCGGTGGTTCTGTATGGCGTTGCCTCGCTGGCCGTTCTGCCGGCGGTGCTGTACGACCGTCCGCGATGGCGCACCGTCGCCATTCCTGCCACGGTGGCTGCACTGCTCTTCCATTTTGTGTCTGTTGCCGAGATGCTGAATGCAGCGCACCACTTTGTGCCGGTGAGCGCGAGCGAGGTGCAGGCGGTGCTCGGCCTGTTGCTGGCCGCGGCGTTTCTGGCCGTGTATGCGCGCTATCGAACGCTGACTGTCGGCGTGGTGCTGCTGCCGGCGGTGTTCATTCTTGGCCTGCTGCCGGCCTTTGCGCCGGGGCGGCGGGATATCGATGTGCCCCTCATGCACTCGGCCTGGCTGTGGCTGCACATCGGTCTGCTGCTGGCGGCGTACGCGGCGCTGTGCGTCAGCGTACTGGCCAGCGTGCTC
>CAZZVI010000238.1:0-5109 GCA_964657335.1 uncultured Terriglobus sp.
CGGAGCGCGCCGAACTGCCGGGCATGAGCCTGATGGAGCACCTGACCGAGCTGCGTACGCGGCTGATCCGGTCGGTGATCGCGCTGCTGATCGGCTTCTGCATCGCGTACTACTTTCACGAGCAGCTCTTCAACATCGTGCAGCACCCGATGGACCAGCTGCACTACCAGCTCAACATCACACATCCCACCGACGGCCTGAACATCTACCTGAAGACCGCACTGTACGGCGGCGGGATCCTGGCGGCACCATACATTCTGTACCAGGTGTGGCTGTTCATCTCGCCGGGCATGTATTCCAACGAGAAGAAGTATGTTGTGCCCTTCATGGGCGCGACCATCTTTCTGTTCTTTGCCGGCGCCTACTTCGGCTATCGCTGGGTGCTGCCTTCGGCGCTGCATGTGCTGATCGGCCAGTTCGGCCACCGCTTCAATGCGATCATCACGATCGATGAGTACACGGGCTTTTTCACGTCGATCATCTTCGGCCTGGGCATCACGTTTGAGCTGCCGATCCTCATCTTTTTTCTCGCGCTATTCGGCATTGTGGATGGCAAGTTCCTCATCCGCCACATGCGGTATGCGATTCTCATCATCTTCGTGATCGCCGCGATCATCTGCCCGCTGCCCGACCCGTTGAGCATGGTGCTGTTTGCCGCGCCCATGCTGATTCTGTATGCGCTGAGCGTGGGTGTCGCATTCCTCGTGCATCCGGCGCGCCGCAAGGCCAAGCTGACCGCCACACCCTAGCGGGCATCTCAACCGGATGCCTCACGCACGGCCAATGGACTGGATCGTCTTCCACGTGCTGCTGCTCGTGCTGCTGGGTGTTGAAGTCCTGCTGTTGCACAAGACCACGCTGGCCATCGCAACGCGGCGGTCCTACATTGCGACGGCCATGTGGATCGCGGGCTCAGTCGCCTTTGCCGGGTACGTCTACCTGCGGCTGCACCACCAGTTGGCACAGGAGTTTCTCGCGGGCTACGCGCTCGAAGAATCGCTTTCCATCGACAACCTGTTTGTCTTCCTGCTGCTCTTCCAGTCCTTCCGCATTGCCGAGGCGAAGCAGCGGCGCGTGCTGTTCTGGGGCATTCTGGGCGCGGTGGTTCTGCGTGCCGGCTTCATCGTCGCCGGAGTCGAGTTGCTGGAAAAGTTCGACTGGATCACCTACATCTTCGCCGTCGTTCTGCTCATCGCGGCGGTGCGGCTGGTGCTGCCGGAAGACCATGCGCACCCGAAGAAGGCCAAGTGGCAGTTGTGGCTCGAGGCACGCCAGCCCATCTCGTTGAGCCAGGACGGCTTCACCGCGGTCGAGAACGGCCGTCGTATTCCAACCGTGCTGATGCTCGCGCTGATCGGCATCGCGTTCGCGGACTTCGTCTTTGCATTGGATTCCATCCCCGCCGTGCTGTCGATCACGCGGCACACCTTCATCGCGTATACGTCGAACATCTTCGCGGTCATGGGTCTGCGCTCGCTCTTCTTTGTGCTGACCGATGCGCTGGGCAAGCTGGCCTACCTTCACTACGGCCTGGCGGCGGTGCTTGCGTTCGCTGCGGCGAAGATGCTGGCGGCGCATTGGATTTCGATTACGCCGCTGCAGTCGCTTGTCGTGATTGCGGCGATCCTTGCGGTTACTGTCGCGGTGTCGCTTGCGCTGCAGAGCAGGAAAATGGAAGTTGACTCCTGAGCCATCCCGTTGACTCCGTCATCCTGAGCGGAGCACGTAGTGCGAAGTCGAAGGACATGCTTTCTTTCGGAGCGCCGCGGCAGCAAAAAGGAAAACAGGTCCTTCGGCTCCACTTCGTTCCGCTCAGGATGACGAGCAGCATCTAGAGCATTAAAACCAGTTCCGCCTCTTCAGCACCCACAACAAAATGGCTGTACAGACAACTGTGATCGCCGCAACGACGGCCGCGCCGTGCGGCGAATCTTCAAACGGCAGGCCCTTCAGGTTCATGCCGTAGATGCCGCTGATCGCGATAGCCGGCAGAGCGATGGTGCCAAGCACCGTGAGCACCTTCATGACTTCATTCGTGCGGTTCGCGACCGACGACAGGTAGATATCCAGCGCGTTGTTTACCAGATCGCGCTGCGTCTCTACCGAGTCGAGCAGGCGCACCACGTGATCGTAGATGTCGCGCACGTAGGGCTGCTGCTCCGCGTTGACTATGGAGTTCGGATCGCGCTGCAGGTGGAGCGTCGCGTCGCGCGTGCCCACCAGAACACGCCGCAGATCGATGAGCTCGCGTTTGATGGCAAACACCTGCTGCAGCGTGTCCGGCTCCGGCTGCGCGATGACCCGGTCCTCGAGCGCATCGATGCTGTCGTCGTAGTGGTCGATGGCGGGGAAGTAAAGATCGACCGTCGTGTCGAGGATGAGATACAGCAGGCGTGACGGTTTGTCATCGGCTCCCTCGCGACGCGCGCGCGCCAGCGCATCTTCTGATGCCGGGCAGTTCGGGTCGGAAACCGTAATGAAGAAGGACTCGCCCTCGTGCTCGCCCGCGAAGATGTCGATCGTGGAGAACACAACCTGCTGCTCAGCGCCGTCTTTTGCCCCGTCACTTCTTGCAGCAAGGATGCGCGCCGGCTTCAACACGGCAAAGGTATAGTGCGCGGTCTGATCGACCTTGACGCGCTCATCCGGCGACCGCGCATCCTCAAGGTGCAGCGGGTGGAGCTGATACTTCTGCGCAAGCTCATTCAGCTTGGGATCGTCGGCGGAGCTGAGTTCGTACCAGGGCATACCAGGGTAGATGCAGGCTACATCGTCCTGCTGCCCCTGCGATAATGGCTGTGTGAGCGAGATAGGCGTACAGACTGGCTCGGCTGCATACTCCGTGCATATCGGCGCGGGCCTGCTCGCGGATGTTGCGGCGACTTCGCTGACGCTGGCGGGCAGGGTGTCGCGCGTGTTCATCGTTACCTCGCCGGAGATCGACCGGCTATGGTCCGCCTCGATCCGCAAAGGTTTTGTGGCGCTCGATACGCCGTTAGAGACACTGCTGGTGCCGGCAGGCGAGCAGCACAAGCGCCTGTCCACGCTGGAGCGGCTATGCGAGGAACTGGCCGCGCATGCGGCCGATCGCGACAGCCTGCTGATCGCCCTGGGCGGCGGTGTCATTGGCGATCTCTGCGGCTTTCTGGCGGCGGTTTACATGCGCGGCGTCCGCTTTGTGCAGGTGCCGACGACGCTGCTGGCGCAGGTGGATTCCTCGGTCGGCGGCAAGACCGGCGTAAACCTCCTGGCGGGCAAGAACCTGGTCGGCAGCTTTAACCATCCGCTCGCGGTGTTCGCCGACATCGACACGCTGGCCACGCTCCCGCCGCGCGAGTTGCGTGCCGGCCTGCAGGAGAGCGTGAAGGCCGGTGTCATTCGCGATCCTGCATTGTTCGACTTCATGGAGCAACATGCGGACCGCATCCTGCGCGGCGACGCCGATGCTCTGCAGCACGTGGTTGAGGCGAGCGTCCGCATGAAGGCGGAGGTTGTCGGCATCGACGAGCGCGAGAACGGCCTGCGCATGATCCTGAACTTCGGCCACACGGTCGGACACGCCATCGAGGCTGCGACGAACTACAAAGCCTTGCTGCATGGCGAGGCGATCGGATGGGGCATGGTCGCTGCCGTGCGGCTGGCGCAGATGCGTAGCATGCTCACCAGCGCCGATGCGGAACGCATCATTGCTCTGGTGCATCGCTACAGCGATCTGCCGCCGTTTGAGGCGAACATGCCGCAGCTCGTTGCGCTGACAGGCAGTGACAAGAAGAAGCGCAGCGGGACTCTGTCATTTGTGCTGCCGGTTGCGATCGGCCGCGTGGAGATCGTGCGTGACGTGACCGGGACCGAACTGTCTGAAGCCGTCGACGCCATGTTGAACGAGATGCGCACGCGGCATGCGGTCAACGCGTGAGCGACCTGGTTCCGCAGCGGGCCGGCGGTGCGCGTCCGCAGGGTACCGCAACCGAAGCCGAAGCCGCACAGGCCGTGCAGCGGATGTTCGACGAGATTGCGCCGCGCTACGACCGGCTGAACCACATCCTGAGCTTTGGCATGGACCACGTCTGGTGGAACCGTGCAGCGCGGCATTTTGATGCGGTGCTGCGGCGGCCCGAGGCGTGCGTCCTGGACCTGTGCTGCGGCACGGCAGATATGACCGCGGCGCTGCTGGCACGCAGGCCGGCCGGCACATCGCAGCCGATGACGGCGATCGACTTCTCGCACGAGATGATCGAACGCGGACGAAGCAAGCTTGCGGGCAAGCAAGTGGTCTTCATCGAGGCAGATGCGCTCGCCATGCCTCTTGCGAACGCCTCGCAGGACCTGGTCGTGAGTGCTTTCGGCTTTCGCAATCTTGCCGATTACACGGCAGGCCTGCGCGAGATTCGGCGCGTGCTGAAGCCTGGCGGGGCCATCGGCATTCTCGACTTCAGCGAGCCGCCGGGGCTGCTCGGATCGGCTTATCGGGTGTACTTTCGGCACGTGCTGCCGCGCATCGGCGGATTGATCTCGGGCAGCGGGGCCTCGTATGCGTACCTGCCGGCCAGCGTGGAGCGCTTTCCCGCGCCCGATGTCTTCTGCGGCATGATGCGCCATGCGGGCTTCACACAGGAGACGTGGCAGCCGTACCTCTTTGGCGTTGCGGGACTGTGGAGCGGTCGCGCCGCATAGCGGCATGCGCATCGGAGCCTACCCGTGGCGCATCGAATCTCCAATGCGCCAGACGCATCTGCGTGCGCAGCCATCTCAGCCCAAACCAGCACTTCAGGAGCAAACACAATGCCCCAGGCATCCGGATACGCCGCGCAGTCAGCGAAAGCACCCCTCGGCCCCTTTTCATTCGAACGCCGCGAGCCGCGCGAGAGCGACGTGGTCATCGACATCAAGTTCTGCGGCATCTGTCACTCTGACGTGCACCAGGCGCGCGACGAATGGGGCGGCAGCATCTTCCCCATGGTTCCAGGCCATGAGATTGCCGGCGTTGTCACCGCGGTGGGCGACAAGGTGACCAAGTACAAGGTGGGCGACCACGTCGGCGTCGGCTGTTTTGTCGATAGCTGCCGGCAGTGCGCGGAGTGCGTCAAGGGTGACGACAACTACTGCCTG
>CAZZVI010000239.1:0-5101 GCA_964657335.1 uncultured Terriglobus sp.
TCGATGATCGGCTCCATCAAAGAGACGCAGGAGATGCTTGATTTCTGCGGCGAACACAACATCGTCAGCGACATCGAGGTCACGCCCATCGACAAGGTGAATGAGGCTTACGAGCGCATGCTGAAGAGCGATGTGCGTTACCGCTTCGTCATCGATCTAGCGACGCTGGACGCTTAAGCACCAAGCCGCGGAGCTGCCCCACTCGACGGCTTCGTTTCAGACGCGAAAAGGCCCGCTTTGCGCGGGCCTTTCTGTGTTGATTCCCTACAGAGCAGCCTTGACGTCGGCCACGCCGAACTCCGGATGCACCAGGTTGCAACATGCGTCCTCGCGTCCGCAGAAGCATGCACGATCGGCGGCCGCGGTGGCGCTGCGTTCCGCGTAGACCTTCTGCGCGGCGACAAGTGCTGTACCAAACTCGAAGCCGGGCAGTTTCAGGTCCTGCACAGCGACCTGCTCCAACGCGCCGACCAGGGCAATGGTGTCCAGGTAGTCGAAGTAGCCGAGATGCGCGATGCGGAAGATCTGGCCCTTCATCTCGCCTTGGCCGTCGGTCATGATGGCGGCGAAGCGGCTCTTCAGCGCCTTGACGAACTGCGTTGATGTATAGCCCTCGGGTGCAATGATGGCCGTCGCGGCGGCGGAGGGTGCATCCGGCGCGAACAGCTTCAGGCCCATGGCCTGGCACGCCGCGCGCGTCATGGCGGCAATGGTCTCTGCGTTCTCGATCAGCTTCCTGCGGCCTTCGACCAGGTTGCCGTCGGCCTGTGCGGCAATGTAGTCCAGTGCAGCGCCCAGAGCGGCGATCAGCGCAACGGCGGGCGTGTAGGCGCTCTCGCCGAGCTTCGCGTTCTTGCGCTCCTTGCGCAGATCGAAGTAGTAGCGCGGATTGTAGGTGGCTTCCATGCGGTCCCACGCCTTGTCGCTAACGGCGAGGTACGACAGGCCCGGCGGAATCATGACGGCTTTCTGCGATCCGCCGATGAGCACGTCCACACCCCATCCATCCATGTCGAGATGGCTCGTGCCCAGGCCGGTGATGGCGTCGACCACCAGAAGAGCTTCGCTGTTCTGGTCTTTCAGGAGCTTTGCGACGGCGGGAACGCAGTGGCGAACGCCGGTGCTGGTTTCGGTTGCCTGCATGAAGACGGCGCGGGTTTCGAGCTTCAGAGCGGACTCGACGGCATCAATCGAGAAGGTCTGGCCGTAGGGCGCGGAGACGACATCGACTGCGCAACCGAAGGCCTTGGCGAGTGCGGTCCAGCGTTCGCCGAACTTACCGGCGGTGAGCACGAGCACGCGGTCGCCGGGCGATGTGAGGTTCGACACGGAGGCTTCCATCGCTCCGGTGCCGGACGAGGACAGCACGATGACGTCGTTCTTGGTACCGACAAACTCTTTCAGCTGTGCCAGTACGCGCGTGTAGATGGCGCGAAACTCCGGCGTGCGATGGTGAATGTCCGCCGCTGCCATGGCAAACTGCGCAGCGGGAAGCAGTGGTGTCGGACCGGGCGTGAACAGGCGTGTCTTGCGAATCATAGGTCTAGTTTAGCGAGTCAGCGGTCAGCGAGTCAGCACGTCAGTGTAATTGGGCCGGTTCGTTCGGTTAGCGGGTGGGACTAAACTTGCTGTGACAAGCAGGAGACGAACCATGGGCGCAATCGGCGAGACGATCGGCAAAGACATCATCGAGGCCATGAAGGCAAAGGAGTCGCTGCGGCTGGAGACGCTGCGCATGGCGAAGTCCGCGATGAAAAACAAGGAAATCGACAAGCGCGAGCCGCTGACGGAATCCGAAGAGATTGCCGTTCTGCAGACGATGGTGAAGCAGCGCAAAGATGCCGCCGAGCAGTTCGCGAAGGGCAATCGTCCTGAACTCGCGACCAAGGAACAGGACGAAATCAAGCTGCTGGAGACCTACCTGCCGCAGACCGCCAGCGACGAAGAAATCCGCGCAGTCATCCATGGCGCCATCGCGCACCTGGCCGCCGACGGGTCAAAGCCTGGCCCCAAGGACATGGGCCCCGCCATGCGCGTGGTGCAGCAACGCATCATGGCCAGCGGACTGCATGCCGATAACAAGACGGTGAGCCAGATTTTGAAGGATGAGCTGGCGAAGTAGCTACTCGCGGATGATCTTCACGAACACGCCATCGGGTAGCGTTTTGCCGCCTAGCATGTGAACCACACCATCACGCACGAAGCCACGCATCATTTCGCTGGCAGCGGGTAAGGCTGGACGCGGTTCCGGAGGCAGCGGGTCCATGCGCCGCGGTGCAGGTGGCTCGGCGGATTTAGTTGGGTAAGGTGTGGCTCCTAGTGGAGCGGGAGAGCTGACTCCGGGTGCGGGCTTGCGGCTGGTGCCGCGGTCCATGGCTTCGTTGGCGAGGCGGTCGGCGGTCTTGTTCTTGTGGCGCAGCGCGTGCGTGATGTTGAAGTAGGCGAGCTTTGCGATGCGGCGCTTTGCCTCTTCATAGAGCGGCTTCAGGTCAGGACTGTTGATCTTGTACTTGCCCTGGATCTGATTGACCATCAGCAGGGAATCGCTCACCACATTCAGCCGCGTGTGGCCGTTGTCGAGCGCCCACTGCAGAACGCCCAGAAGGCCGGAATATTCCGCAAAGTTGTTGGTCTTGAAGCCGAGAAATTCGGAGAGCTCTGCCAACACCGTGCCGTCTTCCGCGACAATCACCGCGCCGTAGCCCGCAGGGCCCGGGTTGCCGCGCGCTCCGCCATCGCAGTGCGCAAGGATGGTCGCGCCTTCGCTGCGGGACTTGGTTGAGGCTTCAGCGGCGAAGAGGTCTCCAGAGGGCATACAGATATTGGAACAGCGAGTCAGCGAGTCAGCAAGTCAGCTAATTATTCAGTCAGCGCATCAGCCAGTCCGCCCGCGAGCTGACTTGCTGACTCGTCTGCTTACAGCAGCGTTGATCCGCTCACGAAGATCTGGTCGGGCTTGTTGCCGAGCAGGCGGTAGAGCGCGAACTGCCGCGTGTGTTGCGCGCGCAGCTCCATCAGCAGGCTGGCGCGATTGCTGCCGTCGGCGTCGACAGCGTCGATCAGGCGGTACCGCGGCGTGCGATCGAGATGTGCGGCGTCGGTGACGGAGCGCATGGCGGGCTGCAGTTTGCCTTCCGCGTCGGTCTGCGCAATGACCGTGACGAAGCGGTCGGCCGTCGTCGCCGTGGCGGGCATGCGGGCCGTGTAGATGTAGGTAACCGGCGCGCTGAAGTAGAGCTGGTACGCGTTCATCTGCTCATCGGCCAGTGCGGGCGGAGCGGGTGGGGCAGCCGCTGCGGCACGCGCGCGACTTGCAGCTGTGTTGTGGCTTGCGGTTGAGGTGTGCGCCGCGCTTGTGCTGTGTGTTGCTGTCTTTGGTGCGGGCGTCGCAGGAGCAGCGGCGGCGGCCTTCGCGGCGCCCTCCGGCGCATCGCTTGCAAGTGCCGGATTGGCCAGTACGGCGCGCGCCATCGTCTGCAGGGTGTCGAGCGCCGCGGCCCGCTCGGTGGTCGAACTGAAGTGGTAGCTGAAATCGTGCGCCGCGCGGTCCTTCGCATCGCTCACTGCGACGATCGCGTCGAGCGGCTGCGCAATGGACGGAGCGGTCGCTGCGGCGTTCGGAGCGGCGGTTGTTGCAGGCTTGGCCGTTACGCTTGCGGCGTTGATGCCGGTAGCAGGCTTGGCAGTTGAGGGTACTGTGTCCGGAGCAGGTGCGGAGACGCGTCCGCGCCGCAGCACCGGCTTGCCGGTCATGGTGTCGCCGCTGCTGATGGTGGCATTGTCCGCCACGGTGTCGTTTGCAGATGAAGCGGCTGCAGCCGGGCGCGGCGCGGCATCTGCATCGCCCTTTCCTTCGGCCTTGCCGGCTGCCTGCGCGTGCTCGCGACTGGCAAGATCAATGGGATCGGGCGGCAGCGCGTTGGGGTCGTTTTCGTCCGTGGTGCGATGGCGGATGGTCGGGCGATCAGGATCGTCTGCCGGGCTGCCGTTGGCGGTAATGGTGGCTGGCGGCGGCTTGTTTGGCTTCTTGTCCCCCTTGCCGGTCGCGCCGGTGTTGTTGGCAGTCGTCTCGGGCGAGCGGTGCAGCGTGGGACGCTCCGGGTCCGGCGCGTTCTTGTCGCGCTCCTCGGCCAGGCTTACCTTCTCCGGCCGATCGTTGTCATCGTCACGGCAGGGATCGGGCGTTGCCGTCTTGCTCGGTGTGGCCTTTGGTTTCGCGTCAGTCGCCGGAGGTTTGGCTTCGTCGTCCGCGTCGGGCTTGGTGCCGAAGTGCGGCTTGCCGTCGTCTTTCTTGCTGTTGCCGGCTTCCTGTACAACGCGGGCGTTACCGCAGTTCGGGCGCAGACGGCCGACCTTCGGCGGAGGCGGCGCGGAGACACGGCCATACCCAAACCAGCCATCGTCAAACGGCGTCGCTACAGCCGCGGCAGAGCTGGTGAAATTGCGGGAAGCGATCACGTCCAGGTAGTCCTGGCGCACGCCGGCGCGCTGCAGCTCGTATCGCAAGCCGCCATCGAGCGCGAACGGAATGGGCCGGGCCAGGTAAACGCCTGCGTCTTCGAAGTGGCCGCCGATGAAGAGCGAGACGGGGATAAGCCGAGCCGCCTTCGGATGTTCCAGGTCGCCGACGTACTCGTACACGCCGATGGCGCGCGTTACCTTTTCCGGTGCGGCGACCTTGTGCATCTGGCCGGTCACCGACAGGGCAAGCGGCGCAAGCAGGGCAGACGCGATGGTTCTGAAACGAGCGCGGGCGTACGTCATTGTCTCTATTGGACGGCGATTGTGCGCGGAAGGCACACCCGCGCGCGGGCATGATTGGCCGGTACAAAGCCGCCGTCGTAAGCTGTTTGGTATGAAAATTGGTGAGCAGGTCGACTTCCAGCTTCAGAATCAGGACGGCGAGACCGTGTACCTGTCGCAGTTTCGCGGCAGTCCGGTGATTCTCTTCTTCTACCCGCGCGCCGACACACCCGGGTGCACCGTGGAAGCCTGCGAGTTTCGCGACCTGTACAGCGATCTGAAGGCGGCCGGCGCGGTTCTGATTGGGATCTCGCGGGACGCTGTGAGAGCGCAGAAGAAGTTTGCCGATAAGTTCTCC
>CAZZVI010000240.1:0-5051 GCA_964657335.1 uncultured Terriglobus sp.
GGCGCATGGCGGGTTCATTCCGTTCGGCTCGACGTTCTTCGTCTTCTCGGACTACGCGCGCAATGCGCTGCGCATGGCCGCGCTGATGAGCGTGCATTCGCTCTTCGTCTTTACGCATGACTCCATCGGCCTCGGCGCGGACGGGCCGACGCACCAGCCGGTCGAGCACCTGATGAGCCTGCGCGCCATTCCGCAACTCGCGGACTTCCGCCCCGCAGACGCGAACGAAACCGCGGTCTGCTACCAGATCATGGTGGAGCGCAAGGCGGCGTCATTTATGGCGCTGTCGCGGCAGGACTTGCCGGTGCTGGACGCGGAGAAGTACCCGGTCCTCACCGGCCCGCGCAAGGGTGCATACGTGCTCATCGAGCAGGAGAACGCCGATGTCATCCTCGTCGCCACCGGCTCGGAGGTCTCGCTCGTGCTCAAGACGCTGCCGGAGCTGGAGAAGGCGGGCATTAAGGCCCGGGTCATCTCCATGCCGTCGTTCCACGTCTTCGAAGAGCAGGATGAGGAGTACAAGGCAAGCATCTTCCCGCACGGCGTACCGAAGGTTGCCGTCGAAGCCGGCGCAACCATGGGCTGGTGGAAGTATGTCGGCCGCGATGGAGCCATCGTCGGCCTGGACCACTTCGGCGGATCGGCACCCGGGCCGGAGGTGCTGGCGCACTTCGGCTTTACGCCGGAGAACATCGTGAAGAAGGCCCAGGAAGCCATCGCAAAGTAAGCGGCCACGTTTTCGGAAGGGCATGGCTTCAGCCATGCCGAAGCGGTAGCCCTCTTTGTTCCTTTCATCTGTTCGCCTGCAGGCGAACAGATGAAAGGAAAGATCACTGAGAGGCATTTCATGGCACAGCTGAAGCTGTGCCCTTCCGAATCTGGTGTGGCTTGATCCGAGAAACTTCGCAGAACCAGCAGAACCAGCTTTCATTGCAAGGCATCAGAATCACAGGGAACGCAGGAGAGGAACGGCACATGGAAATCGGTCTGATCGGGCTTGGCAAGATGGGTGGCAACATGGCGGAGCGTCTTCGCCAGGGCGGCCACAAGGTAGTTGGCTTCGACTTCAGCAAGGAAGCAACAGCCAAGCTGACCGCGCAGGGCTCCACCGGCGTGGATTCGCTGGAAGACCTGGTGAAGAACCTGCAGACGCCGCGCGCGATCTGGATCATGGTACCCGCGGGCGATCCCGTCGACCAGACGATCGAGAAGCTGAAGCCCATGATGCAGAAGGGCGACATCTTCATCGACGGCGGCAACTCGAACTACAAGGATTCCATCCGCCGCCACAACGAGCTGAAGCCGCAGGGCTTCGAGTTTGTCGACGTCGGCACCAGCGGCGGCGTCTGGGGCCTGAAAGAGGGCTACAGCATGATGGTCGGCGGCGATGAAGATGTCGTCGAGAAGCTGCGGCCCATCCTCGAAACGCTCGCGCCCGCCAAGGACAAGGGCTGGGGACGCACCGGCCCGAGCGGCGCCGGTCACTTCGTCAAGATGGTGCACAACGGCATCGAGTACGGCATGATGCAGGCGTACGCCGAAGGCTTCGCCATCATGGATGCGAAGAAGGAGCTGAATCTCGATAACGCGCAGATCTCCGAGATCTGGCGCTACGGTTCGGTCGTCCGCTCGTGGCTGCTTGACCTGACAGCAGAAGCGCTGCAGCACAACCCGGAACTCACCGGCATCGCGCCGTACGTGACCGACTCCGGCGAAGGCCGCTGGACGGTCTTCGAGGCCATCGACCTGAATGTCTCCGCGCCCATCATCACGGAGTCACTGATCCGCCGCCTGCGCTCGCGCGAAGAGAATAACCTGACCGACCGCATGCTGTCGGTCATGCGCAACGCCTTTGGCGGCCATGCCATGAAGAAGGAATAGCGAATCCGCTGTTTCGCGGCCGGCGTCTAAGTGTGAGCGCAGAGAACGAAAGAGGGAAAGAGTACATGGCCGCAACCGGCATCGACGTCTCGCAGCAGCAGGTGGAGGCGAACAAGGGCAAGGAGAGTATTCCCGAGCCATGCATCGTCGTTATCTTCGGAGCGTCGGGAGACCTCACGAAGCGCAAGCTGCTGCCTGCGCTGTATCACCTGGAACAGTCTGACCTGCTGCCGAAGGACTTTGCCGTGGTGGGTGTCGCCCGACGCGATCTTTCCGCGACTTTCGCTGCGGACATGAAGGATGGCATCGTCAAGGGCGGCGGCGTCGATGAGAAGGAAGAAAAGCTCGACAAGTTCATCGATCGCGTCGGCTACTTCGCGACCGAGTTCGATAACGATGAAGGCTTTGAGAAGCTGAAGGCCCATCTTGCGGAGATGGACACGAAGTACAACACCAAGGGCAACCGCCTCTTCTACCTGGCGGTCGCGCCGGACTTCTTCGCGGACATCACGCAGCGGCTCGGCAAGCACGGCATGACCGGCGGCGATGGCTCGCACTGGGTGCGCGTCATCATCGAAAAGCCCTTCGGCACCGACCTTGAAAGCGCGAAGAAGCTCAACAACGAGATCAACTCCGTCCTGCACGAAGACCAGATCTTCCGCATCGATCACTACCTCGGTAAAGAGACGGTGCAGAACATCCTCGTCTTCCGCTTCGGCAACGGCATCTTCGAGCCGACGTGGAACCGCAACTACATCGACAATGTGCAGATCACGGCCGCCGAGAGCATCGGCATCGAAGGCCGCGGACCGTTCTACGAGGCTGCCGGCGCGCTGCGCGATGTGCTGCAGAACCACGTGATGGAAGTGCTTTCGTTCGTCGCGATGGAGCCGCCTGACAGCTTCGAATCGACCGCCGTGCGCTTTGAGAAGCTCAAGGTGTGGAAGGCGATCGAGCCGATTCCCGTGGGTGACACGGCGCGCGGCCAGTACGGCGCGGGCACGATCGACGGCCAGAAGGTGATCGGTTATCGCGAAGAAGATCGCGTCAGCAAGGAATCGGAGACCGAGACCTACGCCGCCATGAAGCTGAACATCGAGAACTGGCGATGGGCCGGCGTGCCGTTCTACATCCGTGCCGCGAAGCGCCTGGAGAAGCGCGTGACCGAGGTGGTCATCACCTTCCGCCAGCCGCCGCTTCACCTGTTCAAGGCCTCCTCCGGTGAAGGCGCGGAGCAGTTGGAGCCGAATGTTCTGACGCTTCGCATTCAGCCTGATGACGGCATTTCGCTGAAGTTTGGAGCGAAGATTCCCGGTCCGACCACGAACCTCGCGCAGGTGCAGATGAACTTCTCCTACGCGGACGCCTTCGGCAAGTCATCGGCCAACGGCTACGAGCGCCTGCTGCTTGACGCCATGCTCGGCGACGGAACGTTGTTTGCCGAGCGCCAGGGCGTCGAAGCGACGTGGGCGCTGATGACACCGATCCTCGAAGCGTGGAAGCAGCAGAAGATGGACTTCCCGAACTACGATGCAGGCACCTGGGGACCGAAGGCCGGCGACGATCTGCTGGAGCGCGACGGCCGCGCCTGGCGCGTGTAGCAAACGAATTCTCTCAGGAAAAGAGCGCCGCCGGGCGCTCTTTTCATTCCAACCGCTATCATGCAATCGCGCGGTGCCAACCGCATTGCGCGCGTCAGGACGGAACCATGGCACGTACTTGTATCGCCGATTACCTTGTTTACGACACACCGGAGCGCGTGGCGCAGGCCGCTGCCGAGGTGTTCACGAAGTACGCGGTAGACGCCGCGGCAGCGCGAGGCGTAGCGCGCATCGCCATCTCCGGCGGCAGCACGCCCAAGCGCATGTTCGCCCTGCTGGCCGCGGAGCCGTTTCTCTCGCAGGTGCCGTGGAACAAGCTGGAACTCTACTGGGTCGATGAGCGTTGTGTCGGTCCGGACGATGCCGATTCGAACTACCGCATGACGAAGGAGCAACTGCTCAGCAAGGTGCCGCTGCCGGCCGAAAAGGTCTTCCGCATGGAAGGCGAGATCGATCCGGAAGAGGCCGCCTCAAAGTACGAGGCCACGCTGCGGAACAACTTCAAGCTTGAGGGCGCGCAGGCGCCTGCGTTCGATCTCGTGCTGCTGGGCATGGGCGATGACGGCCACACCGCCTCGCTCTTTCCGCATACCGCGGCCATCCACGAGATGGGCCGCCTGGTGGTCGCGAATTACGTGGAGGAGAAAAAAACCTGGCGCGTCACGCTGACCTGGCTGGTCATCAACCATGGCCGCACCGTGATCTTTCTGATTGAAGGCGGCGCAAAGGCCGACCGCCTCCACGAAGTCCTGCTGGGTGACTACGATCCCGAACGGCTGCCATCGCAGTTGATCCGGCCGGACAGCGGCAAGGTGCACCTGCTGCTGGATGCCGAGGCCGCGCGCCGCCTGCCCAAGGTCGGCATGCACGGTGACGCGGAGACCGGAACGCTGGAGCTGACCCGATGATCCTTGCAGGGGATGTGGGCGGCACCAAGGTTGATCTAGCGCTGTATAACTTCGAGGGCGGCAAGCTCAAGATCGAGCGCCAGCAGAAGTTTCCCGCGTCAGAGTTTGCGACGCTGCAGGACGTTGTCCATGCCTTCCTTGGCACGGGCGATACGGGCGAAAAGGTGGAGCACGAAGTCGTCGCCGCCTGCTTCGGCTGCCCCGGCCCGGTAAAGGACGGCCACCTGAAGTTGACCAACCTGCCGTGGGAGCTGGACTCGCGCGACCTGTCGAAGATCCTCTCCATCGAACACATCTTCCTGATCAACGATCTGGAAGCGAACGGCTACGGCATCGCGGAGCTCGGCCCGGACCAGATCTTCGAGCTTGAGGTGGGTGACAAGTCCGCCATCGGCCACCGCGCCCTGGTGTCTGCCGGCACGGGTCTGGGCGAGGCGCTCCTGGTCTGGAACAGCATCGCCCGTCGCCACACACCACTGCCGTCGGAGGGTGGCCACGCCGACTTCGCGCCGCGTAACCCGCTTGAGATCGAGATGCTGGAGTGGCTCATCAAGAAGCTGAACGGCCGCGTCTCGTGGGAGCGCGTCGTCAGCGGCCTGGGCCTGAAGAACATCTACGAGTTCCTGCGCGACGGCAAGGGCATGGACGAGCCCGCTTGGCT
>CAZZVI010000241.1:0-5041 GCA_964657335.1 uncultured Terriglobus sp.
ACTGCGGTCAAAAACTTGCGCCATGAGTGCGTCCTGCTTCCTCTTGTCCGTCCCGAAGGACTGGCGGGGAAACCGCCATCAGTAAGTGGTACTTCAGCTGCAATTTCAACGATCCGGGAGCCTCGTGACTCTCCCCTGAAGCTCTTCCGCATGCATCGGGAGGGCTCTCAACTCACACTAGACAAACACACTATAGCAGCGCAAAGCGGGGTAGGAATGCCCTGCACGCGCCAACCGGAGACACGGACAAACTCCAACTTCGATAATCGAACCTGCGCTGGAAAGCACTGCACAACATTTCATGCCGTGGCTTTGTGAAACAGATGAGTCGATACCATGTACCTTCACCCGGAAGGATGCCGCTTGTAAATTGCGTCCGAATCAGTCCGAGTTCAGAAGGACCCATCACAGACACTGTTGTGCGAGGTGACTCCAGGGAAACCCGGTCGCAGCAGGGCGTCATCACGCGTACCGTGCGTGTTTATCTTGAGGAGACAGCGCCCTCAACCCAGCGTGTCCACTCTGCTTCGGTGATCTCGCTTGCGGCGGCCTGCTGAGTCATGCGAATACGCTCTTCTTCAGGTGCGGATAGGCGCAACCCATGCAGGTCCAGGAAGACCACAAGGGCGGCAAAACCCACCCTCTTGTTGCCGTCGATGAAAGCATGGTTCTTGATCAGCCCGTAGCTGAGCGCGGCTGCAAGGCGGGTCACGTTTGCGCCCTCTTCGTAAGCCTCGATTTGCTGGGCGCGTGCGACGGCAGACTCAAGCAGGCAACGATCGCGAAGGCCGTGCGAGCCGCCGAAATCTGCAATTACTTCGCGATGCAGATCTTCCACCTCTTGCACGGACAAGAACTGCATATTTACTTGGCGAGTTCCTTGTAGACGCCGGCATGCTCGTCGCGGGTGCGCCGGTACGCTTCGATGTGACGGCCCAGGCCGGCAGACTGCCTTAAATGAACCTTTCCTTCGATGGCCTCGATCTCAAGGAGATCGTTCTCTTGAAGACACAGGGCGTCGAGCTCTCGGGGAGAAAGCAAGATGCCGAGCTGATCGCCGATACGCTGCACACGAACCGTCATACGCTCATCATACGTCGACCCGACGTCTGCGCACGCCTTCCAATGTGGGAGACTTGCCTATGCCGCGCCCGACCGCAAGTCGTAAGCCGCCCTATGACCCGGATGCAGCGACCGCCGCGCTGTCTGCCGCGGATCCGAAGCTGGGCCGGTTAATCACTAAGGCTGGACCGCTGCGCCTGCGCATCTCGGGTTCGCTGTCGCCGTTTGAGTCGCTGGCGGAGTCGATCATCTACCAGCAGCTGCATGGGAAAGCGGCTGCCGCCATCCATGCGCGCATGATCGAAGGTTTCGCCGAGGTGTGCGGCGTGGGCGTGCATCCTTCACCGCAGCATCTGCTGGACTGCCCAACGCCACAGTTGCGGTCCGCTGGACTGTCCGCGAACAAGACACTGGCGCTGCGCGACCTGGCGGCGAAGACGCTCGACGGCACCGTGCCCACGCTCGCCCGCATCCGCCGCATGAGCGACGAAGCCATCATCGAGCACCTGACGCAGGTTCGCGGCATCGGGCGATGGACCGTGGAGATGATGCTGATCTTCCGCCTGGGCCGCCCGGACGTTCTGCCCGTCAGCGACTACGGCGTACGCAAGGGCTTTGCACTCACCTTCGGCAAGCTGAAGCCGGCAGACAAGGTGACGCCTGCCGATCTGCCCAAACCAGCCGAGATGGAGAAGCGGGCGAAGAAGTGGCACCCATGGTGCTCGGTCGCGAGCTGGTACCTGTGGCGCGCATGCGATCTGGCCAGGCCGGACGCCGCCGCAAAGCAGCCTGTGTAGTGACGGGCGGTACTTCGCATGTCACACTGAAACTGACATGGGTTTTCTGCTGCTGCTTGCGCGGTCCTTCATCAACACCTTCGGCATTACGCAGCCGGGACCTGCGACCGAACGCCGTGCAGCCTACTTCATCGGAGGGCTGCTCTTCCTGATCGTGGCCGCTCTGATCGCCGTCCTGGTAGGGTTCATTTCGATCCACCGGTAAGCAAACTGCTGGCCAACACTGCCGTCCGTCCGCGCATCCAGATCGCAGATGGTCACATGCGCGCGTGTCTCGCTGACCGGGCGAGGTGAAAACGGTGAAGATGTTGCGGGTCGCGTGGTCGTGTTGTTGATCTCGCGTACCACAGTGCCGTTGCTGACCCTGGACAAGCCGCCGACGCCGCAGATTGGTCGCGTTCAACCGATCAGGCTGGGGCGCAGGATGAAGTCATCGCGCTGCAGGAATCGATGAACAGCGCGTAAACGCGTTATCGGTGTGCAGGGATGTCTGATCAAGCGTCATCGCTCCGTGCCGATCGTAGGCAGCGGGTGATGTGTGCCGATCATTCCTCTTGGCGCTAGAGCTAGAATTGCAGCGACACACCACACTGCAGGAGTTTGCGCGCCATGCTGGAAGCATATCCTTCGCCCGTGATTGCACCGCGCGACGCTTTTGACGAGCAGCCTCCGCTGACGCAGGCGGATCGCGTTCTCGACACCTTCGTCGCTCCCACGAAAACGTTCGCAGACATTCGCCGGGACCGCTCGTGGTGGCTGCCTTTCCTCATTCTGGCGGTCTTCAGCTATCTATTCACATTGACTGCCCTGTCGCACATGGGTTCGCAGCGGCTGGCGGAGAGCGCTCTTCGCAACAATCCTTCGCAGAACGAACGTCTGCAACAGTCGACGTCCGAACAAAGGGCGCAAATCCTGGGCTTCACTGCCATCATCATGAAAGTATCGTTCTTCGGATGGCCTGTGTTCGTGGCGGTGGTCTCGGCGCTCGGAGCGCTTCTGCTTTGGATCGGCTTCAACTTCATCCTGGGTGGTACGGCAACGTATTCGGGCATGTTCGCCGTAATGATGTTTGCGTGGCTACCCTCCATTTTTCGTTCCGCGCTGTCCACGGCAATGCTGTTCCTCGGCGATCCGGAGACCTTCAACATCAACGATCCCATCGGCACCAATCCCGGCTTCTACATGGGCGCGAGCACCTCGGCGTTCCTGAAGTCGCTGCTTGGGTCGCTCGACATCTTCTCGCTTTGGATCTTTGCGCTTATGGCGATTGGTGGTGCCATCGTCGCGCGAGTCAAGATCCGCAGCGGCCTGCTTCTGGTGTTCACCACATGGCTGATTGTGGTCCTGCTCAGGGCGGCAGTGGCAGCTGCGACTAGCTAAGACACCCAAGTGTGGTCGAATAGAAGTCTTGGGTGCTTCAACACAATTCAAGCCGAGACGATGGCTGCGCAACGGTCACCTGCAAACCATCGTCGGCAACTTTCTACCGCGCGTCGATTGTCTGCCCGCCGCAACCACAGAGCTTGTGCCTGTTCCTCTGCCGTCGGAGATGCTGGCCGTGCCGAGCGCCGTTGCGCTGGATCGCATGCTGCCGAGTAACTTGCTGTGCCACTGCCATTGGCAAGCCGACACGCGGCATACCGTGACCGTTGTACTGGTGCACGGGCTCGAGGGTTCGTCGCATTCGCAGTACGTGATTGGCAACGCGAACAAGCTGTTTGCCGCGGGCTGCAGCGTGGTTCGCATGAACATGCGCAACTGCGGCGGCACCGACGCGCTTTCGCCGACACTCTATCACTCGGGCATGTCAGGCGATGTGGAAGCCGTGCTGGAGTGGCTGATCGCGCGTGGATGTCGACGCATCGTTCTGGCCGGCTACAGCATGGGCGGCAACCTGGTGCTGAAAGCGGCTGGCGAACTTGGCAGCGATGTGCCTGAGGCGCTGATCGGCGTTGCAGCTGTCTCACCTCCTATGGATCTAGGAGAAAGCGCGGACGCGCTGCACGGCTGGACTAATCGCCTCTACGAGCGGCGCTTCCTGCGCAACCTGTTGGCCCGCTACAAGCGCAAGGTGCGGCTGTATCCCGCGGTGTTCGATGCGGCGCGGACGGCGCGCGTCCGCTCCATTCGCGACTTTGACGAGTACGCCATGACACCCTACTGCGGCTTCACCGGCGCGGACGATTATTACGCTCGCTCAGGCAGCGCGCGCGTGCTGGAAGCGATTGCCGTTCCAACGCTTGTGCTGCATGCGTGGGATGACCCCTTTGTGCGCCTGACCGCGTCCACTCGCGTAAAGCTTCGATCAAACCCCAATATTACGTTGCTTGAGCCCACGCACGGCGGCCATTGTGCCTTTCTTGAAAATCCCTCGGAAGGCTACGATGGTTATTGGGCCGAGCGGATGTTGCTGCATTTCGTGAACGATCGCGCTTCGCAAAACGCGCGTGAGCAGGTGTCTTTTGCTGAGTGAATGGAGTGCCGAATGTGGCGCCGACGATCCGGTTCTTGTTGTACCGTGGAGCTCGCCTGATGGCGCGCTCCACTGGATCGATCTGCGCGACGATCCCGATGCGCTCGACGCCATCGCCGAAGCCGACGAACATCCTGCCCTCCTCGCTTCGCTGCGCGCCCTCAACGGCACTCGCTCGCCTGTGTATACCGCCAAGTGCGATGCGTGGCCGATGGACCTGGGAGAACTCGAATCGTTGCGCGCAGACCTGTTGCTCGATCCCGAAGTGGCGCAGTCCGGCTTCAGCAGCTACATCGACCAGCTGTGGCGGGAGCGTTCCGTGTTTACCTCGCGCCATCGCATGGAAGGCATGCTGTACCGCATCGACCGGATGGCCGCTGAACTGCCGCACTCGCTCGCGAAATTGGAATGCGTTCTGCGCCCCGCCGTGGCAGACCTTGACGGTGCCGTGGCCGAAGGTTTTGCCTTGACGATGTACGTAAAGGCCGCAGGCGTGAATGAAATAGAAGCCGCCGAACGCTGGGACGCCGCGCTCCGCGACGTAAGCACCCTGATGCGCTCACGAGAACTCGCGGGGCTGTAACAGTACTTTGCCTGCACGGCGGCAGGCCGGAGCGGTAAGCTAACACAAGGAACCAGTAGCTCAGCCGGATAGAGCATCTGCCTTCTAAGCAGAGGGTCGCAGGTTCGAGTCCTGCCTGGTTCACCA
>CAZZVI010000242.1:0-2570 GCA_964657335.1 uncultured Terriglobus sp.
ACCGATACGCCGGAAGCCATCGACCGCATGGCAGAGCTTGCGAAGGGGGCCGACGCGAGCTTCTTCGCGGGCATGCCGCTGTTCCTGAAGCCGTGCTCGCGACCGACGTACTTCGAGTTCGTCCGCGAACACTTTCCGCACCTGCAGGTGCTGTATGCAGAGAAGTTCCGCGACATGGACTTTGCCGCGAGGCCCTATTGCGAACGCCTGCGGGCGCTGGTGGCGGCAAGCTGCCGGCGTCACGGCGTGCCGGAGCGCATGACCGATGCGCTGCTGACGCGTGATGCGGGCGAGCCGAAGAAGCAGCCGGGTTCAGCGGCGCACGCGCCGACCCAGGGTGTGTTGTTCGCTTGAACTTCCGGCTTCGGTGCGCACACGTTTGGCTCTGGAGCAAACAAAGGCAGAACGCGAAGTTCGCAAAGGAAAAACCGCGAAGACCGCAACAATTTGACGTTGAACATCGCGGCCTTTGCGGTGCACTTCGCGTCCTTCGCGTTCCGCGCTGACCCTCTCCTTCAACAGGACCAGCGGTCAAAAGCTTTTGCCGCAATCCGCACGTTGTATACTGCGATTTGCAGCGCCGTAGAAGGTGCGCTCCCCTTTTGCTTCTTCACCGTGAAAGGCCGGAGACCCTCGGCAACGAGCACTGCGGAGGCTAACTATTCCACCGTTTACCGACAAGCGTTCCGTCAAGTCCTTCATCCGCACCAACGAAAAGATCCGCGCGCGCGAAATCCGCGTGATCGATGAGAATGGCGAGCAGCTTGGCATCATGGCCCCGTTCGACGCCCTGAAGATCGCCCGCGAGCGTTCGCTCGATCTGGTCGAGATTTCGCCGAATGCGGTTCCGCCCGTCTGCCGCATCCAGGATTACGGCAAGTATCTCTACGAAAAAGACAAGAGCGACCGCGCTGCCCGCAAGAAGCAGAAGGTCATCGTCATCAAGGAAGTCAAGTTCTCCGTCACCGTGGACGAGCACGACTACCAGACAAAGAAGAACCAGGCCGTGCGCTTCCTGGGCGAGGGGGACAAGGTCAAGGCATCGCTGCGCTTCCGCGGCCGCCAGATGGCCCATCGCGACCTCGGCTACAAGATCGTGAACCGCCTCATCATGGACATCGGCTCGGCCGGCATCGTGGAGTTCATGCCGCGCATGGAAGGCACCACGCTGCACGCCATCATCGCGCCCAGCAAGAAGGCAGAGCCCGCACCGGCGAAGAAGGCCGCGCCAGCTCCTAGTGGACCGGCCACCGATGCGCAGGCATCCGCCGAGGCATAGCCGCGCTCAAACGCTCTTGTAAGGCATTCTCTCGAGGAGCATGGCTACGTGCCATGCTCTTTGTTGCCTCAGGAGATCAGCACCATGCAGATGCGCACACTCGGCAGCTTAGGCATTCCTGTTTCACCCATCATGCTGGGCGGCAACGTCTTTGGCTGGACCATCGATGAGGCTAAGTCGTTCGCCGTTCTGGACCGCTTCGCTGACCGCGGCTTCAACTTCATCGACACGGCCGATATGTACTCAAGCTGGGTGCCCGGCAACAAGGGCGGCGAGAGCGAAACCATCCTCGGCAAGTGGTTCAAGCGGACCGGCAAGCGCGAAGGCGTGGTGTTGGCGACCAAGCTCGGCAACCCCATGGGCGAGGGCAAGAAGGGCCTGGGCGCGGCCTACATGCGTGAGGCCGTCGAGGCGTCGCTGCGCCGCCTGCAGACCGACTACATCGACCTCTATCAGGCCCACATCGACGACGCAGAGACACCGCTGGAGGAGACCCTGCGTGCCTTCAACGACCTGGTGCAGGAAGGCAAGGTCCGCGTCATCGGCGCTTCGAATTACACCGGCCGCCGCCTTCGTGGCGCCGAGGAAGTTGCACGCAACGCGGGCTGGGCGCGTTACGAAACGTTGCAGCCCAACTACAACCTGCACACGCGCGAAAAGTACGAGCGCGACCTTGCACCGGTCGTCGCCGAGTACAACCTCGGTGTGGTCCCATACTTTGCGCTCGCGAGCGGCTTCCTTACGGGCAAGTACAAGACGTTAGCTGACACCGAAGGCAAGAACCGCGGCAGCCGCGTGAAGGAGTTCTTTGACGAGCGCGGCAGCCGCATCCTTAAGGCGCTCGATGCGGTTGCACAGCAGACTGGAGCGAAGCAGGCGTCCGTCGCGCTGGCCTGGCTGCTGTCTCGTCCCAACATCCTCGCACCCATCGCCAGTGCCACGACGGTCGAGCAGCTCGAAGACCTGTTTGCCGCAGCCGATCTGGAACTGAGCGAAGAGCAGCTTGCAGAGCTTTCCGCAGCCAGCGCCTACGAGCCGGTAGCAGAGGAAGCTGCGATGGCCGGCGCTCTGCCGGTCGAGTAAGCTCGGGAACCTGACCGTGGTGACTCGCGTATCTAAACTCGAGCTGCCACGGAGGCGGCCGGCATGATCACTCTGTTTCTGCTGTGCGCCCTGTACTTTCTGCCGACGATCGTTGCGTCACACCGCGGCCACGCGGTCGGCGGCATCTTGCTGCTGAATCTGTTCTTCGGCTGGACCGGCATCGGATGGGCGGCGCTGCTGCTCTATG
>CAZZVI010000242.1:2670-4996 GCA_964657335.1 uncultured Terriglobus sp.
ACATGCTCCGCGTTGCCGATGCTGTAAGACCTGACCTCGTCGTCATCGGCCCGGAAGTTCCGCTTGCCGCAGGCATTGTCGACGCGCTCACCGCACAGGGTGTTCGCACCTTTGGGCCGACGCAGGCCGCTGCTCAGTTGGAGAGTTCCAAAGCCTTCACCAAAGATTTCCTGCAACGACACAACATTCCTACGGCACGTTACGTCGTGGCGCACACGGCCGAGCAGGCGCATGCCGCGCTGCCCCAGTTCACACTTCCTGTTGTGGTGAAGGCCGATGGTCTGGCGGCAGGGAAGGGCGTCGTCATCGCGCAGGCGCTGGACGAGGCAAGACAGGCTGCGACGGAGTTGCTGGCGCTGGGCGGCTCGGTCGTGCTCGAGGAGTTCCTCGAAGGCGATGAGCTTTCCTTCTTCGCGCTGTGCGATGGCGAGCACGCCGTCAGCATCGCCGCCGCGCAAGATCATAAGCGTATCGGCGAGGGCGACACGGGCCCGAACACGGGCGGCATGGGCGCTTACTCCACCGATGCGCTGCTGCCCGACGGCGTGCGCGACTGGTTGCTGACGCGGGTCGCGCAGCCTACCGTCGATGGCATGCGGGCGGAGGGCGCGCCTTTCCGCGGCATCCTTTTCTGCGGCATCATGCTCACCGCCGACGGCCCGAAAGTGCTGGAGTTCAACACGCGCTGGGGCGATCCGGAGACCGAGGCGATCCTGCTGCGCATGGAAACCGATCTGCTCGACCTGATCGACGCCTCCATCGACGGCACTGCAGGCACGCTGCAGGTGACCATGCGGCCGGGCGCGAGCGTGTGCGTCATCGCTGCCTCGGCCGGCTATCCCGCAAGCGCGGAGAAGGGCGTGCCGATCCATGGCCTGGATGCGACGTTTCCCGCGGGCGTTGAGGTTTTCCACGCAGGCACGGCGCACGATGCAAACGGCGACATCGTCACAGCCGGGGGACGTGTGCTGGCCGTCACCGCCGTTGCCGACAACTTGCGCCGCGCGCTAGGCAAGGCGTACGACGCGATGGGAGCCATCTCGTTCCGTGGCATGCAGTACCGCCGCGACATCGCGCACCGCGCGCTGGCTCGCGAGCGGGCGTAAGTGGGCCTCTTCTCAGATCTGTCCTTTCGACCGGAGCGGAGCGAAGCGGAGGAACCTGCTGTTCCAAGCTCGCGGTGGCTTAAATGCAGGTTTCTCCACTCCGCAGGACAATACAGCCGACCTGCTCCGGTTGAAAGGACAAGGTCTCAGAAAGTTCTGAGATCGATGCGATTAGTGTGCCGGTGCTGCAGACGGTGGCATTGGGGGCGCCGCCAAAGCGTCGGGTGGCAGTGTTCCGCCCTCGCATAGCGTTTTCATGTTCCCGAGCATCTTTGTGAAGCGTGCACGTCGCGTGGCCTTGTCCCTCTCCCGCGCCGCATCATCTGCCAGGGTTGAGTTGTCGAAGAGCAGCGTGTACAGGATCTCCGTGGTGGTCGGCGTGAGCGCCCGAGCCTCAAGCGTGCCGTGATACATGTTGTACTTCACGCCCTCACGCACCGGCTGCGTGTAGGTGTAGCTGTACTTCGTCTTCCCCACCAGGATTTCGTTGCCAATGGAACGCACGGTGCCAAAGTCGCCATCGCCAGACAGGATGGTGCAGCCAGCAATGCCCCATTCGCCGATGTCGCAATACTTGCCGATCCGGGCCCACACCTTGTCCACGGGCGCGCTCACCTCAATGCGCATGGCGACCGATTCATAGTGTGGGTTGGGCGTCTGCAGCGCTGCAGGAACGGGACGGGCTACTGGCGCACCGGTCTGCTGCGCCATCATTGGCAGCACTGCAAGCGCGAGTCCGATTACAGCAAGCGTCATCTTGGAACGGGTCATGAATACACCTTTGTAGGAAGAGAAACGGTGCCCAAGTGTAGCGGGGACGGAGGTTCTTCGTCGACTCGCCATAAGCATGAAACGTTCGGGCAAGTTGCCCGCTCCGGGTGCAGACTGGTATACACGAGCACGCAGGGAAAGGCAGCGCAGATGAATCGCCGCGAACTCCTCCACACCTCCGCGCTGGCGCTTGCCGGCACCACATTCCATCGCAGCGCCTTCGCCGAGGAGTCCACCCTGAACGATCATGCCGACGTGCCCCGCACCAACTGGTCGAAGAACCTGCGCTACGGCACGGACCGCGTCTACGCTCCGGCCAACGCAGCCGAGGTGCGCGAAGTCATCCTGCAGTCGCCGAAGCTCAAGCAGCTTGGCTCACAACACTGCTTCAACAACATCGCCGACAGCCACGACGCGCAGATCTCGCTGCGCGCGCTGAAGGGCATCGA
>CAZZVI010000243.1:0-4495 GCA_964657335.1 uncultured Terriglobus sp.
CAGCAGCGTGAAGGTGTACTCGCCAGAGGCGCTTGTGGTGCCGCTGCGGGTTTCGCCGGTCGCGAGGTTCTTGACCGTGACCTGCGCATTTGGGACGACAGCGCCGGTCGCGTCCGTGACCGTGCCGAGAATGTCGGCGGTGGTGAGTTGGGCGTGCGCCAGACCGGCGCCTCCCAGGAAGAGAGTCGCGAGGAAAGCGCCTCGCGCTCCCCTGGTCGCCGAGACTGCGGCGGACGACAGGATGCACTGGCCAGTGCGGAACAAGTTGCGGCGTGAATCAATCATGAAGGAGTCCTGGAGCTTTGGTTTGCAGTAAGAGACATGCCGCGGGAGAAAACACCCGACGGCGAACAGGGTAGTGTTTGTAACTGGTGAACCGTAGTCTCGCGAATGCACGATGCGTAAGGTCCATCGGGTATGAACCCTCGCGAATACGACAGAAACCGCCGTTTCACGCCGGTTAAAAGCAGGTAAAGAGCCGGTTGTCATGGGCGCGTGATTGGCCTATGCTTCGAAAGGAAGTTCGAAGCAGAAGCAATGTCACTTGCAGTACAAGAAGTCCCGGATGTCCTTCCCTTTGCCCCTGCTGTGCAGGAGGCGGTCCGCGCGCAGATGGACGGGATGCTGCGCTCCACGCACTTTCGCAACAGCCGCCGCTACCCGACTCTCCTCCGCTACATCGTTGAGGAAACGCTTGAGGGCCGCGGCGGGCAACTGAAAGAACGCCTGCTGGGTATCGAGGTCTTCGGCCGCGCGCCGGATTACGATACGGCGGCCGATCCGATCGTCCGTGTCACGATCGCTGAGATCCGCAAGCGCATCGCGCAGTACTACCACGAAGACGCCCACGCCTCAGAGCTGCGGATCGAGCTGAAACCCGGCTCATACGTGCCGGAGTTTCTACCCGGCCACAGGGTGGAAGAGCCCGTGCCGGCGGTCGTCGCCGCTGAGGCTGTGGCTCCGGCTCCAGCTCACGTTCAAGCTCAGGACACTTCGATCACCTCAGCGAGATCGTGGTGGACGCGGACGCGCCTTTGGCTGACCATCGCGGCAGTCTTAGTGCTTGCGGCGGCCGGCGGCTTGGCCTGGCGTTGGCTGCGTCCGTCGCCGATGGACCAACTCTGGGGGCCTGTCTTTGAAACCAAGGGGCCAATTACCTTTTGTCTGCCGATGAGCATTCGGCGCTCGGTCAAAGGCAAGGCAACCACGCTGGATGAGGCGATTGCCAGTGTCATGACGCTCGCCGACAGCCCCCTGCCGACGACCGGCTCGTTCCTGGACCATGAACTGATTGGCGAAAACGTCGTTTACTCCGACGTGCTGGCAATGACCCGACTTGAGAAGGTTGTCGAGTCGCAGCACCGGCCGGTGCGGGTGCGGCTGAACTTCGGCACCAACCTGAACGAACTGCGCGAGGGCCCGACCATCTTTATCGGTGGGCTTGACAATCAGTGGACGCTGAAGCTGCTCGCCCCCCTGCGCTACCGCTTCGCAGGCCGCGAGTCGGACGTCTTCTACATCGAAGACACGAAGAACCCTCAGGACAAGGACCTGGCCGTGCGGCTGCTGGACAAGTACACGGCCGTCAAGCATGACTACGCCATCATCGCGCGCGTGCACAGCGAACAACTCGGCCAGCCGGTGATGATCGCAGCCGGTATTGCGATGAGCGGCACCGCGGCCGCGGGTGAGTTCCTGTCAGATCCCGTGCGCGTTGCCGAGCTGCGAAAGCGGCTGGGACCAGCCCTGCGCGACCGCGACTTCGAAGCGGTGCTGCGGACGGACGTGGTGAATGGTATTGCAGGGCCTGCTCAGATCGTTGCGGTTGACATTCGGTAAGCCACGGTCTGTCTTTGCTAAAAGCTCGTCATCCTGAACGGAGCACGAAGTGCTCAGTCGAACGACCTGGGTTCCTCCGAGGGGGCCAAGGCTCGTGAAGGGAAGCAGGTCCTTCGATTCCGCCACGCTTCGCTCAGGATGACAAAGGCTAGCAGGCGCATTACTCGATGTCGTCACGATTCTCTGCTTCGGCCCGTTCCAACGCGGCTGCATCGCTTTTGAGCGCGTGCAGCACGGCGAAGATCGCCTTGGACGAAAAGCCCGCGGACGTCAGCCTTCTCAGAACGCGCGCCGTGCTTTTTTCATCGGTCGGCGGCTTGATGCGCCGGCGCTGCAGGTGTTGACGGACCAGCGCCTGCTCGTCGATGCCTTCATAGGCATCCGTCAGTGTGGACGCGATCAGATCGCCGGCGATGCCCTTTCCCTGTAGATCCTGCTGCACGCGGCGGCGGCCGAGGCTACGGTTTTCCTGACGCAGACGGGTGAAGTCGGCGGCGTAGCGCTCGTCGGAGAGGTAGCGCATCTCCTGCAGTTTGTTGAGAATGCGGTCGACCGCAGCCGCACCGTCGTCGCCGGGCTCGGCGCGGTCCTGCAGCTTGCGGCGCAGATCGCGGACGCTCTGCATGCGCGCACCCAGAGATTTGACGGCGTAGTCGAACAGCGCCGCCTCGCTGAGTGGCTCCCGCGCTTTGCGTCGCCCAAATGGCATGGGGCTAATGTATCGCGCCTGCCCTGCGGCTGACCGGTCTGCGTCCCCTGGGCCGTGCCTTGTAGAACAACGTTTTCGGGGGTTAAGCTGCGGCCATGAAGCTCATCCCCAGACTCATCCCTTTCGCATTTTTTGCTGTCACAGCTGCTGCGCAGCAGGCGGCAGACCTGCAGCAGACCTTGCTGGCAAAGGTCAATGACCTGCACACGGCCCATCAACACGTAGACGCGAACCTGCTCTTCAAGACAGTCTCGCCCGACCTGCTCTACCTTGGTCACACCGGCAGGTTCACCTTTGAGGAAATGTTCAGCGACATGCCGGGCGCTCCGGGACCGTGCCTCCTGGGCAGCTTCAAGGTGACGGATCCGCAACTCCGCGCACTCAGTGCGGATTCGGCTGTGCTGACGTACCACCTGCATCAGCAAAGCAAGTGTAATGATGTACCTGAGCCATCGGAACTGAATGCGTCCGACGCGTTCGTGAAGATTAACGGGGAGTGGCGGATTGTGGTGCACACAGAAACACCACTCATGTGAGTAAAATGGCTGATCGCTAGGAGAAGTCATGATCACTCGCCGCGAATTTACTGCGTCGGCCGCTGCCACCGCAGCCGGTCTCGCCCTGAGCAGCACCGCCAAGAGCTATGCCCGCATCATCGGTGCGAACGAACGGGTCAACGTGGCCGTCATCGGCAACAACAGCCGCGCCGGAGCGCACCTGTCGAGCCTGCATGCCAACAAGGAGATGGTGAACCTGTCGCACATCGCCGATGTCGAAACCAACATCATGGCGAAGTATGCGGCAAGGGTTGAGAAGCAGATGGGCACCGCGCCCAAGTGTCACCAGGACTTCCGGCAGATTCTCGCCAGCCCCGAAGTAGACGCCATCACCATCGCAACGCCTGATCACTGGCATACGCCCATCGCCATCCTCGGCATGCAGGCAGGCAAGGCCGTCTATGTGGAGAAGCCCTGCAGCCAGAACGTCCATGAGGCGGAGCTGATCGTCGCGGCCCAGAAGAAGTACAACAAGATCGTGCAGATGGGCAATCAGCAGCGCTCGTCGCAGCACTCCATCGACATCATCAAGAAGATCCAGGACGGCAACCTGATCGGCCGCGCGTATTACACCAAGGCCTGGTACACCAACAACCGCAAGGGGATCGGCGTCGGCAAGCCCGCGCCCGTGCCGGCGACGCTTGACTGGGATCTGTGGCAGGGCCCGGCGCCCAAGCAGGCCTACAAGGACAACGTGCAGCCTTACAACTGGCACTGGTTCCACCAGTGGGGCACGGGCGAAGCCCTGAACAACGGCACGCACGAGGTGGATGTGGCCCGCTGGTCGCTGGGTGTGGCCATGCCGAATCGCATTTCCGCCTTTGGCGGCCGCTATGCCTACAAGGATGACTGGCAGTTCTACGACACGCTCAACGCGAGCTTCGAGTACGGCGACAACAAGCTGATCAGCTGGGAGTGCCGTTGCTGCAACGACATGCCCATCTACAACCGAGAGCGCGGCATCGCCGTGTATGGCGAGACGGGTGCGGTGATCCTCGACCGCGACGGCTACGAAGTCCACGACCTAAAGGGCAAGATGCTCGACCAGTTCAGCGTGAAGACTGGTAAGAGCAGCAGCACCGACCTGGTGGGCGCGGACAGCATGACCGACGTTCACTTCAAGAACTTCCTGACGGCAGTGAAGGGCGGGTCACAGAGCGACCTGAACTCGCCGGTTGCGGAAGGCGCGGTTGCCGTGAAGATGCTGCTGATGACGAACATTGCGTATGAGGTCAAGCGTCCGCTCAACATCGATCCCGCAACCGGCGCGTTCCTCAACGATGCGCAGGCGACGGCGATGCGCAAGCGTACCTACGATCCGAAGTTCGAGCCGAAGCTGATTTGAACTTTGCGTACTCGCAGTAAGGAAGGGCCGCGCATCGCGCGGCCC
>CAZZVI010000243.1:4505-4976 GCA_964657335.1 uncultured Terriglobus sp.
CCCCTTCCGCTGCTACTTACCCTAAAGTTTGTCGCCATCTCAAGGTTGCTATCCCGTCTCGAGGTTTGTCATCTCATCTCGAGGTTTGTCATCCGACGCGCTGAAGGCGCGTGCTGTAAGAGCCTGGGGCGCAGCCCCAGGTACAGCCCCGGAATACATTGCGGGCTGAAGGCACGCGCTATGCGGGAGCCCGTGCTTCGCATAACGCGGACTTTCAGCCCGCCGCTCCTGACCTGCGTGTAACCTGGGGCGCTGCCCCAGGCTGTTACAACGCGGGCCTCAGCCCGCTACGCCCATTACAATTCGGGCCCGCTACGCCTTTGACAGTGCGGGCCTTCAGCGCGCTACGCCCGTTCGAGCTGGACATTAGCCCGCTGTACTCTGCTGCCTCTGCTTGCTGTCCTGCGGTGCTGAGGCTCGTCTACGCCGAGTACCCCATATCCGTCAGCGTCTTTCGCATGAAGTCGATGC
>CAZZVI010000244.1:0-744 GCA_964657335.1 uncultured Terriglobus sp.
GCCAGAAGGCGCTGGACGACCTGAATGCAGAGCTTGACGGCCTCATCAAGACCCTTGACGATCTGATCGTCAGTCTGGGCGCGACTGACACGGACTCAACCCCAGGCGATAGCACCGGCGGAGCAACCGCATCCACGGATCCGGACACCGGCGACGACACGGAAACTCCGTCTGGCGATGACACACCAGGCGACCCGGATCACCCGGACACCGGCGGCGACATGGCGATGGGAGACGCAGGGGATGACAACGGCAGTGACACCGGTGGCGGGGCAAACAATGTGGACGTCAATACGAACTGGCCGCCGCTCATCCCACAGGGCGGTGGATCTAGCGGCGACCCGGGCGACGGTGGCGACGGCCTCGGCAAGGCGCACCCCATGCCGACGATGACCAAGGGTGGCGGCACGGGTGGGTTCGCGATCGACGACGGCCTGGGCAGCGACACGGGTTTGCACCAGTTGCCTCCAGGAACCGTTCTGGTCGGCGGCACGGCCGATCATTCTGGCGATCTGGATGGTCTGGGCAGGGTGCACCCGGTGCCGAATCCCGGCGCGCTGCTCAGTGGTGCGGGTGCGGCCACCGTCCGGAAGCTGAGCCTCACGAACCTGGGCGGCGGCGCTGTGCAGGTGACGACAAAGACATAGTGGCTCAACCGCTCCCTCAAAGAGCTAGAGAAGCACGAAAGAGAGAACGCGGCGGCGCGGCGGACAAGCGCTACTACACAGTGGTACTGATGACAGA
>CAZZVI010000244.1:754-4909 GCA_964657335.1 uncultured Terriglobus sp.
CCCCCGCGTTCGTTCTTGAGTTCCGGCTTAAATCGCTCTTCGCCTGGCCTGCAGCGGGCGCGCCGGGTTGCCGGCGACCGTGGTGCCTGCGGGTACATCGCGCGTGATCACGCTGCCTGCGCCGATCACCGCGTCATCCCCCACGGTGATGCCCGGCAGCAGGATCGCTCCGCCGCCGATCCAGACGTTGCTGCCCACCGTCACGGGCCGTCCGAACTCCAGCCCGGCAAGGCGTGTCTCGCGGTCGCGCGGGTGGTCTGCCGTGTAGATCTGCACGGCTGGGCCGATCTGCGTGCCATCGCCAATGCGGATGGGCATCACGTCCAGCAGCACGCAGTTGCAATTCAGAAAGACTCCCCGGCCAAGAAAGATGTTGTAGCCGTAGTCACAGAAGAAGCTCGGACGCACGAAGCTGCCGTCTCCAAACGAGCCGAGAAAAACGCGCATCAGCGCGGCGCGCTCTTCGAAGTCGACGGACGTGTTCAGCCGGAGCAGCTGCACCTCGGCGTACTGTCGTTCGCGCACCAGCTCAGCGTCAAAGCCGTCGTAGAGCTCTCCGCGCAGCATGCGTTGTTTGTGGGAGTGGCGACCTTCTTCCGGCGTGTGTGATGCGCTGAACATTCCTTGTTGGGATGCGGGCGCAACGTTTGCCGTGACGCGGGTCTGTATAGAAGTGTCTTGGGATATCACCCGATAAAACGGCAGCGAATACCCCGGCATCAGATCGTGGCGAGGCAATATGAAGAACTCGATCCTTTACACTTCCGCACTTTTGCTCACGGGCATCGCACCCTTTGCGACAGGCTGCCGCAGCAATACACAACCGCAGGCAGCGCCCATTGTTGACGGCAACGCGGCGTCGAGCGATCCCGCATCCGCCAACCTGCTGCCCGTTGCCGGTGGGCAGTCCTACAGCGCGGTGCCCGTGACACGCGTTGCTGGATCGCAGTATGCTGCCGTTCCGCAGGCCTCAGGTGAAAGCTATCCTCAGCAGGCCGCTCCGAACTACGGCACCGGCAACAGCCAGCAGAACGAGGCGTATCAGTACAACACCCAGCAGCCGCAGTATCAGCAGGGGGCACAGGGTGGTGCTCCGATCTCGGGTCAGGAGTATGACCAGTACTCCGACCTGCTCGACAGCAATGTGCCCGCGGCCACGCAGCCGCCTCCGCCGCTGCCGGCAGATTATGAGCAGCCGGAAGCGCCGGGCCCCGACTATCTCTGGACGCCGGGTTACTGGGACTACGCGACCGCCGGCTACTACTACGTGCCCGGCACATGGGTGGCGGCGCCTTACCAGGGTGCGCTCTGGACACCGGGGTGGTGGGGCTACGGTGCGGACCGCTATCGCTGGCATCACGGCTACTGGGGACGCCACGTCGGCTACTACGGCGGCGTGAACTACGGTTTCGGCTTTATCGGCTTCGGCTACCAGGGCGGCTATTGGAACGGCGACCACTTCTTCTACAACCGCGCGGTGAACCGTGTGAACGCACGGGTCGTGAACAACTACGTCTACGAGCGCCGCGTCAGCGTGGTGAACAACACGTATATTAACAACTCGCGCACCAGCTACTACGGCGGTCCTGGCGGCCTTCGCCGCGGGCCTGCGCCGCAGGAATTCGCAGCCATCCATGAGCAGCGCACGCCGCCCATGCAGGCGCAGATCGCAAACCGCCAGGCAGCCGCCCAGAACCGCCAGCAGTTCTTCAACAGCAACAACGGCCGGCCGGCAATGCTGGCCGTCTCGCGCCCGCTCCCTGCCGACCGCAACGTTGCTGCTCCGCCTCGCGCCGCGCAGGGCTTTGCCAACGGCCGTCCTGAAGGACTCCAGCCCAACGGCAACCTGAACCCGCAGCAGCGTCAGGGGTTCGAGCAGGGCCAGAGACAGCAGGTGGAACAGCAACGCCAGGTCCAGGCACAGCAGCAGAACCTGCAGCGGCAACAGGTGGAGACGCAGCGTCTGCAGGGCCAGCAAGCCAACGTGCAGCAGCGCCAGCAGCAGGAGCTGCAGCGCCAGCAGTTGAACACACAGAACCAGCAGCGTGAGCAGCTCAACACACAGCGTCAACAGCAGGAGACGCAGCAGCGTCAGCAACAGGCAAACATCCAGCAGCGCCAGGCAGAGCAGCAACAGCGCCAGCAGCAGGACGTGCAGCGCCAGCAGCAGGTGCAGGCCAACAGCCAGCGTGAGCAGGCGGACGCGCAGCGTCAACAGCAGCAGGTAAACGCACAGCGCCAGCAACAGGCCGTTCAGCAACAGAACCTACAGCGTCAGCAACAGCAGGTAAACGTGCAGCGCCAACAGGGGGACGTGCAGCGCCAGCAACAGGGACAGAACGTACAGCGCCAGCAATTGCAGCAGCAGGCTGCCCGTCCGGCACCGGCGGCTGCGCCCCGCGTGGAGGCACCGCGACCGGCCCCGGCGCAGCACGTTGAGGCGCCGCGACCAGCACCCGCACCGCATGCTGAAGCGCCACACGCGGCGCCCGCGCCTCACGCTGAAGGGCCTCACCACTAAACGCGGGACAATGCGGAAAGCAGAAGGGGCCACGACTAACCCGTGGCCCCTTGTCTGTTCAGAAAGCCTCCCACACCGCAGCGTCAGCCCGTGAAGATTTGCCACAGCAGCACACCGTTCAGGCCAACGATCAGAGACGCGACGGTCCACCCCGCGAATGCTGTCAGGCGATTGTTGCGGAACTCCTGCATCACGTCCGCGCGCCCGGTCAGCAGCAGCAGCGGGATCAATGCAAACGGGATGCCGAACGACAGCACCGCCTGCGACAGCAGCAGCACCTTCAGCTCGTCCAGCCCAAGCGCGATGACGATCACCGCCGGAATAATGGTAATCAGTCGCCGCAGGTAGATGGGAAAGCGCACGGCCAGGAACCCTTCGATCACGACCTGGCCCGCAAGCACGCCGATGGTCGACGACGACAGTCCCGAGCACAGCAGGGCCACGGCGAACGCCACCTGCGCCATCGGACCGAGCAGAGGTCCCAGCGTTTGATGGGCGTTCTCCAGCTTGCTGACCGCGTCCTCGCTCGCGCCGTACAGCGCGGCCGCGGCCATGATCAGCATGGCGGAGTTGATCAGCCAGGCGCCGTTCATTGCCAGGATAATGTCGATGCGTTCGTAGCGCAGGTAGCGCCTGCGAAAGCCCGAGAGTCGCTCGGCGTCGCCGCTAACGCCGTGCTGCACAAAGCCACGCATGCGCGGCTGCATGAGCGCGGAGTGCAGATAGATCACATGCGGCATTACGGTCGCGCCAAGCATGGCAACGGCGATGTACAGCGTGTCATGCGACAGCTTCGGCACCAGCGTTCCGCGCACTGCGAGCGTCCAGTCCGGATGCACAAGGAATATCTCGATCGCGTAGCAGAAGCCGATGGCGCTGACCAGCGCGATGATCACGCCTTCAAAGTGGCGAAAGCCTCTCTGGTTGAGAGCCAGCAGAAGGAAGACAAAGATGGTCGTGGCAAGTGCCGCAAGCAGCATCACGGCGGTCCGGCTCATGCCGTGCGACAGCAGCACCGGCCCGAACAGCAGATAGAAGCCAAGCGCGGCGCCTAGAAACTCCGCCAGGTCGGTTGCAATGGCGCTGATCTCCGCGCCAACCCAAAGCAGCCACACGACGGGCCGGGAGTACTGTTCGCGGCAGCACTCCGGCAGCGTCTTGCCGGTCGCGATGCCCAGCTTCGCCGACAGGTACTGCACAAGCATGGCCATGGCGTTCGACCAGAGCAGAACCCACAGAAGGGTGTAGCCGAAGCGCGCGCCACCCACGATGTTGCTGGCAAAGTTTCCCGGATCGATGTACGCAACCGACGCAACAAAGGCGGGGCCGAAGAAGGCCCACATCTCGCGCGCCGTCATGCGTTTGGCGCCGTCCTGTCGCTCTGCCTCGGTCACGGGCATGCCTGAGTATAGGTGTGGTTGCGGGCCTGTCAGCAGTAGCGCGGCGGATTCACGTAAGAACGGCTGGGCCGGTCTGGCTCTGGTACACTCATACGGTTAGCCGCTGCGGCGAGCAGCCTCACCGGCTACTTCCGCCCGCACATGGCGACACATCGGGGAGTGGCTCAGCCTGGTAGAGCACCTGGTTCGGGACCAGGGGGTCGGAGGTTCGAATCCTCTCTCCCCGACCATCTT
>CAZZVI010000245.1:0-4894 GCA_964657335.1 uncultured Terriglobus sp.
CAGGCCGCGAGCCGATACGCGCATGCTCCAATTCGGCAACCGGCGTGGCCTGCTCAAAGTAGACGAAGACTTCCGGATCATCGACGATGTGCTTCTTGTAGAACGCATACGACGACGCGGACATTTCATCGAGCGCAGCTTCCCACTCGGGCGTGATCGCGCCGGTAAGGTGGGTGGGAGAAGCACCCTCGCGGTGCATATCAGGACGGGCGAGAGCGTCGAGCGACGCGGCAATCATCAGCTCAAGATTCCGCTCGGCGAGGACCACATCGGAGTACTTCCAGTTAAGCACTTCGCCCTGCTCGGTAAGTCGCAACTCGCCATTGAAGCTGTCGAGCGGCTGTGCGTAGATGGCGCGATGCGTAGGTCCGCCACCCCGCCCGACCGTGCCGCCGCGCCCGTGGAAGAGCCGCAGCGTCACGCCGCATTCCCGCGCGACTTCATGCAGCGCGCGATGCGCTTTCCAAATCTCCCATGTGCTCGCAATCATGCCGCCATCCTTGTTGGAGTCGGAGTACCCGAGCATCACTTCCTGTCGTCCCTCCCATGCCGCAAGCAGCGGCTTGTAAGCTTCGCAAGACCACAGTTCACGGCAAATGGCCGGCGCATTCTGGAGGTCTTCGATGGACTCAAACAGTGGCACGGGTTGCAGGCCAGGATCGGCTTCAGCATCCGGTGTGGCAGCAGAGCCTTCAACATTGACACCGCCCAATCGCGCGAGCCACAACACGCGCAGCATATCGTCCGCGCAGCTTGCGCCGGAGATGACGTACTGCCGAATGGTTTCAGGCGCGCTCTGCTTGAGCTTTGCAACCCCACGCACCGTCGCGAGGACTTCCGCGGTTTGCGCAGTAAGCTCTGGCGGGAGCTCAAGAGAGGCACTGCCGCTGTGCGACCTCGCCCAGGCCGAAAGCTCTTCCACCGCTGCCTCGTGCACGCGCGCATGCTGACGGATGTCGAGCGTCTGCAGATGCAGGCCGCACGTTCGAACTTCGATCAGCAACGGATCGATGAGCAATTCTGCCAATCGCCGGCCGCGATTTTCAAGCAGCGAATCACGCAGGACCGTGAGGTCATCGAGCAGTTGCGTGGCATTGGCATAAGCCGCGAGCGCGGACCGCGTGGATGGGCCACGCTGCACCGACGTGGTCGGTCCGCCGCCGAGCCGCAGCATGATGCACGAGATCAACAGCCGCACCGACTCATGCGGGAACCGCTGTTCGATCGCAGTGTCTCCGGCCTGACGCAACTGCGCGAGATAGCTGTCGAGACGTTCGCGCAGCGCAGGCGAAACGGGTGCCTGCTGCGTCGAAGAAGCGAGCTGTTCAAACGTCGTCTGCAGCATCGCGAGATAGCGGTCGACGACAAGCTGACGCGCCATCGACATCGATTCGGCGGTAGTGCTGGCGGTGACGAACGGGTTGCCGTCGCGGTCGCCGCCGATCCACGAGCCGAACTTCAGAACGATGGGCAGATCGGAAATGGAGGCCGTTTTCACGTCGGTGAACTCGGCGTTCAGGGCTGAAGCAATCTCCGCATAGAGCACGGGAATGGTTTCAAAAAGCGAGGCATCGTAATAGTCCAGCGCCATGCGCACTTCGTCGCGAACAGTCGGTCGCGAGCTTCGCACGTCGTCGGTTTGCCACAGCGCTGTGATCTCAGCGGTGAGGTCGCGCTCCAGCGCCTCGATCTCGCTGTTCGGCAGCGGTATGCGGTCCAGCTTTTCGAGGAGGTCAGAGATGCGCCGCCGCTTGAACATGACGCTGCGCCGCGCCACTTCTGTAGGATGAGCCGTAAACACCGGCGTAATCACAACGCGGCCCAGCATCTGCAGTGCCTCTGCCCGGCCCATCCCCGCGAGCTTCATGCGCCGCAGCGTACCGCGCAGGCTGCCGCGCTGTGGCGGCGCATCCGTGTTCAGCAGCGCGGACGCACGGCGGCGCTTGCGATGATTGGTTTCGGCAAGATTGATCAGCTCGAAATAAAACGCGAACGCCCGAGCCAGGCGGTACGCCTGCATGAGGTCGGCGGCGGCATTGTGCGTCAGTGCCTGCGCTTCTTCGAGCAGCGTCAGCGCGGACGTCGTGTCCTTGGCTTCAGCTTCGCGCCGCCCGATGGCAGTACGGCGGAGGCTCTCCACGGCGTCAAATAGGGCGTCGCCGGCTTGCTCGCGCAGCACCTCGCCCAGCAACGTTCCGAGCGCGCGGATATCGCGGCGCAGCGGCGCCTGCTTGGTGTCGCCGGTACGCGCCTGTAGTTCGGCGAGGCGGTCTGTCCAACTTTCAGGGGTCCAAAGGGATGCCATAGTTGATGATGCCACGCCGCGCATCTGAAGGCGAGGCTTGCCGCACGTCTTCAGCCGCCGCGCGCGTTCATGTAGACCCCAAGCTGCACGCACGCGGCACGCAACGTCGGTGTGTCCAGGCCTCGTGCAACGCCGCGTTTCAGCAGGTCGCCGAGCACGTTGTCCACCTCGACCGCCGCACCCTTCTGTAGGTCGCGATACATGGACGCAGTGAACTTGCTGCCTGCAGCGGTAAGTCGATCCTTCGTAAACTTCATCGCGGGCTCAGAGATCGCATGCCCTTCAGCGGCCGCGATGGCAGCGCATTCCGCGATGACCGCGAGCGCAGTCTTGTGTCCCTGCGGCACGGCGATCACGTCGCCGATGGTGCCCCGCAACAGGCAGGTGATGACGGCGCTCGCGGAAAGCATGACCCACTTCTCCCACATCAGCGCCTCGACGTTGAACACCAGCTCATCATCGAATCCGGCATTGCTGAGCTCGGCTGCGAGCGCGCGGATGCGGGGCGTATCCGTACCGTTGAGTTCGCCGAAGACCAGGTCTTCGAAGTGCGCCAGCAGCTTGATGCGGCCTTCGCTGTCCAGGTCAGCGGAGATGTGCGACAGGCCGCCGAGGACGTTGTCTGCACTGAAGCGGGCGCTCAACTGATCGAGGTGGCAGATGCCGTTGAGCAACGGAAGGATCATCGTCTCGAGTCCAACAGCCGGTGCGAAATCCTCCATCGCGGCTTCAAGTCCGTACGTTTTTACGGCGAGCAGGATGACGTCGTATGGTCCATCCATCTTGTCGGCGGTGATCATCTTCGGCGCGATGGTGGTGAGGTCGCCATTGAGAGCAACGACACGCAGGCCGTCGCGATGCAGTTGTTCAGCCCGCTTCTCGCGAACCAGGAACGTCACTTCGCGACCTGCCGCCGCGAGCCTAGCGCCAAAAAATCCACCGACAGAACCCGCACCGACGACAAGAATCCTCATGCAGATATTGTGCCTTACGCGGTGGCTTGTTCCTCAAGCTGCATACCCAAATCTTCCCACTCCGCTGTCAGCGTCGCGTGACGATCCCGCAGGGCGTCGAGCTCGGCTGCCAGTTGCACCGCGGCCTCTGCCGTTGTGTAGTTCGCCTGCTGCTGCTCGGCCTGCGCGATGCGGTCTTCGAGCTGCGGAAGCTCGTCTTCAATGGCCCCAACTCGGTCTTCAAGCAGCTTCAGCTTGATTGGATTAAGCCGCTTCGCACTCGACTTCGGCGGCGCAGTCACTGGCTGCAGCGAGCCTTCAACCTCGTGCGTACTGCCCACCGGCGGCGCCACGGGAACGCTGCCCACCTGCCTCACTTCCTTGAACATCCCGGTCGCAGGATCAATGTTTGCGTTGGTGGAAGAGTCGCGCGTCAACTGCGCTTTCAGATCGGCGGTGTTCGTGGGAAGGCCGCCCTGCTTGCGGTAGAGATAGTCCTCGTAGTTGCCGGGATAAATATGCAGGCGGCGGTCTTCCACTTCGAACACCTTCGTCGCGAGGCCATCGATAAAGTAGCGGTCGTGCGACACAAACAGCACCGTGCCACTGAAGCTCGCAATCGCATCCAGCAGCACATCCTTCGCACGTAGATCCAGATGGTTGGTCGGCTCATCCAGCAGCAGAAAGTTCGAAGGCGACACCAGCATCTTGGCCATCGCATACCGGTTTCGCTCTCCACCCGACAGCACACCCAGCTTCTTGAACACGTCGTCGCCCGAAAACATGAAGCAGCCCAGCAGCGATCGCAGCGTCACCACATCCACCTTCGGGTTCGCGCCTGTAATGTCGTCCAGCATCTCGGAGCCGTGGTCCAGCACCTTGTACTGGTCCTGCGCAAAATAATCCAGCAGCACATTGTGCCCCGTCTTAATCGTCCCCGACGTCGGCTTCTCCAGCGCCGAAAGCAGCCGGATCATGGTCGATTTGCCCGCACCGTTGGCGCCGACGAGCGCGATGCGGTCGCCGCGTTCGATCGTGAAGCTGATGTCTTCGAGCACCTTCTTCACGCTGCCGTCCGGCATCGGATAATTCTTCGAAAGGTGCTTCACGTCCAGCACGGTGCGGCCGGAAGCGATCGGCTGCGGAAACGTAAAGTGGATCGTCGCTTCTTCTTCCGGCACCTCGATGCGCTCGATCTTTTCCAGCTCCTTGATGCGCGACTGCACCTGCTTCGCCTTGGTCGCCTGGGCGCGGAAGCGGTTGATGAACGCCTCAAGCGCCTCGATCCTGTCCTTTTGGTTCTTGTACGCGCTCATGATCTGTGCGCGTCGCTCTTCCTTCTGCGTTACGTACTTTTCATAGTTGCCGTGGTACACATGCAGTCGCTTGTTCCAAACCTCGATGACCTTATTCACCACCTGGTCGAGAAAATAACGGTCGTGCGAGATCAGGATGTAAGCCTTCGGATATCCGTGAAGATAATCCTCCAGCCAGTTGCGGCTTTCGAGGTCGAGATGGTTCGTCGGCTCGTCGAGCAGCAGCAGCGAGGGCTCCTGCAACAGCAGTTTGGCCAGCGCGATGCGCATCTGCCAGCCGCCGGAAAACTCCTCCGTCTTCCGCGCCCAATCTTCCTTCG
>CAZZVI010000246.1:0-4892 GCA_964657335.1 uncultured Terriglobus sp.
ATGGATCGCTCGCGGCTCTGCTGGGCGCATCGCCTGGGGCGTCGACTGCGGTCAGCATCATGCTGGAGTTGATCGCGAAGGGCACACCGGTGCTGTCATCCACAGAGAGCGCGCCGGCAATGCTTCAGACTGTGGTGCCAAGTTATGGCCGTTCGCTATCACGTGACCTCGCCTTGCTGCGGCGCTTAGACGAAAGCACTCGCAGGGCACTTGAGCTTGAGCGTGTCGCGAACTGAAACTGTGCCCGCGTGCGATCGCGATGAACGTGTGCGTTTGCCAGGCACCGTGTACACAATACAAGCGCTGCGCGGCTTTGCTGCCTTGCTGGTGGTTGCACAGCATACGGCAACCATGTGCATTGACGTTGGAAGGGCGCAAGTTCCATTCCGTTTGAATGGCAGCACAGGACTCGACATTTTCTTTGTGCTGAGCGGCTTTATCATGCCGCTGTCGATCCGCCGTGCCAGCAGCGGATGGTGTAGCGCGCAACGTTTCTTTTTGCGTCGGCTTGAACGGATTGTTCCGCTGTACTGGATTATGACTACCGTAAAGCTGTGCAAGGACCTGCTGCTACCGGGCACGGTCGCTTTATCGTTTTCGCACACCGTTGCGTCGTATTTGTTCATTCCGAGTCGAAACGCCCTCGGCGAAGTGGTACCGCTGCTGCCGCCTGGTTGGACGCTCAACATGGAGATGGTCTTTTACCTGTTGATTGCAGTTGCCCTTCTGCTTCGTGCTCCTTTGCGGTTCTTTTTGCCGCCATTGTTGCTGCTGCTGGCTTGCGGAGTGCTCCTTCACCTGCCGATGGGCGTTCCAATCTCTACGCCACGTTTGCCGCTGTTCCTGGAATTCCTCTTTGGCATGGTACTTGCCGATCGATACCTTGCCGTTACACAGGCGAGAGCAGTGGCTGCGCCTGCATGGGCCGCCACCGCTTGCCTGGCTGCATCGAGCTTTCTGCTGGTCTTTACGAGATGGGGAGTCATTGCGCCGCTGATCTTTGCCGGTCCATTGGCGCTGCTGCTGGTTGGGAGCGCAGTCGAACTCGAGGCTCGCGTCGGTCATCGTATTCCCAGACCGTTTCTGCTGCTGGGCGACGCTTCCTATTCCATCTATCTGGTGCACTGGTTTGTGATCGGCCTCATCCGCATCATGATGGAGCATGGACCGCTTACTACCGTCAATTCGTTTGCCGTGCCGCTCTTGCTCGCGTTTCTGATGAGCATTGCGGCAGGCCTGATCTGTTATCGATGGATGGAGAGTCCCATCAACCGGTACTTTCATGTGCGGCGACAGACAGCAACGGCTTTCTAGCGTTCCACAACGTTCGGGCAAGACAAAGGCCGCCCGAAGGGACAGCCTTTGTCTTCGAAGCGAAAGTGCTAGACGCGCTCGATGACAACCGAATCCAGCGTCACGGTCTTCTTCGGGCGGTCCATGCCGTCACGCGGAACCTTGCTGATCTTCTCCACGATGTCATAGCCTTCGACGACTTCGCCAAAGATGGTGTGGCGGCCGGTCAACCATGCTGTCGGCGCGACCGTGATAAAGAACTGCGAACCGTTGGTGTTGGGTCCGGCGTTGGCCATGGCCAGCTTGCCCGCCTGCTGAAAGCCGTGCGGCGAGCCCTTCGTTTCATCGGCGAACTTGTAGCCGGGGCCGCCCATGCCGGTGCCTTCGGGGTCGCCGCCCTGGATCATGAACTCTGGAATGACGCGGTGAAAGACCGTGCCGTCATAGAGCTTGTCGCCCTTCTTGCCCCGGCTCTCCCACTTCTTGCTGCCTTCAGCCAGGCCGATAAAGTTGGCGACGGTTTCAGGTGCGTCCTTCTCGAACAACTTTGTAACGACGGTGCCTTCGCTGGTGTTGAAGATGGCGTAGGTACCGGGTGCGCGTTCTGCCATGTGAGGTTCCTTTCAAGTGCAAACTTTGATGTGATGCGGCCGCAGCCGGTTCGGATAACAGGCTGCGCCGGGATATTACGGCGCCGGAGGAGTGGCGACAGGTGTCGGCTCGGGCGGCAGAGGCGAGCCTTCCGGCACGATGGTCACCTTGTTGATGAGGACGGGCGTGATCGGCTTGTCCTGCGAATTCTTCTCGACGCGCGCGATCGCCTGCACAATGCCGACGGCGTGGGGATCGCACTGGCCGAAGATGGTGTGCTTGCCGTTCAGCTCCGGTACAGGAGCTTCGGTGATGAAGAATTGCGTGCCGCCTGTGCCGGGCCCGGCGTTTGCCATCGCCAGCCGCCCTTCGCGGTCAAAGCGCAGACCAGGCGAGAACTCGTCCTTGATGTAGAAGCCACCGTCGCCGGTGCCATTACCCGCGCGATCGCCGCCCTGGATCATGAAGTTGGCGATCACGCGGTGAAAGGTCGTTCCATCGTAGAAGCGAACGCCCTTCAGCTTGGCTCCGGTAATCGGATCCGTGAATTCCTTCGTGCCCGTCGCCAGGCCGATAAAGTTCTCGACGGTGATGGGTGACTCCTGCGCGAAGAACTGGCAGGTCATCCGGCCCATGCTGGTGTCGAAGACCACGAACGGACCGTTGGGCGCGGGCGGCACAACCAGGCCCTCGGACGCGCCGGGAGAGTCGGGCAGATCGTCCGCCGGCCTGGCTGGTGGAGGCTGCTGCTGCGCCGGAGGTGGAGCGGGTGGGGCCTGTTGCGCCTGAGCGGCACCGGCGGCACAAAGGGCTATGCCGGCGATCAAAGTGAGGGGCGAAAGTCGGGACATCATGCCGTCTTCAGGATACGCCGGTCGATCCGCCTTCGCGCGGTCGGCTTGTGCGTCCCAGGCGGGACGATCGACTGTTCGTCATCCTTGCGTCGCCTCAAGCACCCGCAGCAGGTTCTCACCGAGCATGCCCTTGAGCTCTGCTGGAGCCCAGCCGCGTTCCAGCAGACCTGCCGTGACCTTCGGCAGGTCCGCGGCAGATTCCATGCCTTCGACGGAGAGCGCGATTCCGTCGAAGTCGGAACCGATGCCGACGTGGTTCGGCCCGGCGACGCGCAGCATGTGGTCGAAATGGTCCACCAGGACTAAAAAGGGAACCGGCGGCAGGCGGCGTGCCCACGCGCGCTCGATCTCCTGCTCCGCGTAATACGCGACCGGCTTCCCACGCGACCGGTAGCTCGCGCGCAGCGGCTCCAGAGCGGCTTCCATCGCCGGTTTCTGCGCGTTCCATGCTTCGCGCCAGGTGTCGCTCAGGAAAGCAGCAAAGAAGTTGACCATGACCACGCCGCCCCTGTCTGCGATGGCGCGGGCCATGTCGTCGGTCAGGTTGCGGGCCGCTCCGCAGAGCGCACGCGCCGAGGAGTGCGACGCGATCACCGGTGCTGTTGATGTTCCGAGCACATCCGCGAAGGCCGCGTCGGAGACATGCGACACATCCACCAGCATGCCGAGCCTGTTCATTTCCCGGACCACATCGCGGCCGAAGCCGGTCAAACCGTCCGCGCGCGCACCGGCGCCGCTCGATCCGCACCAGTCGTTTGCGTTGGCCCAGGTCAGTGTCATGTAGCGCGCGCCCGCGGCGTGGAACTCGCGCAGCACCTCCAGGCTGTTCTCGATGGCGTGGCCGCCCTCGACACCCAGCAGGGCAGCGAATGTGCCGGACTGTCTTGCAGATCTCACTTCGTCCGCGGAGCGACAGACCGTTATGGTCTGCGGGTGGCGTTGCGCCTGCTGGTGAACACTAGCGATCAGGGCGCGGGTCCGCTCGGCGTGTCGCCCCGCGAACTCCTCTGGTTGCGGCCAGGCGATGAGAAAACCGCCGTCGAGGCCGCCCTGCTTCGCCGTCTCCGCGGAGAGTTGGCCGATGCCCAGCGGATCGCCGGTCCAGTTCCAGCCTTCGTCGAGAAAGCGCTGCGGCGTGTCGGCGTGGCCGTCTAAAACGATGCTGTCCGCGTGGAGCGCCCGCGCCTGCGCAAGAAAGTCAGCCATGGCAGCAATGTTAGTCGCGCCGAGGCCCGATAATGCAAGGCCGTGACACCCGTCGGCAAACCCGCCACGCAGCCCTCGCGTCTACTTATGGCGAGGTGACACGGTTATGAGCAGTCTGACAGGGAACGGAACGGCGGGTGAAGGCGAGGGCATCGCAAAGGAAAAGGTGAACACGGCCGACACGCCGGCGCGTCCGGGGATCAACTCGCTCGAGACGCCGGAGCCGGGCAACCAGTCGCACATCGACCGCGTTGCAGAGGATTCCGCGAAGCGCGCCATGAACCGGCAGGCGCACAGCGATGGAGAGATCTTTACCAAGTAAGTGTTTGCAAACGCGAGAGCCCCGCTTCAAGCGGGGCTCTTCGTTCTTGGATCGTTACGCTCACAACGGATTGAAGACGATCCCGTTAGCTGTTAAACGCGTCAGCGCCGGCCTCTGCGACTGCCTGATCCTGCTTGCCGAGCCCACCGCTGACGCCCACCGCGCCAACTACCTTACCGCCCTGCTTCAACGGCACGCCGCCTGCAAAGATCATCACCTTGCCGCCATTCGAGGCGTGGATGCCGAAGAACTGATCGCCGCTCTGCGAGTTCTTGCCCAGGTCGCCGGTTTCGATGTCGAAGGCCCGTGACGTCCACGCCTTCTTCTGCGCAATGTCGATCGAGCCGATCCATGCATTTGCCATGCGCTCAAACGCGACGAGGTTGCCACCCTCGTCCACCACGGCTATGTTCATGGGCTGACCGATGTCTTCCGCCTTCTTTTCTGCCGCGGCGATGATCTTGCGTGCCGCTTCCAATGTGACTGCCATGTCTTTCCTCCGCGCAGGTGCGCCAGAAGCTAGGACGCAATTCGCCGTGTGGAACTCGCCTGCCAGCTTGCAGATTTTCGGAGCTTGTCTAGCGGTCGCGGTCGGTCACGTAGCCGGGAACCCACTTCAGTGCGCG
>CAZZVI010000247.1:0-1514 GCA_964657335.1 uncultured Terriglobus sp.
GCTTTCTGCTTGGCTATGGTGCGCCGACGAAACGGGGCCTGGCGGTCGCGGCGAATGTCGGGCTCGACCTGAGTGCGGTGCAGCCGCAGTCGACGGCGACAAACGTCGTGCGCGCGGTGCAGACACAGTATGCCGCCGCGCAGTTTGCCTATAACTGGAACTGCTGCGGCTTCTCCGCGGAATATCGCAAATACGAACTCGGCAGCGTGCGCAATGAGAACGCCTACCGCTTCAACTTCACGCTTGCGAACATCGGAACGGCGGGGAATCTGCGGCGTGCGGAACGGTTGTTCTAACGCTCTGCGGGTGCCCGATTACCGCAGGTGTGGGATGCCGCTACGGAATGTGCCCGGTGGGCACAGGCTTCTGCGCACTGGTGGCGCGGTCAGGTCGCGCGGCTCGCCGCTGAAGATCGCGTCCTTCTGCGAGATGAGGTAGTCTGCCGTGCGCGCGGCGAGCGCCTGGATGGTGAGGCCTGGGTTCGCGGAGCCCTGCGTCGGCATCACGCTGCCGTCCATCACGAACAGGTTATCGACATCCCACGTGCGTCCAAACTTGTCGCAGACGCCCGTCTCCGGCGTGGCAGACATGCGTGCCGCGCCAACCAAGTGCGCGAAACGCGCCTCCTGCACGACCTCGGTCGCACCCGCGGCGCGCATGATCTCCATCACCTTGTTCTTGCCGAACTCGATCATGCGCTTGTCGTTGTCGTGCAGCGTGAACGTGACCTTCGCGACCGGCATGCCGAAGCGATCCTTCTCGTCCGCGCCGGTGGCAAGCTCCACGCGATTCTCTTCCCATGGCAGGATCTCGCCGAGCAGGCCGAGCGCGGACCAGTGGTTGTAATCCATCATGGTGCGCCGCAAGCCCCATCCCCACTGGCCTTTCGCGGCCATCATCTGCTTGCTGAAGGCGATGGGCAGCGGACCCACGGTCTGCACGGCGAACCCACGTGCAAAGTCGCGCTTCGGGTCCGTCTCGTAAAACTCTTCGGTCAGCGCATGCGCGGGCGGCGCCTTGTACATGCGGATCAGTTCCTCGAAGCGCCCGGCGATCACGTTGCCGGCCTGCGCCATCAGGTACTTGCCAAGCGTGCCGCTGCTGTTGGCCAGCCCGTTCTCATGACCAGCGCACGCCGAGTTCAGCAGAAGACGCGGTGTTTCAATCGCGTATCCGCTGACGATCACGATACGTGCGCGCTGGAAGCGTTCTTTCCCGTCGCGATCAAAGTAGACGACGCCATTGGTGCGCCCGTCCTTGCCGATGGAGACGCGCGAGACCATGCACTCATCACGAATCTCCGCGCCGTTTTTCAGCGCGTCAGGCACATGCGTGATCAGCGTGGAAGCCTTCGCTCCGACCTTGCAGGCCTGGATGCAGAAGCCGCGATAGATGCAGTGCGGGCGGTCTCCGCGCGAGGCAGACAGGATCGCGACCGGGCCACCCGCCGATACAGGGATGCCTAGCTTCGTACAGCCGGTGATGAGCGTGTCGCCCACGCCGCCCATGGGATG
>CAZZVI010000247.1:1614-4890 GCA_964657335.1 uncultured Terriglobus sp.
CACACCACCTGCGGACCCCACGCCCACCACGACGACATCCACGACATCTTCATCGCGGAAGCGCCGACGCGGAATCGTGATCGTCTGCATGGAGCCGAGACGATGCGTGCGATCCTCGGGTTCTTCAAAGGCTCCGAAGAGCGGCTTGTCGCTGCTGAACAAACTCAATGGGTGCCTGCCTGTCCCTGGTGGCTTTGGTTGGCCTCGTTGCCGCCGCTCGCATCGCTTCGGTCAGAGAGTGTGTCGGCCGGCGCGGCCCACTCGTAACGCTGCTCGGCAAACTCCCACGGCTCGGGCTCACCCTCTTCCAGACGCATGTAGCCGCGCGGATACGCCGGGCCGCCGAAGCCCACCTCGTTCCACGCCCACGGATGCGCGTAATACGCGGAGCATGCGTCTGACACCAGCAGCGTCCAGAAGCGTTCGGTATTCATGCGCTTCCAAAGCTCCTTTGCTGCCACCGGCGCGCCGTCGTGCAGCGACTGCAACAACACTTCCTGCGAGGTGACGGTCAGTTGCGCGAACGGCTGGCCGTACGCCTCCTGCGCCATGGCTTCAAAGGCTTCTGCGGCCCAGCGATAGGCCTGCTGATCGCTGGGCATGTCCTCATAGCGATAGCCTTCGATTCGATTCGTATAGAGCCGTTCATCGAGCACCGGCAGCAGGGGAATGCGTTGTGACGGCAGCCGGTCATCCTGCGGCAGAATGCGATCGAGCACGGCGCTCATGGTGGCAGCTTCGGCCTCGCTGAAGAATCGGATCGGTTTCGGTGGACGGAGCCGCTGTTCGACCAGCTTGCGCGTCGCCGCGTCCCAGTAGGCGCGCTGAGACATGACGTCCCATCCCGGATAGTAGCCGGGCTGCATGTGCTGCGGCAGCGGCTTGCCGGTCGATGGATCGGTCAACGGAGCGTGCTCGTTGCTTTGGCTGAAATCAGGCATGGTTCACGTTCCTAACTACTTGCGTTCGCGTCGCATCAGGTAAGCCATCATGCCGAGCATGCCGGCTGCGGCAAACAGCATGGGCGCGAAGATGGGCGGACCATACAGCGTGTTGTAGAGCGGCTTCTTGCGCCCCGCAGGCCGCCGCAGAATGCCGCGAATGTGGTATCCCGTACCGATGATGCCGTTGAGCACGGCCGCAGCCGATGCGAGCGGCAGCAGCGTGTTGGCACAGCGTTCGCTCTTCAGCGAGCCGAGCGCGGCGCCCGCCAGCAGCGGCGTGATGAGGATGGGCGACCACTGCACGCGGTACTTGAAGTTGTCCTTGTAATGCGAGTACCAGGACTCGCCACCGCAGCAAAGCGTCCCGATCGCACACACGACGCAGAGGTGTTTCTGAAAGCGGCCGATGCGGATGTCTTCGCGCCAGTCCTGCTTCAAAAGGCCGCGTACCGCGCCCGCGGTGAGCGAGCGAATGCCCTCGTCCTCCTCGCGCTGCAGATACGAAGCGATCACCCCAAGATAGGCAGCGGTGCCGAAGAGCAGTGGCGCGAACAGCGGCGGTCCCATGACGATGTTGACCACCGGCATGCGCCATCCACCCGGCTTGCGCGCCACGCCGCGGATGTGAAAGCCGAAGCCAATCACACCATCCGCCAGCGTGATGAAGGAGAGCCAGCGCATCCATGTCTCCGCGGCACGCCGCGAGAACACTGCGGCAAGGCTCGCGACCGTCAGCGCGCCGGACAGCAGGACCGGCGTATACATCACCGGGTTGGAGTAGCTGCCGCGATAGTGCTCGTAGCCCACTTCCATCGCGCTCACCGCGCTGGAGCCCGCAACCATCAGCGCAAGCGAGCGCTGAAAGGTGCCATGCTGCATGTGCCGCAGCACCAGCTTCGCGGGCTTGCGAAGCGGCCATGGAACAATACCGACCACGGCGCGTGGCGATGTGTCCTGTGGCAGCAGGTTCAAGCCTTCATCCTCATCGTTGCGATGTGCGCGAGCTGCTCAGCGAGCATTGGTCCCTTCCTGATTGTTGCGGTGATTAGATGTCTTCGCGAAAGCGTTCCGCATCAGTGTGCTTGAAGTCGAGCCCGAGTCCGGGTCGTGTGAGATCCGGGTACATCGCGCCGTTCACCGGCTCACGGAAGCCGTCGAACAGCATCTGTTCGATGCGCGCGTGATCGTGAAAGTACTCAACGTGCCGCAGGGGCCGCGCCGCGCAGGCAAGATGCAGATGCACGCTGGGTGCGCAGTGCGCCGACAGCGGCAGTGGATGCGCATCGGCGAGTGCCGCTGCGTCCATGAAGCCGGTCACGCCGCCACATCGCGTGGCATCTGCCTGGATCACGTCGACCGCCTCCGCCGCGATCATGCGCTGCAGGTACATCGCCGTGAAGCCGTATTCGCCGGCAGCGATGTCCATGCCGGCAGGACCGCTGTTGCGAATGAGGTTCAAGCCTGCAAGATCGTCGGAGCTCACCGGCTCCTCAAACCATGTGACGCCATATTCGTGCCGGGCGCGGTGCGCAACGTCAAGCGCCTGCTTGCGGCTGTAAGCGCCATTCGCGTCGATGAAAAGTTCGGCATTAGGACCGATCGCGTCACGCGCGACCGCAATGCGAGGCGTGTCGTCCTCAGGATGCGTTCCGATCTTCATCTTCACGCGCGGAATACCCTGCGCAACCCAACCGCTGAGCTGGTCGCGAAGCTGCCTGTCGTTGTACGTGGTGAAGCCGCCGGAGCCATACAGCGGAGCGGCATCGCGCATCTGCCCGAGGAGGCTCACCAGAGGTTGACCCATCAGCTTCGCCTTCAAATCCCAGAGTGCAATATCCACCGCAGAGAGTGCTGTCGCACCGACACCTTCGCGGCCGTAGTTACGCTGCTCATAGCGCATCTTCGTGAAGATGGCGTTCGTCTCGAAGGCGTCCTGGCCGCCGACCGCCTTCTCGATCAGGTCGCGTGCGAGTGGCGCTGCTGTCTTGTGGCTATAGGTGTAACCGAGCCCAGTCACATCACCGCACTTGACCTCGACAACGATCAGCGTCGTTGCATTCCACGCGAAGGTGCCGTCTCCCTCGGGAGCGTCCGTGGGGATAGTGTAGGCCGTCGCGCTGCCGGACGTGATGGTCGCTGCGGAGTTCACTCTGCTGCTTTTGGCCTCCTGCCTTTTACGTTTTTCATTCCGTAGCGAAGCGGAGGGATCTGCTTGTTGGCCTGGACAAGCACTTCCGCTGAACGGGGCTCACAAGCAGATCCCTGCGCTTCGCTACGGGATGACAGAACGAGTGGTGGTTGATCGATAGCTAAACGATCTGCCGCACCGTGT
>CAZZVI010000248.1:0-4884 GCA_964657335.1 uncultured Terriglobus sp.
CGGTGCCGCCGTGGAGCATGCGCCGGTGGAGGCCTTGCGCATGCGCGCGCAGATTGAAGACAAGTACGATGGCATGCGCGTGCAACTGCATTGCGGCGATGCGTCGCAGCCCGGGCGCGTGGCGCTGTACTCGCGCAACCGCGAGGATGTTACGGCCAGCTATCCGGAGATTGTGGAGGCCTTTGCTCGCGTGCATACGGTCATTGATGGAACCCATGTCTCAGAAGCGAGACATGGGGCACCCATAGTCGCTCCCGAATTGGGTGCCCCGCATCCCGCTTCTGAGATGTGGGACTCATCTGCTGCCGGCATCATTCTCGATGGCGAGCTGCTGGCGTGGGATGTGCGTGCGGATCGCGCGATGCCGTTTGCCGTGCTGTCGCCGCGCATCGGCCGCAAGCGCGTGACGAACGAGGTCCGCGTCAGCACTCCCGTCGTGTTCATGGCCTTCGATCTGTTGTTTGCGGATGGAGCACTGCTGCTGGACCTGCCGCTGCGGGAACGTCGCAGCAGGCTGGAAGCGCTTGCAGCGAAGCTGCAGCGAGTGACGTGTTCTCCGCTTGAGCTTGCAGCGCCGCTGCCTGCGGGAGGGCTGTTCATCGACCCGGAAGAGACAGCAGCAAACGGCGAACAGCGCCTCCGCATCTCGCCGGTGGTCGAGGCCCACTCTGCCGAAGAGCTTGACCGCGCTTACATAGCGGCGCGCGATCGCGGAAATGAAGGCGTGATGATCAAGGCCTCCGAGTCGCTCTACCAGCCAGGCCGCCGCGGCTTGAGCTGGATGAAGCTGAAGCGCCATCTCGACACCCTCGATGTCGTCATTACAGGCGCGGAGTATGGTCAGGGTCGCAAGTCGCAGTTCCTCTCGGATTACACCTTTGCCGTGCGTGGGCCGGGCGGCGACCTGCTGAATGTGGGCAAGGCCTACAGCGGTGTCACCGACGTAGAAATTGCGGAGCTCACCGAATGGTGCAAGGCGCACACGCTCGAGGATTACGGCCACCACCGCAGCGTCGAGCCCCTGGTGGTACTGGAAGTCGCGTTCAACAACATCATGCGCAGTGACCGCCATGCCAGCGGGTTTGCCCTGCGCTTTCCGCGCATTGTGCAGATCCGGCAGGACAAGCCGCTGGAGGAGATCGACACGCTTGCACGCGTGGAAGAGATCTATCAATCGCAGCCGGACAAGCCCGCCGAAGCCTCAGACTGACGATCAGCGTCGGGTATCCTGAGGTCTGATGTCCTTCAAACGTTTTGGTTCTGCCTGGATCGCTGCTGCCTGTACGATGGCTCTCTGCACCCTGTCGCTGCCGGCGCAGGGGCAGACCGTGCCTGCTGCTGCGGCGACATTTCACAATCCTCTGCTGCCTTCTGGCCCTGATCCCTGGGTCGTCGCGGATGGAGGTTATTACTACTTCATGGCGACCACGGGGCAGAACCTGACGGTGCGCCGCACGCGCGACCTGACAGAGCTCGCCACCGCTGAAGTGAAGGTGGTGTGGACGCCGCCACCGGATGGCCCTTACTCAACGCAGATCTGGGCGCCGGAGCTGCACAAGCTCGACGGCAAGTGGTACATCTACTTCGCCGCCGACGACGGCAACAACGCGAATCATCGCATCTACGTTATCGAGAACGCTTCGGCCAATCCGCTGGAAGGCGAGTGGACTTTCAAGGGCAAGGTGAGCGACGCCACCGACAAATGGGCCATCGACGCAACGGTCTTTGAGGCGCGCGGGCAGAAGTACATGCTGTGGTCGGGATGGGCAGGCGATACGGACGGCGAGCAGCGCATCTACATCGCGCATCTGCGCAATCCGTGGACGATTGATTCGCCGCGCACCGAACTCAGCCGGCCTGTCTACTCGTGGGAGCTGGGAGGCGGCACGCTCGCCTCGCCGGTGCCGCATCAGGTCCGTGTGAACGAAGGCCCGGAGATACTGCAGCACAAAGGGCGCCTTTTTCTGGTTTACTCGGGCTCGCCGTGCTGGACGGACGACTACGAGCTTGGCATGCTGCAGGCACGCGCACGCAGCAGGCTGTTGCAGGCAACGTCATGGACGAAGCTGGACCAGCCCGTCTTTCGCCAGGATCCTGCCGCAGGCGTCTTCGGCCCGGGCCACAATGGCTTCTTCCAGTCGCCCGACGGCAAGCAGGACTGGATCATCTATCACGCCAACAGTGCACCCGGGCAGGGCTGTGGAAGCACCCGGTCGCCGCGCATCCAACCCTTCACATGGAAGCCGGATGGCACGCCGGACTTTGGCAAGCCGGTATCGGCAGCGACGGAGATGAAAGGGCCGGGCAGCTACTGACAACTTCTGCTTTGAGGCGTCGCGAAACGCTTTGTCATCCCGAGCTGAACCAAGGATCCCTGCAACGTCCACGGGCCGACGCCTCGTCAGGCTTTATGATCCATGCTGCGACGGATTGATTCGCTCCGCGGATCGTGATAGTTTGCCCAGAAAATGCGCTACTGTTCGGCTTTCACGCTTTCAGTCATAACGAGCATTGGAATTGTCCCTGCCCTGAACGCTCAGAGCATCCTCGAGGTTTCTACTGTCAAGCCGCATCTCGATGATGCACCGTGCGGACAAACCCGCGTGCTTGCCGCAGGCCGGGTCGAAGCTGCGTGCTTCACGCTTGAGCTGATGGTTCGCGAAGGTCTAAGTGTCCTTCCGTTCCAGATCACGGGCGGCCCGCCTTGGGCCCGGCGTGACCAGTGGGATATCGTCGCGAAAGATAACAACGCGGCGGGCAAACGGGATGAAGAGGTTTACAAAGAAGTGCTGATGGCAGTTGCGTATGAGCGCTTCGGCCTGAAGCTACATTCGGAGAAGCGGTCAGCAAAAGGTTTTGCGCTGACCGTTGTGACCGCAGGAAGGCTGGGGCCCGGTTTGACGCCCACGAGCGGGCAGCCGCATTCCTTTGAGGTGAAGCCAGGAGCTATTTTGACGGCCCACGGCATCAGCATTCGCGAATTGGCGGGGTTTTTGAAATGGCCGGCGGGTTCCGGACGGGTGATGGAAGACAGGACAGGCCTGGCGGGCCTGTATGACGTGAGTCTCCGCTGGACACCGTTGCGAACGGAGCAAATTATCGATTCAACGGTCGACAAAGATGGGCCTGATATTTTTTCAGCACTGCGAGATCAGCTCGGGCTGAAAGTCGTCACTACACAAGTAGAGCAGGAGAGTTACGAGATCCAAGCTGCGGAACGTCCTGGCCCAAACTGATTGTTTTCAGGAGAATGTCATTTTGATCGGGACATTCAGGAGAACATTGCCGCAACCACGCTAGAAGTGGTACGCGACACCAATCGTTCCGACCTTCGGCTGGACGGTGGTTCCCGGAAAATTCAACCAGTCCTGGTAATCAAAATCGAGCCGAGCGTTCAGGTGTTTCAGCACATTCACATCGACGCCCGCGCCGCCGGCGAACATGTTGTAGGCCAGGTTCGCCACGTCATCTGGAAAGTTGAAGACGCCGCGGCCGTAGCTCACGCGGACATACGGATTGAAGCGTCGAAAGTGCCACACGTACCGTGGCCCGATCTCGTAGCTGCGTTCGCCAAGATGATCTGCGTTGTGACTTGTGAGCTCGCGAAAGTTCGCCTCGACGCCCAGGTGCGGACGAAAGTCGAACGTGGCCCAGATGCTCGCCCCGCTGATGTCGACGCCGTCCTGGGGCGGCGCAAATTCATAGTCATGCCGGGCGATGGTCAGGCCCGCGCCCACCTGCAGGTCGGCCGCGCGGCTGGCGGTCGGCGTCGTCGCCTGTCCGCGGGACGCAGCGGCACCCAGCAGGCACAGCAGAACAGCCAGGACAGGGCGCAAGCGAAGCGAGAGCGGAAACAGCAAGGGTCGGGACATCAGCATCTTCATCCGTGGGACGCGCGAACACTCCTGTGGAATTACAGGTAGAGCGATTTGACTACCTTACATGACGAGACTGTGCCGGTGCAGCAACTTTGCTCTCGGCGAGCTTCGCGACCGCGCACCCATTCGCGTCATCTGATTCATTATGGAATTTCGTCAGCTTGGCAAAAGTGGTCTGCAGGTACCGGTGCTCTGTTTCGGCACAGGCACGTTCGGCGGTTCAACGGAGTTCTTCAAGGCATGGGGCTCGACCGACGTCGCCGAGGCGCGCGGCCTGGTCGACTTGTGCATGGACGCGGGCGTCAATTTCTTCGACACGGCCGATGTCTACTCCAACGGCCACTCCGAAGAGATTCTCGGCGAGGCTATCGCGCATCTGCCACGCGAGTCGGTGCTGTTGTCCACGAAGTCGACCTTCAACTTCGGGCCCGGTCCCAATGACGCGGGATCGTCGCGTTACCACATCACGCAGCAACTGCACGGCAGCCTGAAGCGCCTGAAGACGGACTACATCGACGTCTACCACATGCACGCCTTCGACGCGCTCACGCCGATGGAAGAGGTGCTGAACACGCTGGACAAGTTTGTGCGCGAGGGCAAGATCCGCTACATCGCCTGCTCCAACTTCAGCGGATGGCACCTGCAGCGCTCACTCGACCTCAGCGAGCGATACGGCTGGGCCCGCTACGCCGCGCACCAGGTGTACTACTCCCTGGTGGGCCGCGACTACGAGTGGGAGCTGATGCCGCTGGGCATCGCCGAGGGCGTCGGCGCGCTGGTGTGGAGCCCGCTCGGATGGGGCCGCCTCACCGGCAAAGTGCGTCGCGGTCAGCCTGCTCCGGAAGGTACGCGTTTCAGCGACGGCAAAGCGGGCGGACCGGTGATCGACGACGAGTTCGTCTACAAAGTAGTGGACGTCCTGGATCAGGTAGCCGCCGAGACCGGAAAGTCTGTGCCGCAGATCGCGCTCAACTGGCTGCTCCGCAAGCCGACGATATCAAGCGTC
>CAZZVI010000249.1:0-3291 GCA_964657335.1 uncultured Terriglobus sp.
TGGCGTCCCCGACGGGATTCGAACCCGTGTTACCGCCGTGAAAGGGCGGTGTCCTGGGCCACTGGACGACGGGGACGCATGCTGGCTCGCTGCAAGGGCCACTTCTGAGATTAGACGGCTGTCCGGGGCATGTCAAAAGCAGGCCCTGGCGGAAATTCACCTGCACAACACAACAACTCGCGCCCGAGCAGGACTTTGCCAGGACAGCGAAGTTCCTAACGGCAAGGACTGTTAGAATCGATTGAATCCACTCCTTTGGAGAGGCAATGCAAGCGATCCTAGCGCTCGAAGACGGGCGCATCTTCCGCGGTAAAGGCTTCGGCGCTCCGGCCGAGCGGTCCGGGGAAGTTGTTTTTAACACTGCATTGACCGGTTATCAGGAGATCTTCACCGATCCCTCCTACGCCGGGCAGATTGTCGTTCTCACAAACCCCCAGATAGGCAACTACGGCACCACGCCGAGCGATGACGAGAGCGCGAAGCCCTACATCGAGGGCCTGGTCACGCGCGAGTTCTCGCCGGTGTCGTCTAACTGGCGATCCACGCAGGTGACCGACGAGTACCTGGAAAAGAACAACGTTCCCGTCATCGCGGATGTGGACACGCGGGCCATTGTGCGGCATCTGCGTGCGAACGGCGTCATGCGCGGCATCATCTCGACGAAGGTCGATGACGTGGATGCGCTTGTGGCCAAGGCGCGCGCCATTCCGAAGATGGAAGGGACGGACCTGGCCAGCGTCGTCAGCACCAAGCAGAGCTACGAATGGAGCAGTGACAGCGAGCGCAACGAGACCGGCGACAAGCTGCTGCCCGCCGCGCTTGCGCCCGGTTCGACGCAGATGCACGTGGTTGCGTATGACTTTGGCATCAAGCAGAACATCCTGCGCATGCTCGCGAGAGAGAACTGCCGCGTGACGGTGGTGCCGGCGACGACCTCCGCGGCCGATGTGCTGGCGATGAACCCGGATGGCGTCTTTTTCTCGAACGGTCCCGGCGACCCGGAGCCGCTCGACTACGCGCAGAAGAACGTGCAGGCGCTCGCGGGCAAGACACCGATGTTCGGCATCTGCCTGGGCCATCAGATCTTCGGGCTGGCGCTTGGCGGCAAGACCTACAAGCTCAAGTTCGGTCATCACGGCGCGAACCACCCCATCAAGAATCTTGAGACCGGCAAGGTCGAGATCACGTCGCAGAACCACAACTACGCCGTCGATCCGGAGACGCTGGACGAGGGCACCGTCGCCGTGACGCACGTAAATCTGAACGACCAGACTGTTGCGGGCCTGAAGCACAAAGAGCACCCCATGTTCAGCGTGCAGTACCACCCGGAGGCTTCGCCCGGACCGCATGACTCGCACTACCTCTTCAAAGACTTCCGCCGGATGATGGAAGAGTGGAAGAAGTGACCGAGGTGGTACCTGCGTCCCGCGGCTTGCGGCACTGGTTCCGCTCTGACCGGCGTTTCTGGCATCTTCTCTGTTTCGTACTTGGCACGATCAGCCTGCTCAAGGGTATTCGCTTTCCGGGGCCGTGGGCTGCGACACAGGCGCAGCTCGACTATCGCGATGGCTTCGTCAAACGCGGTCTGTTTGGGACGCTGTTTACGGCTCCGTTGGGGCTGAATCACTATGCGCGCTTTGCGGCGTTCTCCTTCGCGGTGCTTGCAGTCGCGGTTGTTCTGCTGGTGGTGTTTGCGCGCAGGTCGGGCATGTTGCGCGTCGGACCCGGTGAGGCTGCGGCGCTGTTCGCGTCAGGCGCGGCTCTGCTGTACCTCGGCAATCTGAACGGCTATGACGATGTACTGCTGCTTGCCGTCACGCTTGCATTGCTGCTGATCCGCGTGCCTCTTCTGCGGTTTCTTGTGGCGTTGCCGGTCTGCATCGCGGCCATGCTGGTGCATGAAGGCTTTCTGCTGTTGCTGCTGCCTGCCATGCTGTTCAGCTTTGCTGCCGATGCGGTCGAACGACGCATCGTTCCCGCGAGAGCAATGTTGTTTGCAGGCGTGCTTGCGCTCTGCTGCCTGGTAACAGGCGTACTGGTTGCAGCGAAGACGCCGGTAACGGCGGATCGAGCGTTTCAAGAGAGGCAGGGGATCATCGCGCGTGTGGACTTTCCCGTGCGGGATGCGTTCTTCGCTGTGCTGACGCGATCCGCGGCGGCCAACGTCAAGTTGACGTTGCGGGAGCAGCTCCACAACGACTACCAGTGGTCGAACGTCTCCGGTGTTCTCGCGCTGCTGCCGGTTGTGACGATGCAACTGGTGTACCTGCGGCTCGTCTGCATGAGCTCGGGGCAGGCCTGGCTGCTGACCTCTGGAATGTATGTTGCACTAGCTGCATCGTTAGCGCCATTGTTGATGTACGCGCTCGGTTACGACACGCAGCGCTGGTATGCCTTCTCGTCCATCAGCGCATTTCTGGTGTTGGGGCTGCTGGTGCGAGCGCTGCCGCAGGCTGAGTTTACGGTTACACCGTCACTGCGGAATGCCACCATTCTGACGATTGCCATCAGCATGGCGGTGAGCGAAAGCATGCTGACGGTTCACGGCAACGAATACCCGTTCGTGCGAAGCGTCCGCTCGCTTCTGACGAACAGAAATCTCCATGCGCTGCAGCCTGCCGAATGGTAAGGCCGCGCGCAGATGACTCCATTTGATCGGGAAAGATAGATGCCACGCAGGAACGACATCGCGAAGATTCTAGTGATTGGCTCCGGTCCGATTGTGATCGGCCAGTCCGCCGAGTTTGATTACAGCGGCACGCAGGCGTGCAAGGCGCTGAAGGCCGAAGGGTACGAGGTGGTGCTGGTCAACAGCAATCCCGCCTCCATCATGACGGACCCGGAAGTTGCCGACCGCACCTACGTCGAGCCGCTCACGGCGAAGTACGTCGAAGAGATACTTCGCGTCGAGACGGATCTGCTCAAGGAGAGCGGCAAGCCCGGAGTCTTCGCCGTGCTGCCGACGGTCGGCGGACAGACTGCGTTGAACCTCGCCGTCGACATGGCCGATGCGGGCACGCTCGACAAGTACAGCATCGAGCTGATCGGCGCAAAGCTCGACGCGATCAAGAAGGCCGAGGACCGCCTGCTGTTCAAGGACGCGATGAACAAGATCGGGCTCGACATGCCGCGGTCTGCGTTGATCAATAACCTGCGCGACGGTCTCGACTACACGCAGAAGATCGGCTTTCCCTGCGTCATTCGGCCTTCGTTCACGCTGGGCGGATCGGGCGGCGGCATCGCCTACAACCGCGAAGAGCTGACGGAGATCCTGTCGCGCGGACTTGATCT
>CAZZVI010000249.1:3391-4850 GCA_964657335.1 uncultured Terriglobus sp.
GCCGCTCGTCTTGCGGTCGGCTACACGCTGGATGAGTTGCAGAACGACATCACCAAGGCGACGCCTGCCTGCTTCGAGCCGACCATCGACTACGTCGTGGTCAAGATTCCCAAGTGGCAGTTTGAGAAGTTTCCGGGCGTGGAGGAGACACTCGGGCCGCAGATGAAGTCGGTCGGCGAAGTGATGGCGATCGGCCGTACCTTCAAGGAAGCCATGATGAAGGCGGTGCGTTCGCTCGAAACAGGCAAGAAGGCGAGCGCGGCCGACATTGAGCCGCGCCGCCTGACGCAGCGGCTGGTCACGCCGCATCCTGAGCGGCTGACGTACATCCGTTACGCCTTCGAGCGCGGCATGACGGTGCGCGAAGTTGCTCGCCTGACCGGCATGGATCCCTGGTTCCTCTACCAGGTGAAGCAGATCACCGACGAGATCAAGTCGATCGCAGCTGAGACCTTTGAAAGCGTTTCCGAAGATCAGTTGCGCACTGCCAAGCGCATGGGCATCAGCGACGATCAGCTTGCATCCTCATGGAAGCTGGACGGCAAGGATGCCGGCGTGCGTGTGCGTGAGTTGCGAGAGAAGCACGGCGTCAAACCGGTGTTCAAGCTGGTGGACACCTGCGCGGCGGAGTTCGAAAGCTTCACTCCGTATCTCTACTCCTGCTACGACGAAGAGGATGAAGCGACACCGACCACGCGCAAGAAGATCATCATTCTCGGCAGCGGACCCAACCGCATCGGGCAGGGCATCGAGTTCGATTACTGCTGCTGCCATGCGGCCTTTGCGCTGCGCGAGGACGGCTACGAAACCATCATGGTCAACTGCAATCCGGAGACGGTTTCGACGGACTACGACACCAGCGATCGCCTCTACTTCGAGCCGCTGACGTTCGAAGACGTGCTCGCCGTCTACAAGCACGAGGCCGCGAGTGGCGCGGAGATCGGCATGATCGTGCAGTTCGGCGGCCAGACGCCGCTGAACCTTTCGCTGCCGCTGAAGGCCGCAGGCGTGCCCATCATCGGCACATCGCCGGAATCGATTGAACTTGCGGAAGATCGCAAGCGTTTTCAGAAGCTCATCGAAGACCTGAAGATTCCGCAGCCCGCCGGAGCGCTCGCGACCAGCGTCGACGAGGCACTTGCGGGAGCCAACCGCGTGAGCTATCCCGTGCTGGTGCGACCGAGCTACGTGCTCGGCGGACGCGCCATGGTCATCGCATACGACGATGCGGCCATTGTGCGTTACATGAGCACGGCCATCGAATATTCGCAGGAACGGCCGGTGCTGATCGACCACTTTCTCGAAGATGCCACTGAGGTCGACGTCGATGCGCTGTGCGATGGCAAGGACGTCATCATCGCAGGCATTATGCAGCACATCGAAGAGGCGGGCATCCACTCGGGCGATTCGTCGTGCGTGCTGCCGTCGGTCGATCTGACGGAGGATGTGCTCGAACAGA
>CAZZVI010000250.1:0-4846 GCA_964657335.1 uncultured Terriglobus sp.
AGCGAGTCACCAAGGATCGTCTTGAAAGCGACTTCGACACCAAGGCGATTCAACTCAGCGGTGAGTGCGAGGGAGTTCGTGTCCTGCCGGTAAGGCGTCAGCATCTCACTGCCGACAGCGATAATTTCAGCGATCATCGGAAGAGCTCGCTGTGCGTGCCGAGACGCACGAGTGCTATGGTCGATTCGCCTTCTTTTCGATAGATCAGGAGCAGGTCAGGCGAGAGATGGCACTCGCGGCAACCCTTCCATTCGCCCGTGAGCGGATGGTCCCGGAGTCCTGGTTCGAGCTGCTCCTCCGCAGCTAATTTGGTTGCAACGACTTCAAAGATGCTGACGGCATCGCGGAAACGCGGGTTCCTGCTAAGTCTCTTGAAGTCAGCCTTGAAAGCAGACGTCCATCTAATCTTCTTCACGAAGTGCCTGCATCAATTCTTCTACACTGTGCGCCGTTGGAAGGTCTTTGGAATCCAGTTCGCGCAAGGCCGCCAGTGTTTCGTCGTTAGGAACGCGATAGATGCCGGGCATCATCCGGTCGTGGACCACTGTCTGGAGAAACATGTTGAAAGCCTCAGGGATCGTCAGGCCCTCATCCGCAAGTACCTGCTGCGCATCGGCCCGCAGAGTTCCATCGACACTGATCTCGATCGTCTCCATGCGTCTTCTCCCACCTTCAGTATGACACCGCCAGGCTAACGGCTCAGTCGACCGTCGGCCTGGATGTCTACGCCGTAGAGCGCGCCATTGGTCGCCAGCGCGGCCGCTCCATCTTCGGTGAACGCGAGGCCGACAAGTCCGCTGCCGCCCACCGCGACGCTGGCCTGCTTCTTCGGTGTGATGCGGATGATGCCGCGCTCGCCGTGCAGCGATGCGGCGACGTAGACGTTGCCGTCGGTATCCAGCGCCAGGCCCTGCGGACGTCCGAGGCCGCGGTACCACGTGCTGACCTCGCCCTCGGGCGAGACGGCGTGGATCGCCTCGTTGCTGCTGGTCGTCGGTCCGGTGACGAGCAGCGTGCCTTCGTCGTTGAAGGCGAGGTGATACGCCGAGACCGAAGGCTCAAGCGTGGCGAAGACGAAGACGGAGCCTTGTGTATTCAGCTTGAAGATGGTGCCGCTGCGATCGCCGACGTAGAGATTGCCTTCATCATCGAACGCCAGGCCGGTGGCGATGCCCATGCCTTCCGCCCACTGCGACATGGCGCCGTCCTTGCCGATGCGATACACCGTGCCTTCCGCACGCGACGAGCAGTAGAGATAGCCATCGGGACCGAAGGCGAGGCCGCTTGCATTCTGCAGGCCGCGCACGAACGGCCGCATCTGGAAGTCGCGATCGATACGGAAGACCGAGACCGGCACCTCCTGCCCGCGTGAACCGGAGAAGGTCGCGTACAGGTTGCCTTCGCCGTCGACCGCGGGGTTTGCGATCGGATGCAGGTTCTCCGCCAGCGGCACGGCGACGTGAAGCGGCAGTGCGTTGGAGCGGTGTTCGCCGAGGCTCAGCGTCACACTGCCGGAGATCGCGCCGTCCGGCACGCGGATCGTCACCCGCTTGCCCGAGGTGAAGGTAAGCGCCGCGGGTGTGTCGCCGACCAGCGCAGTCGGACGCGCCGGGCCGGCAAGCCGCTCACCGCGCACATCGATCACGCCGTCGGGCATGGCAGCCGCGGGATAGACCGAGACAAGGTGCGGTGCAAGCGGATCGGCGCGCAGGTGATCGAGAAGAGCCATCAGGGAAAGCCTATGCTCTTCGGCTGTAGTGGCGCAAACATCTGCAAACCCATGTCTGAAACGCGAGACATGGGGCACCCGCTTCAGTTCGGTTGCGCTAGTGCGGCTGCCCAACGTGTCTCGCAAGCCATTGCACCAGGAAGACCTGCTGCAGGGCCGCCTGCACGACCAGCGCGTAGACCCCCGCGGCGAGATCATCGACGACAATCCCGGTGCCTGCCGGCAACTGCTCCAGGCGGCGCACCGGCCACGGCTTCCAGATGTCTAAGACGCGGAAGGCAATCAGTCCCAGCAAGGCAAAGGACATCTGCGGCAGGCACAGCGTCAGCGCGAGCCACTGTCCCGCAACCTCGTCGATGACGACGATCTGCGGGTCTTTGCGGCCGCTCTCGCGCGCCACCCGCGTGGCCGCCGGAATGCCGATGGCGGTTGCCATCGCTGCCATGCCAAGCGTGACCAGCGGCAGCAGATGCACGGGCACGCGCCGGGCCACCACGAACCACACCAGCGTTGCGACGACCGAACCGTAGGTGCCGGGTCCCGGCTTCAGGAAGCCCGCGCCGAAGAAGGTGCCGATGGCCCATGCCCAGGGCGTCTTCTTCACCACGGATCGTCGTTCCGGCGATTGCTTTTGCGTTCCAGGTCTTCCAGCAGATCGGGGTCGAGGACGGGCGACGTGATCTTATAGTCACCGCTGGCCCACTTGCCCAGGTCGATCAGGCGGCAACGATCGCTGCAGAAGGGAAAGTCCTCGTCGCCGAGCGTCGCGGGCTTCTTGCAGATGGGGCAGGGAATGGTCTGGTTTGACATCTCTTTCTTATCTCTCTAGGGGAATCCAGATCTCGAAGGGACCGCTTGCTGTGTCGGGATCATAGCGCCCGTCATACCGCTCAAATGCCGGCGTGCTCGCCAGCTTGCGGCCAGACTCCGGCAGCCACTTGCTGTAGATGTCCCCCCACATCCGCTGGATGTGGGCGAGGCCTTCGATGGTGAAGACGGCGTAATGCGCCGGCGGAATGGTCTCGCGGTGCGGAGCGTTGACGCCGTCGAAGTTCGGCACGGCGATCGCAACCATGTAGTCCATGGTTTCGGCGTCGGCCCGTACGAGCACGCCGTAGGTCACGTCGGCCGCATGAATCTCCGGCACGTCCAGCGCGAAGAAGTCACCCCACTGCAGCGGGATCTGCTTTGGGGCGTCTGCCGAAACGTACGTCTTCAGCGTGCCCGCCAGCAGCAGGCCGGCACTATCGCGGAACTCCGGATTGGGCAGTGTCGCGGTCATTTGTCTACACGTTCGCCTTTGCCGCGAGTACCTGCGCACGGCGTGCGACCAGGTTTTTCTTCACCGCCTCAAACATGGCTGTGGCTCTCTCGTTGCCGTCCACCAGTTTCTTGGTGTTGGGCATGAAGGGATTGCCGGTCGCCTCTTCCGAAAGCTCTGCGAACTTGGCGCGGATAAAGAGCGACTCGCCCTGCGTCGCGAGATACAGGTCCGTGTCCACCGCGCCGTGCAGGGGTAACTGCGCCATGCCTTCCCAGAAGCTGATCACCTGTCGCCAGTACGCGTTGTTCGGATTGGTCGGCTTGTGGATCTCCTTGAACTCGTCCACGGTCGTCGGCCAGAACTGCATGCCGACGTAGTCCCGCGCCTTACGCATGACTTCTTCTCGGCGAAGGTCGTAGAGTTTCAGGATGATGTCTGCGTCTGCGGGTGTTGCCATGTCTGCTCGTTCCTTCTTGCTGCGGCTAATGAGAGTCTTGCGTCTCCAACGGGATCCAGATCTCGACGGGACCGCTTACTCTTTCGGGATTGTAGACTCCGGGGTAGCGTTCGAACTCCGGCGCGTGCTTCTCCTTGCGTCCTGAGGAGGGAAGCCACGTAGTCAGGGCCCAGATCCATGTAGGCCTGAGGTCAGCGATGTCCTCCACGGCGAACACCGCGTACTCACCCTCCTCCAGCGTCAGCCGGTCGGGCGAGTTCACCGCGTCATAGCTCGCGACCTCCATGCCGCACAGGTAATGAAGCTTGCCATCGTCCGTGCAGGGGGACGCGCCATAGCATCTCCGGAATTCCTGGCCTGGCAGCGACAGGAACTCGCGCCACTGCGCAGGAATCTTCTCTGTTGCTTCTCTCTGCGAGGCATAGACCGCCATGTTGCCGGCGAGCAAAATCCTGCGCCCGCTGCGGAACTCCGGCTTTGGCGTGATCGTCATGTGGTTCTCTAGCGCGGGCCTTCAGCCCGCATGGTGCTGTGCTCGTTCAACCCTGGGCCTTGCCCAGGGCCAGGATAGCTCGCGACTTCAGCGCGATTGTTACTCAAGAATGCGAGCGACCACGTCATAATCGTGCGCTTCGGTGATCTCGGCGCGGTAGAAGGTGCCTGGAACCAGCGCTTCGCGGTCGCCGAAGTCGTTGATCAGCACATGGCCGTCGATCTCGGGAGCCTGTTGCATCGTGCGTGCCTGCCATAGCAAGTCGGTCTCTTCGGAGGGGCCTTCGATCAGCACTTCGACCTCGCGGCCGATCTGCGCGGCGCGTGCCTTCGCGCTGATCTTGAGCTGCGTGCGCATCAGCCTGCGGCGGCGTGCTTCGATGGTGCGCTTCGGCACCTTTTCGCCCAGGTCGAATGCTGCCGCGCCTTCTTCGTCCGAGTAGGAGAAGACGCCGAGCCAGTCGATCTTCGCCTCGCGGACAAAGCTCTCAAGTTCATCGAACTCCGCGTCGGTTTCGCCGGGAAAGCCGACGATGAATGCCGTGCGGATGGCGATGCCGGGAACGATCATGCGCGCCTTCTCGATGGTGCGCAGGAAGATCGCGCCGGAGCCGCCGCGCTTCATCCGCTTCAGCACCGTCGGTGATGCGTGCTGCAGCGGCACATCGAGGTACTTCGCGATATTGTCGTGCGCTGCGATCGTCTCCAGCAACTTTGTCGTGACCTTGTTCGGATACGCATAGAGGAAGCGCAGCCACTTGATGGTGCCAATGCCTTCGACGTGCATGGTTGCTAGCGATTCGAGCAGCATCGCGAGTCCATCGCGCATGCCGAGGTCTTCGCCGTAGCAGGTCGTGTCCTGGCCGATGAGCGTGATCTCGCGGACGCCCTGGCGCATCAGGTT
>CAZZVI010000251.1:0-4844 GCA_964657335.1 uncultured Terriglobus sp.
GTCTCGGCGCAGTTTGCGCATGTGGGATCACGTCTCCGGGCACCTTGAGCATGTGTGGGATAACGTCACCCGGCACAACGAATCGCGCTGAAGGCGCGAGTTGTAACAGCCTGGGGCGTAGCCCCAGGTATCCCGGCCTGACGTCGGCGGCGGGCTGTAGGCCCGCGTTATCGTTGCCAAAGGAAACGCTCCGTCATCCGTGTACGTGGCCGGTCGCTCGCGCGAAGCGCATAACGCGGGCCTTCAGCCCGCAAGTTTCTTTTCGCCCTGAACCTGGGGCTGCGCCCCAGGCTTTTACAACGCGGGCCTTCAGCCCGCAATACAACGCCTTTGGCGAATGTCAAGAAGACAGGCTTTTGCCGAGGTCGGACATCGTTTCGAAACAAAGGGGCTTCAGTCCCTGGGTGATGCCTCACCTCGGAGGCTAAAGCCTCTCGTTGTGAGAGCGCCGCCTGCTACCTCGGAGGCTAAAGCCTCTCGATGTGACCGGCTTTAGCCGCCGCGGCAGAACATCGCTCGAGAACAAAGGAGCTTCAGCCCCTGAGGTGATGCCTCACCTCGGAGGCTAAAGCCTCTCGCTGTGAGGGGCCGCGTGCTACCTCGGCGGCTGAAGCCGCTTGTCTTACTCTTCCAACAGCTTGATCGCATAGTTGCGCCCCAGCCAGCGATCCTCTCCCGGCCAGAACAGCGTCAACTCAAGCGTTCCGGTGGCGCCGACGGGCAGCGGCACCTCCGCTGCGAAGCCGGGGTAGCCGATGAGACGCGCGTCCGTCTGGTGCGTCGTCGCCCATCCATCTACCGTCCACGCCACGCGAAAACGGCTGCCGTCCAGCACCTGCAGGCGCTTGCCCGCGGGCAGAACCGACAACGGCCTTGTCACCTGGAAGTACTCCACTTCACTCTTGAAGGTGCGGTCTTCCTTGCGGACGCCGTACCGCTCTTCCACGACGGGAATGCGGTCGAAGACCCTGCCGTCGACTGCGGAGCGCAGCAGCTTGATGTACTCCGCGTGCGCCCAGACCAGTGGCTGAGCCGAGCCGGCAGAGCGGCCGAAGTAGAGCCCCTGCTCCGGCATGTCGGCGTAGTCCCACACCTGCTCGGGCAACATGCCGCCGAAGGACGAGAAGCGCTCGATTGCCTTGACGTACTGCGCGTAATCGCCGCCCGCGGCAAGTTCGTAATGCGCCCGCTCACCGGTCAGGATGGGCCACGCGCGGCCCTGCCCGAAGTGGATGAAGGGCTCGCCATCCTTCTGCTGGCCGTAGCCGTCGTGGTTGTAGCGACGCCAGCAGGCGCCGTACGGCGTGTCGATCTTGAGGACGTGATCGACCACCTTGATCGAGTCGACGATCAGCGGATCATCGGCACGGCGGACGCCGTATCGCACCAGCTCAAGAAAGCCGCCGTCGATGATCTCGTTCGCCGCGAAGTTGAAGCGCTCGCCGGGACCGCGATTGGCGATGTTGTAGCGCCCTTCGCCGAGCGACGGGTTGTAGAACGACTCGCCGGGCGCAGGCGGCTGGATGCGCACATAGTGCCGCTTGATGTCCGGGTGCAGAACACCGTCGTTCGTCGTCGTCCATTCGTCGAGGTGCTCCTCGATCCAGTCGGCGTAGCTCTCGAGGAAGCCGCCGAGTTCCGGCGAGTGGTGGGCCCGCGCAATGTCCGCCGCGCACACGAGCGCGCTGATCACCGTGGCGAGCGTGGACGGCGAATAGCCCGACGCTTCTTCCCAGCGCTCCTGCTGGGTGATAGGCGCGTAGTGGACGAGGAAGGCGGCAGCGTGCTCGACGAACGGGAAGACATCGAACTCGCCCAGGCCGTCCTGCTTCCACAGCCGCCACGCCAGCATGATGGGAAACGCGACCTCATCGAGTTGAATGCCGGTCCAGTAGGGCGTGCCGTCGATCCAGAAGTTTTGCGCGAACGATCCGTCGGGCCGCTGCGTGCAGGCGAGGTAGACCAGCGCACGTCGTGCCGTGTCAATGCGGCCGCAGGCGAGCAGCGCCGTGGCGGACTGGATCATGTCGCGCGTCCACACCAGGTGATAACCGCCGAGATCGTCGTCGCCCTTTGCATTGCCCCATGGAATAGACGCGGACGCGATAAACGCTCCCGCGTAGGTCTTGTCTTCATGCGCCAGGATGGTGTTGTGGCTGATGCGCATAAGACGGCCGCTGTCATGCGAAGCCGCGGCCAGCCGCTCAGGCGAAGCCGCGCGATGCCACTGCTCCACGTAGCGCTTGACGTGCAGCGAGTACGGTACGGAGAGCGACTGCATCATGCCCGCGAGCGCCGCGTGATAGCCGTCGCCGAGCGCAATGGCGATGGTGAACTCACGCTTACGCGAGACGTCGATCTCGCCCATCACGGCGATGTTGCCGTCGAGCGCCTGACCGAACTCCCAGTCCATGCGCATGTTGCCGGTGAGGTCCTGAAAGCCGTCTGACGAGCCAACGTAGCCGCACGAGGTGCGCGTGAAACCGCAATCCACGCCCATGGCCAGCGACGTGTTTTCCTTCCAGGCGAGAATGGAGCGGCGGCCCGCTACCTCGATGGATCGAGCGGAGTTGCCTGCGCCGCCGCCGTTCAGGTGTGGGGCCAGCAGCGCGTAGCACTTCAGCCGCGACAGCACGCTCTCTTCGCCCTCGACCTTCACGTGCATCAGCACGACGGGGTGATGCGGATCGGTGACGAACTCCTTTGTCACGGTGTAGCGACCGCCCAGGTCGCTGGCAACGACGCGCACCGCGAGCGCGTCCGCGTCGATGTAGTGGAAATCGAATTCGAAGTCCCGCTTCTCTTCGTGGACGAAGGTCTCGCCGTCCGTGAAGATCAGCTCCATGTCGCGCGTCTGCGGACGATCGATGGTCGGGTAGTAGATCTCGTTGAGCGTGCCGTGTGAGACGGTGAACCAGATACGGCTGCTGGAGGCATACGCCGTGCAGACCGCGTCTTTCTTGCTCGAGGTCCAGCGCGCTTCAAGTCCCGGCGCGCCGAATGCCGGCCCTTGGTCGTTCAGCCACCGGTAGGCGGCGGTCAATGCGTTCATGCTGACTCCATTACACCCTACGATGCAGAGAAGCGCACAGCGTTCGGCGGTGAAGTTACGCGCGTTTCACGATTGTGCAGGAAAGCCCTGCAGAGTGATCGGCTTAGCTCTTCCATGAGATTGGCTGCGGAAAGACGCGCATCCACCGCTCCGGTCCCGGCATCCAAAGCAGCGTTAGCGGCGGATTGCCGCGACTGCAGAATTCACGCACGCACCACGAACGAGGAGACTACCGTGCCCTTTGAACTTCCAGCTCTACCCTATGACTACAACGCGCTCGAGCCGCACATCGACGAAGCCACGATGAAGCTGCACCATGACAAGCACCACGCCACCTACGTCACCAACCTGAATGGCGCGGTGGAGAAGCACGCCGAGCTCGGAGCGAAGACGCCCGAAGAGCTCATCAAGAACCTCGATGCCATCCCGGAAGATGTGCGCGCGGTCGTCCGCAACAGCGGCGGCGGCCACGTCAACCACACCATGTTCTGGGAGATCATGAAGCCGGGTGGCGGCGGCGAGCCGACCGGTGCGGTCGCAGAGCAGATCAAGGCTGACTTCGGCGACTTCGAGAGCTTCAAGAAGACCTTCAACGAGACCACCGCGAAGCAGTTCGGCAGCGGCTGGGGATGGCTCATCTTCAAGGGCGGCAAGCTCGCGATCACGACCACGCCGAACCAGGACAATCCCATCTCGACCGGCAGTTACCCGGTCCTGGGCAACGATGTGTGGGAGCACGCCTACTACCTGAAGTACCAGAACAAGCGCCCGGAGTACCTGGCCAACTGGTGGAACACGGTGAACTGGGAAGAAGTGAACAAGCGCTTCGAGACGGCGAAGAGTTACTCCTAAGGCTTGGTTGGTTTGAATTACAAAGAGGCCGCGAGCGATCGCGGCCTTCTTTTTTGTGTTGCTGGTGCTTCGCTGCTGCGATTTCACCCTTCACGCAAGGCGCGCGACTGACTCACAAGTCTGCGAAACACGCCCGGAGAGAAGACGCTCGTCGATCCTGCCTCTTCAAGATGGATCGGTAGCGTGTTCGACACAGCTTGATACAGACCCTGCATGGTCTGGAAACTTGGTCCAGCGGCAGCAGCAACGTTTCCGCTCAAAGCTCTCAGAACACCTTCGGCTGTTCCGTTATGAATGAGCGCTTCGTAGCCATTGAGGTCACTGGCCGAGCGCTGAAGCCGGTAGGCCTCAGAATCAAACGCAAACCATTCATGACGCAGCCTGCCTTCGGTTCGATAGTGCTCCACAATCGCGATGCCGAGCTCTAGTGGCATGTTAAAGCGTGGAAGGAACGATTTACCGTCGAGTGCAACAAAGGAAAGATCGTGGAACGAGTAGCGGCATTGCGTGATCAGCGCGTAAATACGCTGCAATCTCGACTTGGCCGTGTCGTACGTCTCGATGGCAGCACGCGGCGTCCATCCCAGGGAGACAACACCTGTCAGATACGCGACAAAGATGTCCTGAAGGGTCTCGTCATAAGCCAGATTGATGAAGACGCACTGATTACGCTCGCTTTGCCTGGGCGACTGCGACAACGGCACGTTTCCTCCGAACCATCTCCAGTACGGCCTGACGCTTTGCCCGCTGCGCGATGGCCTTTACTGTCTTCAGCTCTTCCGGCCTGGTGCCTACCAGTTCAGACATCTGCTCAAGCGTAAGCGGCGCGGGATTAAAGGGCAACGGCTTCATACGCGTAGTTTATATCAGGACCTTCCAACGGTATGAAGAACATCATGAGCCGCTGCAGTGGTGGCGCTGATCTCTCGTTCACCGTGCA
>CAZZVI010000252.1:0-4811 GCA_964657335.1 uncultured Terriglobus sp.
GGCCCAACTCACTCGCAATGGTCACAGCCGAGATGTCTGCGATACCGCGCAGTGCTTGGAGATCGTTGACGACTTGTTGCAGTGCGGGCGATGCCAGCTTTACCGCTTCCATGATGGCTTGTTCCAGGCGTGCGACCCGCTCTCGCATGTGTTCGACCTCGTGCAGGTAATCCAGGCGTGTGTACTCCTGAGCGATCTGAGTGAAACGTAGCTGCGCTACCCAAATCAGATAGGGTCGTGTCCACGACCTGACTCCAGTCGGTGGACGTTGACCGGAGCGCAGAAGGAACTTGCTCAAGCGATGCCGCGCTCGGGTCTGATCTTGCTTGGCTGCTTCGCGGGCTCGCACCAGATCGCGTAATGCTTCCGAGCCCTCATCCGGAACCCACACTGCCGTCAGATCCCCGGACCGATAGCAACGTGCCAGCTTCTCAGCATCCCGCCGATCCGTCTTCACGCGATCACCAGCCTTGACCGGTACCAGCGTAGGTGCCACAACCTCGCACGCAACGCCCAGTTCTGCGAGCTGCCAGTAAACGACGTAGCCTGTCGGTCCGGCTTCATAACAGGCTCTAAACTTGGCTGCCGAACCAAGCTTCTTGATCAACTTGCGGATCGACTCAGCGCGGTTCGGTATCGTCCCCAAGCTTCGCACTTCACCGTCCGGCTCCGCAATCGCCACGGCGATCGTCTCAGCATGGACATCCAAACCTAAAAATCGTACCTTCTCCTTCATGACCGGCTCCCTTCCGCTTGTGGCTCTGAACTGCCCGTCCTTCGGACGCTCAGAGCTTCACTCACGGTCAGCGCATCGGCGCCGGTCACTCCATACTGACTGTTGGTAACAGTTGAAATAACTTGCGGTTTGTCCGTCGTCGAGAGGCACTGGTGTCGAGATAGCCCGATGCGACTATCCCGACCCTAAGAAAAATCTGTAGCGGCAAGGAACATTTGAACAGAGTGTTTCGTAAATTTCTTCTGTGGACATTGCAATGGAGCTGATGATAGCTTCCTTGCAGTATCCAAAGGAGCAAGCATGGCTGGCGATAGATCAGAAGTGTTACAGGGAACGCTGGACCTGATGGTCCTCAAGACGCTACAGGCCCTGGGCCCGCTGCACGGCTTCGGCATCGCGCGGCGCATTGAGCAGTTGAGTGAAGACGTACTTACGTTGAACGAGGGCACGGTGTACACCTCTCTGCTGCGGTTGCAGCAGAAGAGCTGGATCGCGAGCGAGTGGGGCGTCTCCGAGAACAACCGGCGTGCGCGGTTCTACAGCATCACGAAGCGCGGCATGAAGCAGCTTGCGGTCGAGACGGAGAACTGGGAGCGGATTGCCGCAGTGATCGGCCGCGTGCTGGCGCTTGAGGCGAAGGCGTAGCGATGAGTGACCGCGCGCTGACCTTAGTATCCAGGCTGAAGGCATTGTTTCTGCAGCGGCGCGCCGAGAGCGCGTTCGACGAAGAAATGAGCACGCATCTGGAGATGCTCGCGGAGAAGTATGAGCGCGAGGGAATGAGTCGCAAAGAGGCGGCGCGTGCGGCGCGGCGGCAGTTTGGCAATACGACTTTATTGAAGCAACGACAGAGGGAATCGAGGACGACGATGTTCTTTGCGAATGTGTGGCGGGATGTTCGGTACGGCGTGCGGCAATTGGCGAAGACGCCGGTGTTCACGATTGTCTGTGTGCTGACGCTGGCGCTTGGCGTGGGTGCGAATACGGCGGTCTTCAGCGTGATGCATGCGGTGCTGCTGAAGATGTTGCCGGTTCCGGACGCTTCCCGCGTCTTCTACCTGCACACCACGGGGTATCCTGACGGGGCCTCTCAGACCGGCGACTCGAGCACCTCCTTTTCGTATCCGGTCTATCGCGCTCTACGCGAGCAGAGCGGACTGCAGGAGGTCATCGCCTTCATACCCATGTCTTTTAGCGGCAAGGCACCGGTGCGAGTGGGGACAGTGCCGGAAGAGGCCGCGGGCGATATGGTAAGCGGCAACTACTTCAGCGGGCTGGGCGTTGGCACCTCGCTGGGCCGCGGCTTTGTCCAGAAGGACGAGGACGACCATGCACCTGTCGCCGTCATCAGCGACAGGTTCTGGGCCACACACTACGTCCGCAGCCGTGATGTGGTTGGGAAGACGCTCTATATCAAGTCGATCTCCTTCACCATCGTCGGTGTCGCCACCAAGGGCTTCGAGGGCACGGAGGGAAAACAGCCGCTCGACTTCTGGATTCCGCTGCAGAGCAGGCCGGAGTTCAATGCGTGGGGGAGCCCAGCAGAGTGGGGCATGTACCTGACCACGCAGAACTTCTGGTGCATGAAGCTTATGGTTCGCACGGCACCGGGCGTGAACCGGGAACAGTCGCTGGCAAGGGCGCAGGCGGTCTTCGAGCAGGCAGCCTACACAGGTGTTCGGCCGAAGCGCGGGGGCGACAAGACCTACCGGATCTCATTCGCCGATGCCAAGCAGTTCGACAGCCAGGACGTTACATTTGCGAACATGTTGAAGACGCTGATGGCGATGGTCTGCCTCGTGCTTCTGATCGCGATGAGCAACGTGGTGATGCTGCTGATGGCGCGCAATGCAAGCAGGCAGAGGGAGTTCAGCGTGCGGCTTGCACTTGGTGCTGGGCGCCGGGAGATGACGCGGCAGTTACTGACCGAGAGCGCCTTGTTGGTCGCGCTGGGGGGAGTCGCGGCGTGGGTGTTCGCTCTGGGTGCGACTCGAGCGCTGGGATCGTGGGCGCGGATCGAATCAAGCCTGCAGCCGGACCGAACAGTCCTGTGGTTCACGTTGAGTGTGCTGTTCCTGCTGGCGCTGATCTTTGGGCTGGCACCGCTGCGGTCGGCGATGTCGAGCGGGCCGGAGATGGTGCTGCGCAGCTCTGCGACGGTCTCGCAGTCGAGTTCGCAGAAGGTGCGCGCGGGCAACGCTGTGATGTTGGCGCAGATTGCGATGTGCACGGTGCTGCTGGTCAGCGCGGGGTTGCTGCTTGGCACGTTGCGGAATCTGCTGAAGACACCGCTGGGGCAGAGGCCGGAGGGCCTGCTTGTCTTCGGTGTGCATCCGGAACATGCGCAGACCAACGAGGCGAGCATCGACTTCTTTGTGGCGCTGCAGCAGAGGCTGCGCACCGTTCCCAGCGTCGAGAGTGTTTCGATGGCGGCCAATCGGCCCGGGTCCGGGTGGTCGAACAACAACAGCGGCATCCGTGTGGATGGCCACAAGCCGAACGGGATCGAGCCGGAGCAGGCAGGCTACCGAGCGAACGTAGTCGCTGCGGACTACTTCCGGACGATGGGCGTCCAGGTGTTGCAGGGCCGGGACTTCTCCGATGCCGACTCGTCGTCCGCACCTAAAGTCGTTATCGTGAATGAGACCTTCGCGAAGAAGTATGTCGGCACGTTGAATGCGGTGGGCCATGTTCTCAGCGAGGGCGTCGACCCAAGCCTCATCGTGGGCGTGGTGAAAGACCACAAGTACACCAGCATTACCGAAGAGGCGATGCCGATGCTATGGACCACATACATGCAGGGCCACGCGGTGAGTGAAATGAACGTCGAGATGCGTGCGCCGGGCGATCCGATGGCGATGCTGCCAACGGTGCGCAAGGTGATCTCGCAGATCGATCCCGACATGCCGCTGCTGGAGCCGATGACCCAGTCCGCGGTCTTCGAAGAGTCGATCTCGCAGCAGACTCTGTTCGCGCGGCTCGCGGGCTGCTTTGGCATACTCGCCGTTCTGCTGATCGCGACGGGCTTATATGGAACGCTGGCCTATCGGGTGAGCCGTCGCAGCGCGGAGATTGGCGTGCGCATGGCGCTGGGCGCACAGCGTTCGCAGGTGGTATGGATGGTGCTGCGCGGAAGCCTGCTGCTGTGCGCGGCTGGCTTGGCACTTGGTGTGCCGCTTGCAATCGCTGCCGGCAAGGGGCTGGAGAGTTCTTTGTATGGAATGAAGGCTCTCGATGCGGAGAGTTACGCCTTCGCGATCGTGGGGGTTGCGCTGGTCACCCTCCTGGCAAGTGCTGTGCCCGCTGGCCGCGCTGCGAATGTGAATCCGACAAGGGCGTTGCGTATGGAATAGAGTCCAGCTTAACCCGACATACTGTAAGTTTATGCATAATCGCCAATGCACTCATCGACAGACGGATCAGTGCCGAGTCCGATTTGTCGAGGGAGTAGATGATGTTGTGTATCGGCCTAGTGGTTCAGCCTCTGCCATCACGCTTGTACTCTCGAAGCCACGATTCCAGAGCGCACAAACGGCTTCCTTCGACGAGGAGATTAGACAAGGCGCGGGCAACCTGACGTTTGCCCCTTTCAAAGAAGGTTCCCGTCCTCCGAAGAGTCGGCTAAGTTGAGCGGCAATTGACCTCGGATTATGCATCAACACAAATGAGCCCGTCTCAGTGCATGTCGTTCCGGATCTAATTGTGGCTGTGGTGAACTCTCTATAATATGGGCAGCATGACTTATCTATCTTCAGAGGAATGTTATGCTCCAAAACCTCCTAATCATTGGCCTCTTTCTTGCAAATTTATATTTGAGACGCGGCAGTGGCTCAATCAAAAGATCGAAACGCTGACGTTCAAATTGTTATTCGTGGGAGAGAGTTTCTCAAAGACGACAAACCGTGGCTGCCAAAAGGAGTAACGGTAGAAGGCTTCAATGAGCCGCCGCATCTAAGGGCTTCCAGCAAATCAGCAACCACTGCGAGGGAATATTACGGGCCAGGTGAATTGAACGCAATTAAGCAGGTCTTCGGTGCGGACATCATTCGCATCCAGGTCAGCCAGCCCGGTCTTG
>CAZZVI010000253.1:0-4801 GCA_964657335.1 uncultured Terriglobus sp.
GCGGACGAAGTTCCCGATCCGCAGGCGCTGTCGTTGTGGCTCGAGATCGACGGACACCGCTTCCAGAACGGATCGACGAGCACCATGGTCTTCAACGTTGCGCAACTGGTCAGCTACGTCAGCAACTATATGAGCCTTCAACCGGGAGACATTATTTCTACCGGCACACCGCCGGGCGTGGGATTAGGGCAGAAGCCGCCGCGGTACTTGAGAGCGGGCGAGACCATGACGCTTGGCGTCGACGGCCTCGGCGTGCAGAAGCAGCTAGCTGTGGCCTTCACCGGGTCGTGAATCGAAACGTGGCGGCAATGTGGTAAAAACGCTTGTCTTGAATTTTGACTGGAGCCGGTATGTCCCTGACGCGTCGCGAACTCTTCTATGGCATGGCAGCCGCTGCGGCTGCGGCGAAGTTTCCCGTCACGCTGGCGGCGCAGGTGAAGGCGCTGGCGGCGTCCTGCCCGTTTCATCTCGCGGTGATCAACGACGAGATTACGCCCGACCTGGACCGTGCCGCATCCATCGCTGCCAATGACTTCGGCATGCACTACATCGAGTTGCGCACCATCGGCGGCAAGGCGCTGCAGGCCATGAGTGCCGATGAGATCAACGACGCGAAGAAGATACTCGCCAAGTACAACCTGAAGGTCACGGACATGGGCAGCCCGCTATTCAAGAGCGACCTGCCGGGCGCGCCGATGTCCAAGGAGAGTCCTCGCGCCAAGCATCCGGAGCGGCCGGAGGTCGATCAGGACGCGCTTCTGGACCAGTACATCGCGCTGGCGAAGACCTTCGGCACCGACCGCATTCGCTGTTTCGATTTCTGGCGGCTGGAAGATCAGAAGCCCTATCGCAAAGAGATCAACGCACGTCTGGACGCCGCTGCGACCAAGTGCGCGAAGCAGGGCATCGTGTTGGTACTGGAGAACGAGATGGCCTGCAACACCGGCAGCGGATCGGAAGCTGTTGATACGCTCGCCGGCGTGCCCAACCGCAACCTGATGCTGAACTGGGACCCGGGCAACTCCGGCACCTTCGCCACAGACGTGCCATACCCGGGCGACTACGACCGCATCCCGAAGGGCCGCATCGGCCATGTGCATGTGAAGAACGTGGAGCGCACGCCGGACGCGAAGAGTGGATGGCAGTGGGCACCGGTCGATGTCGGCCTGGTCGATTGGGTGGGGCAGTTCAAGGCCCTAAAGCGAGACGGCTACTCGCACGCGGTCAGCCTGGAGACGCACTGGCATGGGGGCGGCACGCCTGAGGCATCCACGCGCCGCAGCTTTCAGGGCATGATGGACTGCCTGGGGAAGGCCGGCCTGACCGCCGCCTAGGACTTGTCCGCTGAGCGTCAGAACGGGAATCTCCGAAAGCGGCTGATTCCAGCCGGACCCGGAAGGTCATAGATCGTCCATGCGCGAACCGTGCCGACTGCTTGCGGAGCGCGCGTGGGTCACATAGCTTGTGGATATGGCAGGCGGTTCGCCCAACCCGAACATAGGCGTGACGTCAAACGAGCCCGTCGGCGAAAAGCATCTTGTACAGCCGTATGATGAGCGGCCCATCGTGCGGCGGGACGCATTGCACCGAACCTGCCGATTTTGCGGGAATCCCGGTTTCCGCCGGTCCCGTCTGCGTCTCACCGACCTGGGTTGGATATGCCTTCTGCGGTGGCCCGTCCGCTGCACGCGCTGCGGACAGCGCCAGCACGCTTCCTTATTCCGAGCCATCCTCGCCCGCAGGCCCCGTCCACACGGCGGCGATGCGGCCGTCGGCCCGCAGAGCTGGGGGGCCTGGACGGGCCAGCCGCCATCCAGCACGGCACCAACGACTACGACAAATGCACCGAACGATATCCGTGAACCCTGATCCAAATCCTTGCCGCACCGCAGCGAGCGCCTCGTAGAATGGAAGCGCTTGCCCGCACAGCTCACAGCGCCGTCCTCACGCCTTTCCCGGTTGCGTTCCGGCGCTGGCCAGACCGCTTAGTCGGCGTCGCTGTTGTTGATGGTGTCGGCCCTGCTGTCGGGCCTGCTTGGCTTGGTGCGCAGCACACTGATCGCGTATCTGTTCGGGGCAAGTCCGCAGGTTGACGCCTATACCGGGGCGTTTCAGTTGCCGGACACGATCAGCTACCTGCTGATCGGCGGTGTCGCGGCGACCACCTTCGTCAAGATACTGACGCAGTTCCACTCCGAAGGCCGCGAAGCCGAGGGCGACCGCGCGCTGGCCAATATCCTGAACGTCATGCTGGTCGTGCTGGCTGCGGCCATGCTGCTGGCTGCTGCCCTGGCGCCGCTCTACGTGCGCTACGCGTTCAAGGACTTCGATTCGCCCGCGACCGCTCACCTGTGCGTGCAGCTGACACGCCTGCTGCTGGTGAACCAATTATTCCTGTTCGCCGGCGGCGTCTTTGGATCGCGGTTGCTGGTACGCAAGATCTTTCTGTACCAGGCCATGCAGCCGCTGCTGTACAACGGCGGCATCATCGTGGGGGCGTTGCTGTTGCATCGCTCGTTCGGCATCTACTCGCTGGCAATCGGCGCGGTGCTGGGCGCGTTCTTTGGTTTCTTCCTGATCAACTTCATCGGATCGCGGTCGGTCGGCATGCGGTGGTCGCCGCAGTTCGATCTGCGCGATCCTGCGCTGCACGAGTGGGTGCGCCTGAGCCTGCCGCTGATGCTGGGACAGACGCTGGTGACGCTCGACCCGTGGATTCGCAACCATTTTGCGGGTCCGGTGCATGGCGCCATCGCGCTGATGAACTACTCGCGGCAGGCCTTCAACGCGCCCATGAACATGATCGGTCCGGCGGCGGGCGCGGCATCGCTGCCGTTTTTCGCGTCGCTGTGGGTGACGCGCGATATCGCGAAGTTCAGCGATGCCGTGAACCGTTCGGTATCTCGTCTGATGGGCGTCAGCCTGTTGCTGACCGGGTGGATGGTGGCGCTGGCCGGCCCGGCGATCGACCTGATGTTGCGGCGAGGCCGCTTTGACCGCGCCGACGCCTTGGCTGCGGCAGAGCTCTTCCTGCTGTTCGCGCTGTCGCTGGTCTTCTGGACTTCGCAGAACCTGTATGCGCGCGCCTTTTACGCGGCCGGCAACACGCTGACGCCGATGATCTCCGGGACGATTGTCACGATGCTTTCGCTGCCGGTGTATGCGTTGCTGTTTCGCATAAAGGGCGTTGCCGGCCTGGTGATCGCGTCGGACGTCGGCATTGCCGCGCACATGATTGCGCTCGCCGTGCTGCTGCACCGCAGGCGCATGGTGAGCCTGGTGGGGTTGGAGTGGGCCGAGCTGGCTAAGGCGCTGCTTGCCGCGTTGTGCAGCGGCGCGGGAACCCTGCTGGCGTTGCGCTTCATTCCGCCGGGCGGCTCGCATGCCGCCGACATCATGCGGCTGGTAATCGGCTCAGTTGTATGGCTGGGCCTCGTAGCGGCGGCGTTGCTGCTGACGGGCTCTGCCCTGCCAGCGGCTATCCTGCGCAGGCGCGGTAGCGCCGCATGAGCTACTTCATGATGACCGGCCGACTGGGGCTTCGGCACTGGAGAACAGACGATCTACCACTGGCAACCGCTCTCTGGACCGACCCCGGCGTAATGGCCCACATGGGCGGACCGATGTCACCCGAAGGCGCAGCCGAACGCCTCGCACTGGAGATGAGCCGGCAGGCCAACTTGGGCATCCAGTACTGGCCCATGTTCTCGCTCCCCACAGGAGAGCACGCCGGATGCGCGGGTCTGCGGCCCTTCCATGATCACGCCGACCGGCTGGAGGTGGGCGTCCACGTCGCCCGGCCGTTCTGGAGCGCACGGCTGGGTGAGGAGGCGGCGCGGGCTGTCATCGACTGGGCGTGGCAGAACACCAGCGCAGCCGCGCTGGTCGCGGGCCACGGACCGGACAACATCCACTCAAAGGCATTACTGGCGCGGCTTGGATTCACGTACACGCATCACGAGCCGTGGGGAGCGGACTCGATCATGCACCCGTTTTACCGGCTGGAGCGTTGTCAAAGAGTGAGCTGAACGAACTACTTGGCGTCGTTGTACTCTTCCAGCCACGCCATCTGAATCGCCTCAAGCAGGCCTTCGTTTGACTTTGCGGGATCGCCGATGAAGCCGGGAATCTCCGTGATGAGCTTGTGCATGTCGGTGAAGCGGACACTGAGCGGGTTGAGCTCCGGGTGCGCTTCCTGCAGTTGAATGCCGATCTCTTCGGTATCGGTCCAGTTGATCTCGCGCGGCATGGGTCTACTCCTTCGAGGCAAGCACGGCGGAGGGCTTGCCTTCCTGCACGTAGTTGCGGTTCCACGCGGGGATCTCGACCAGGTATGTGCCCGGCTCCGTGATTACAGCCTGGCAGCCGAGGCGCGAATTGATCTGCGGACCTGCCGCGAGATCGATGCGGTCGAGCTCGTCGTCTTCCGGGTCGCTGAGTCCGCGCTCACCCTGCTTCACATACACATGGCACGTGGTGCAGGCGCAGACACCACCGCAGGCGTGATCCATGAAGATGCCGTAGTTCTCCGCAACGTCGAGCAGGCTCATGGGCTGGCCGTGGCCGTCATAGGGCAGCGTCCCAAACGGGAACTCCACCGTCTTGTTCTCCGGCTGGAAGGTTACGCGGACAAAGCCATCCGCAACGGGCTGCGACAGGTCGACTTGGGGCAGTGGAACGGAATGCTCAGACATGGTGTGCTCTCAAAAGACATTCTATCGAAAGCGCTAGACGCGCCTCGGCGGGGAGCGCTCGCGGGCAAGCAGAAGGGCCTCCTTTCGGAGGCCCTGCAGTCGTTCTG
>CAZZVI010000254.1:0-4796 GCA_964657335.1 uncultured Terriglobus sp.
CGCCGATGTCGACGCACAGGCGATCCCTGAGATCGATGTTCCAGCGGTCCAGCGCACCACGCAGCTTCAAACCGCCTCGACTGACGTAAGGCATCTCGTCGCCGAGGATGCGAATGGCGGCACCCGGCTCAACGGCCGCTCCAGCTTTCGTAACTTTCTGCTCATCCACGAGTACGCGTCCCGCGAGAATCAGACCGGTGGCACGCTCCCGCGAAGGCACCAGGGCGCGGTCCATCATGAGCTTGTCGAGCCTGAGCTTTCCCTGTTTCACCTGTGCCTCTTCTTAGGACGTTGAATATTTATGTTCCTGAATGCACGTTAGCCTTCATAAGGGGTACACTCTCCACGGGCGAAGAAGACGCAAAACTGATATCACGCGTGATTCGCTTGACATAATCAACAAAATGGCTTCCCCCGACATTTCGTTTGATTCCACTCCCTCTCAGCCCAATCCGGGCGAGTCCTTTGCGCGTTCCTTTGCCAGAGAGAGTGAGAAGTCACAATTGGGCGACGACGGTCTGCTACTCGCAAAGATCGCCCAGGGTGACGAAGCCGCAATGTCTGTCGTCTTCGACCGCTACTCCAAAGTGGTGTACTCCGTTGCGTTACGCGTCCTTCGGGATCCGTCCGCCGCGGAAGACGTGTTACAGGAAATTTTTATGCAGGTATGGCGCAAACCCGAAAGCTTCCTCTCGACCCGCGGTTCGCTGGGTGGATGGCTTGCTGTGGTTGCGCGGAACCGCTCCATCGACCTCATCCGGCGCCGCAAGCCACAGGACTCCGTTGAAGATGTCGTGCTTGCTTCCTCCTTCAACCTCGCCGAAGAGTCGGAACGAAACATCATGATGCAGCGCGCGCGCGGAGCGATTCTATCGATCCAGCCCGATCAGCGCAAAGCTTTGGAAATGGCATTCTTCGACGGCATGACGCACGCCGAAATCGCAGAGCTGACAGGAGACCCGCTGGGAACCGTGAAGACACGGATCCGCACCGGCCTGCTGGCGCTCAGAAAGGCGATGTCGGTATGAGCGACGCTCCCGTCACAGCAGAAGATCTTTATCTCTACGCGATGGATCTGCTCGATCCCGGCGAGCAGGCACGTATCCAGGACTTCCTGCCAAAATCGCCCGAAGCGCGAACGGAACTTGCCAGTGTGCGCGGCGACCTGGCGCTGTTCGCATTCGCGACCGAGCCGCAGGAGGTGCCCTCGTCGTCGCGGGAACGCCTGCTGCAGCAGGTGGCTCGCGAGCCGAAGCAAGCTCCTGCAATGGAAGTCGCGCACGCGGGCCTGCCCCATGTCGAAGGCGTTATCGACGCCGCTACAAGCTCCGCTGGGATGCAGGACGCAGCCCTTGGCATGGACACCCACACTCCCGCGCCGATGCGCCTGGGCGTGCAGGATGCTGAGCCGCGCCGCAGTTTCTTCGCCAGCCTCATTCCCTGGGCTGGATGGGCCGTGGCGGCAGGCCTGGCAGTCAGCACATGGACCTACTATCAGCGCACGACCGCTTTGAACGATCGTGTTGCCGCGGCTGATGACAATGCAGCCCGCGCCGTAGCAACCTCTGCCCGCGCCCAGGCTGTGCTTGACACGCTTCGGTCGGAAACGGCGCAACGGGTTGTTCTGGTTGCTGCCACGACCAAGCCGGCCCCATCGGCGCGTGTAACCTACCTGGCCTCCAGCGGCTCGCTTGTCTTCCAGGGCAGCAATCTGGATCCGGTCCAGGCAGACAAGACCTACGAGCTCTGGCTGATCCCGAAGGGTGAGGGCGCAAAACCGATCCCGGCCGGTACCTTCAAGCCTGACGCGCGCGGGTTCGCCAGCGTCATCCTGCCGGCGCTACCGAAGGGAACGGTCGCCGCAGCCTTCGGCGTCACCCTGGAAGCCGAAGGTGGTGCGAAGACACCGACCATGCCGATCCTGCTGGTCGGCGCGGCCTAAGCAAAGACGCTTCGAAGCAACAGAAAGGCCGCCCGGCAGGGCGGCCTTTTCAGCTTCGTGCCGTTTCGTCCTACTGAGCCACGCGCAGCGATACACCGTAGCCCTGCAGCGGCAGCGTGGTGGACACCGCGTCCGTGTCCGTCCGGATGATGGTAAGCACCTGCGAATCTGAAGCCGTCACCAGCACCTTGCCTGTAGGGTTTCCTGCAACTGCTGCAATCCAGTTGAGCTTGCCGCCCACCTGGATGGTCTTGGTTGCGACCATGGTGTTCATGTCCACGACGGTGATGGTGCCATCCCCTGCATTGGCGACATAAGCCTTGCTCAGGTCGCTCAGCACGGCCACCTGAACAGGATTCAAACCGACCGGCACGGTACCGAGCACTTTGCCGAAATTCACTGAATCGCTTGGATTGTTCGTATCGCACTGGGCATTGCCCTGAAGAGCGACCTGCGAGCAGAGCGCGATGTTGATGATGCTGAGTGAACCTGCAGTCGTTCCGTTCCCCGCGTTCACCACCGCGAGTTCATTTACGGCGGGCGCAATGCCAGCCCACACCGGGTTCAGGCCCACCGGGACGGTGATATCGATGGCGTTCCCCTGCACGTTCAGCACGGTGACGGTTCCGTTCCCCGTTCCGTTCCCTTTCGTATTCACGATGAAAGCGCGACGGCCGTCCGCGGTCATCACTCCGTAAATCGGGCTGACGCCCACCGGGATGCTTGCAGAGATCGCGTTGTTCGTGCCGTTCTCAATGCCGGTCGCAGTGCCGATGGAGGTGCCCGGCGTCGCACCCTGGCTGAGCGTATACACGCGCTCCGAGGTGGACAGACCCACGGTGTACACGGGGTTGGCAGGCACTGGCAGTTCCTGCCGCGCCGTCGGCGGAGCGCCGCCGGTAAGCACGGCGACGCGGCTGAGAAGAGGCTCCGTGATGAAAATCGGTGCCGATCCCGACGCAGGATAGATCTGACAACCCTGTGTGGTGTTGTTCGAAACGACCGTGCCGCACGCCCCTGCCGAGAGAGACGACTGCTTGACGGTGCTGGTCATAAGGCCCGTGGCGGCCGTGAAGGACTCCACAAGGACGCTGTTGTTATGGACAACATACGCCTCGCCCAGCGGATCAACCGCAAGGTACGTCGGCTGCGGCGCGACCGATGCGTTGGCGATGACGCTGTCGCCGAAGACATCGATCACCGTAATCAGGCCATTGCCGCCGTTGCCGGGGTCGGACAGCGCCGTGGCAATCACCGTGGGCTGCGACGATGGCCCCACCGGGTTGATGGCGCTCACGACGGGCCGATAGTTGTTGCCGCAACCGGCGAGAGAGAGCGTTGCCGCCGCGCCGAGGCAAAGGGCGGCTACTCGAAACACTGGACGTGGAACTAAATACAAATGCTGCTCCTGCAATGCGGAGCAGTGAACGCCCCACCACGCTCTCGATTGTAACGGAACGGACACGACGAAAGTGCTTACGAATCTTCTCTGCCTTCGATCCAGCGCCTGGCCCATCCTGCCTGCAGGTGCAGGCGAAGGAAGGTGTAGCTCAGCATCTCATGCGCGACGCGCGTGAAGTGACCCCAACGGGACAGGTTGCCATACGGCGCGCGAGGCGAGGTCAGCACATGCAGTCCCTGCACCTCGCACAGCACGCGTATACGAAACAGGTGCGTCCCATCACTCACGGCGATGATCTGCTTCAGGTTTCGCTCGCGGGCGATCTGCGCCAGCATCTCCACCTGCTCTTCCGTATCGATGGACTCGGTCTCCGCGACGATGGCATCGTACGGGATACCCTGGGCCAGCAGGTAATCGCGGCCGACGCTGCCTTCGCTGTCGCCGCTGCGGTTGTCGGCAGTGCCGCCCAGCGTCACCACCAGAGGCGCCATGCCGCGCCGGTACAGCGAGACTACCTTGTCGAGCCGCGCATGAAACACCGGCGATGGATGCCCGACATACTGCGCCGCTCCGAAGACGGCAATCGCATCGGAGGGCGAAGCGTGCTCTTCCCGCGCGACGCGGTCGATACGGAAGTAAAGACTCACGAACCAGACCACGACGATCAGCAGCAGAACGACGAACAGCGTCCGTACCGGATGCCCTCTGCCATCGTTTCCGCGCCGCGTTCGCCTCGCCGCTGACATGTCTTGCTTCTCCCTAACGCTGCAGAGCCAGCGCGATCTCGTGAGTGGGAATCGCGCCCTCCCGCAGAATCATCCACGAGTTGCCGCCACCGCTCAGGTCGACGATCGTCGTGGGAACGGACCGCGCCGTGGGGCCTCCATCGACGATCAACGGGATCTGGTCGCCAAGCTGTTCCAGCACGCAGCGCGCGTGGGTACACTCCGCACGGCCTGCGAGGTTTGCGGACGTCGCCGTGATGGGCAGACCGAGCTGCTCCACGACCGCGCGCGCGATGGGCGCCTCCGGCACGCGCAACGCCACGTTGCCCGTGTGCGCCGTCACCCGCAGCGGCAGGCGCGATCCTGCCTTGACGACGAGCGTCAGCGGGCCCGGCCAGAACCTCTCTGCAAGGCTGTCGAAGGCAGAATCGAGATCGCGCGCCAGCTCATAGCCCTGCGCAACGCTCGCGATCAGCAAAGACAGCGGCTTGTGCTTGGCGCGGGTCTTCAGGTCGTAGATCTGCTCGACCGCACGCAGATTCACCGGATCGACGGCCAGTCCGTAAAACGTGTCCGTCGGCAACGCGACGACCATGCCGTTATCAAGGCACCGCGCCACATGCTTCACCAGATCCGGCTCCGGCTCATCCGGATGAATCCGCAACATCTCTGCCGTCATGCACACTCCAGCCCGGGCAAGGCTCAAAACAGCACGGTAGCACAACGG
>CAZZVI010000255.1:0-4776 GCA_964657335.1 uncultured Terriglobus sp.
AATGCCGGATGGATCATCCCATTCATCATCATCGGAGGTGCGCTCCAGAGTTGCGGGGCGGCCATGAATGGTCAACTCAACAAGCACATCGTCAATCCCTGGCTGGCCTCCGCTGTCTCGTTTGCGCTGATCACATTCTTTTTCGCCGGAGCCACGTTGATTCACCCCAGTCCGCTTCCTGCTCAGAAAGACCTCGCGGAACTACCCTGGTGGGCAGTCGTCGGCGGCTTGGTGGGAGCAGTGCAGGTCTATGCCGGTCTAACGCTGGTCAACAAAGTCGGAGCGGGCCCGTTCGTCGGGTTTACTGTGACAGCCGCGCTGATCACGTCGCTGCTGATCGACCACTTCGGCTGGTTCAGAATGCAGCCCCACCCACTGAACGCCGGCCGCGTCGCAGGCGGTGTTCTGCTAGTGGGTGGCATCAGTCTGATCGCGAAATTCTAAGCGGTATGCCGGTTCGGCGTTCTCCTCGCACCTCTGCGGGGCGCTGCTTAGAAGGTGATTCGCGCTGCAAGTTGAACGTTTCTGGGATCGCCAACTGCGGTGGCCTGACCAAAGGTTGAAGTCGGCGCGGTGGGATAGGTCCCGGTGCCAAAGGTCGCGTTGGGAATCATGTCATTGCGATGGTTCAGAGCATTGAACGCCTCGGCGATTACCTCGAGCCTTGCGTGCTCGGTGAGCGCAAACGTTCGACTCAGCCGCGTGTTGAGCGCGAAGAAGTCGAAACCGGTGCCGGCGTTGCGGCTGATGGTGGCCCCGGCAAGTCCTTCCGTGCACGGATTTGTACCTCCGCTCGCCACAAGGCTGTAGCCGGGGGCGCATGGCCGCTGCGATGTCGCCTGCTTTGTGTTGGCGCCGGTTACAACGTTGAACGGAAGACGCGAGTAATACTGCAGAATGCCACTTAGCTGCCAGCCATACGTCAGCTTCCTGGCAAACGTGTTCGCCGTGACTGTCGGTGAGTTCAGCACAGCGTTGAAGACGATGCGATGACGCTGGTCGTCATCGGAGCGGCTGCGATCTTCGCGAAGATTGAAGTTATTCATCGGAGAACTGAAGAAGAATTCGCTGACGTCATCAATGGCCTTGGACCACGTATACGAGATGCGGACGGAACCCCAGGAAACGGGATGCTGCAAGTACGAGACAGCAAGGCCGTCATAGTACGAGTCGAATGCGGAGCTGTAGGGTTTGATGTTACCGCGCGTGGTATCGGGGCGTGTGCCATCGAGATTGATGTTTGTGTTGATCGAGCTGATAAGGTGAAATCCGCGCAAATGCTGGTAGCTGACGTCGAGCGTACTTGTGCGGGTAAGCTGCTGCTCCACTTCCAGGCCGGCCTGCTGAGAATTTGGATTCTGGATGTCCCGCGACATAGTTGCATAGTTGGGCTTTGCGGCAGATGGAGGCGCTGCAGCTACTGCCGGGAAGACAGGAGCTCCAGCATCGGTCGGAGAGAAGGAATAACTGAAAAAACGTGCCTGCGCAGGATCGATGGTGTTGTTGGCTGAGAGCAGAGCGTTCGCGAGTGGACGCAGCGGAATTCGATCATAGAAGAGTCCATAGCTTGCGCGGAAAACGGTACCTCGGTTCCTGAACGGCGACCATGCCAGGCCGAAACGAGGCGAGACGTTGTTCGTGTCCGTGTTGATGGTCTGGAGCCACTCAAGGTCGTAGCGCAAACCGATATTGAGCGTAATCAAGGGACTGAGCTTGTACTCGTCCTGCGCGTAGAAGCCCAGATTCGGATTGCTTTGCTGCACGACGTAGGTCCCGAAGTTTTGCGTGAACCCCTGCGAGTTATAGGAGCCGCTGAGGAAATTCGCCAGCGATGAAAAGCTGTAGGCGCCGCGCAGCGATTGCGGATACGTAATGGTGTCGCTGTTATACAGAAAGTCGACGCCCGTCTTGAAGGTGTGGGCACCGCGTTGCAGAACAAGGTTGTCCACCAGCTCGGTGAGATAGTTCAACCGGGCCGTGGGCGATGAGGTGGAACGGCCGAACACCGCGACGCCCGAGATCGTGACCGCAGGGCCGGTTTGATCATTGGGCGGAGCATTGAGACTGTCATAGCTGAACTGCCCGCGGGTCTCGTTGAACGTGTGAGAAGACAGCGTGGCGATGTTGCTGACCGCAATCGTGTAGTTCGTGTCATAGACGGAAGTGCCGTTGCTGACCTCGTTGAGGCCCCCGGCACCGCGCGCATTGATGCTGCTGAGCTGATAGAGGCTGTAACGCGCATTTAGCTGGTCGTTGGAACTGAATCGATGGTCGCCACGAAGGAAGAGCGTGTCCGTGTGGAGCGTCGTGGGATAGAGTGACGTTGCATTGGTGCCGGCGGGCAACTGCGGCGCCTGGTACCCAACTGCTTTCAGATGCGCATTGATGATCGCCGCATTCGCGGGCGTGACCGTGATGATGCCGTTCGTATTCAGGCGGCCCTCTTCGAAGTTGCCGAAAAGAAAGGTTCGGTCTTTGCGGAGAGGACCCGAGAGGCTGAAGCCATATTGGCCTTGCGTCAGCGGGAGCTTGCCTTGGGAGAGTGCGTTGTTCGCGTTGAGCCGCTGATTTCGCAGAAAGCCGTACCCGATGCCGTGGAGGTTGTTTGTTCCGCTGCGCGTAACCAGATTGAAGTAGCCACCAAGTGCGCGGCCGAATTCTGCCTGTCCTCCCGAGGTGACGACCTGGAACTCCTGGATAACATCCATGCTGAAGGCATTCCCAGACAGGCCCGCCGCATCGTCGTTGTCCGATAAGCCGTCAACGACAAAGCTGTTGGAGAAGTTACGCTGGCTGTTGATGGAATAACCCTGGCCGGCCACCTCCGCGGTCTCTGCAAGAGTCTGAGTGCTCGCAGTATTGGTGAGCGATACACCCGGAAGCAGCAGCGCGAGATCGAGGTAATTACGGCCCTCAAACGGGAGATTCGCAACCTCGGCTTCAAGGACCGTTTCACTCACCTGGCTGCGGTTCTCTTCGATGAGCGACGCCTGACCTGTGACCTGCACGCTGGCGGAAGCAGTCACCGAAAGCGGCAGGGTGATGTCGAATGCGGAGCCGATGGTGAGCGTCAGGGTGCGGGTGGTCTCTGCAAAGCCCGAAGCCTGGGCAGAAATCCTGTATCCACCAACAGGGAGGTACGGCATACGAAAGCGACCCTGGGCGTCAGTCCGCGCTGTGTAGCTCTGATTTGTGGCAGTTGCTGTGGCTTTCACCGTGGCCTGCGCGACAAGTGCGCCGCTGGCATCGGTGACGCGGCCGGTGACAGACGCGTTCGTGAGTGATTCCTGTGACCGCAACAAATGCGGTACACAGAACGGAGCAGTAGCGGCAAGTACGGCGAGGTGCCATGCGAGGCGAGGCATGTATGTTCTCCAGCGTTTTGGCAGCTGACAAGCTGCAGCCCGGGAAAGCTGTTCAGTCTTCAGGCAAGGAACGAGGAGGACGGAGGCCCGCGCTTGGGATTGGCCGGGTTGAAGCTGAGCTGCCCTTGCTGCGCCAACGCACAGACAGCAAGTTCGGCATAGCCGGACGGAGATGAAGCTTCAGGAGCAAGGCTGAGAAGCGGCGAACTGTGGCTCGATGGCGCCGTGGCGACGGGGCAGCAGCACTTCTCCGCGAGATAGAGTTGGCTGGCAGATGCGTGGGATCGATCCGAGTTATTGGAGCCAACCTGCTCCGGCATGCGCCCCATGCACTCGTGCTTGCCATGATTGCGGCAGCAGGCCTTCATAGCGGTGTTGAAGGATGCAGCAAAGGCAGGCTCTGCAAACGGCAGCAGAAGGCTCAGGAGCACAAGCAGAGCGCTCGATCGAGCATGCAGCCAATCGCCGGCCTTAGAGGTGCGTGCCATCCTGCCCTTGTCGTACGCCAAGATTGAGAACTGTCCTGAGCATGCCGCGTGGCAGCCACATCAGCCGCAGGGCTACGCAATCAGCTGCGTGCCTGAAGACACGGTTCACTGTGCAGAGGGGAGTCTTAGAGCAGGAATACCGGAGGCCCGCGCTTGTACTGCAGCGAGTCAGCCGCGGAGCACCGTGCGGACTGCATATGCGGAAGCGAGGCCGCGTGAATTGCAGGAACATCCCACGTACTTTGCCGGCCCGCGACGGCCGGCTCGTTCGGGTGGCTGCTTACAACACTGATCTGGCAGTACGGGCATTTCTCAGCCTGCGCTGAGAACGCCGGCCGCTTCTCCGAGGACATCAGCGAAGTGCCTTCGCAGTGATGTTTTCCAGCCTTGCGGCAGCAGGCTGGCAGTTCCGTCCTCTTCGGCGTGAGCGCGAAGAGCGGCGAGACGGCCGTCAGGCCCATAAGGGCAACCAGCAGGATGGAAAGAAGTCTGCGCAATGGCTGAATTGTATATGGAGACTCTCTCGATACGTCCATCGAACGATCGCGGCCATCTCACTGCTTCGACAGCCGGGCATCCTTGGCCGCTTTGGCATAGCAGGCGCGGCACGATCTTCGCAGCGTTCTTTGGCTACTCGAACGTACAAGCGATTCACGTGACGAATGGAATGGCGAGTCGTATGATCGCGCCAGTCGAAAGCTGCTGCACGAACCGGTACGCGCGTTTGTTCCTGATCAGTGACGACAAACAAAGTAAATACAGGGGAGTGGCCACCGTGGGCGTTCTCATCTTCAAAGGTGCGCAGGATGTGTAGGGCGAACGCGGGCGGTCTGGCCCAGCATCACTGCAGGGGATGATGGCGGAGACGGCGACGTTTCAGCCCGCATGTGTTTCAGGGAAGGGTCGGACGAACGGGATTCGCA
>CAZZVI010000256.1:0-4774 GCA_964657335.1 uncultured Terriglobus sp.
ATCTGCAGCGGCGCGTCTGGTCAGGACAACAGGAGTCACACAGCGCCACGATATTTGCTGAAGATCTCCTCAACTTCTTCCGCGGAAGCGAACACACCAGCATCTGCTTCGGCCTCACCCTGCCGAATCATCTCCCACAGCTCGGGTGTAAAGTTCAGCTCACGTGGGTCAATGTCCAGGAACATCAGGTCAAGGAATTCCGATGGAGCGCAATGAGCCGCCTGCGCCCTGCGGTCCAGTCCTGCGGCAGCTTCAACCGACAGTTCGAAGGTGCGGGTCACGGTCGCCATGCGCACAATTTTTCTCCTGGACCGGCTGTCTCACCCGAAGATCTCATGCTCATACTGCGCTCGGGAAACGACCTCAGGAGACGGAAACGAAGGCCTGAGCCCCCACGAGACTCTCTTGGCAAGGTCCGCCAAAAAAAACAGAAGGGCCGCGTTTGCGGCCCTTCTGCGTTGTGTGCGGCGTACGCGCCTGTTTCAGGCACGGAGTTTACGCGCGCAGCTTGCGGCGGCCAAAGGCGGCCAGGCTCGCCATGCCGGTACCCAGCAGCATCAGGCTCGAGGGCTCCGGGGTTACCGCGGTGGCTCCAAGCAGCAGTCCCGTCGGGTTCGGGCTGGAGCCGGCGTTCTGCACCACGGCAGTCAGCGTGTACGTTCCAGCTGCCAGGGAGTAAGAACCGAGTGACGTAACCACGTTGAAGGACTGGTCCTGCGAAACGCTGTTGTTGTTTACAGAGAAGATGCTGCTGAGGTTGCTCGCGGTACCCAGCTCGATGGTCGCGTTGTTATCCGAGGCAAACGAACCCGTGAAGGAAGACAGGCTGCCGACCGTGAAGGTCGTCGTGTAGGTGTAGGTGCCAACCGCTTCAGACGTAGTGGCGCTGCCGCTGTCGTTGATCCACTGTGCGCCGGGGATGGAGGCGCCCCAGGCCGGGTTGGTGCCGCTCAGCTTGGCGGCACCAGTTCCATTGGGGGTGCTGTAGGTGTAGGCGGCGGTTCCCGTGCTGAGGTTCACCGTGTCTGCCTTCGCAGCAAACGGCAGGGCAGACATGAGGACAAGGGCGGCAGACAGAACAAACTTCTTCATTTTGATGGACTCCAGGATTGGGGGGCAAGACCGAGGAAGTTTGTTGCCGACGCTCGCTAAGCCTTGCTTTTTGGCTCTGGTATGAGAATCGACTCATCCTCCCGCCTTGAGAAGGAGAGAAAATACCCCCCCCCTCCCTCACCCCAAGCCTATCCAGCGTAATGAGCGGCCTTTGCTGTTCTCTGTGAGTCTCCGGCGAAAAGCCGTTTCCGGGGCTGTTCCGCGTGTAAGATTCGGCCACATCACTTTGCAGATCTCGGGCGTCAGGGAAGCAGCTTCCTGGCGTTCATGAAGAGCGAGGACGTATCGTGTCGACCATCCTGATTACCGGCAGCAGTCAAGGCATCGGTTTTGAGACCGCACTGGCATTCGCCCGCGCCGGCCATCGCGTACTTGCCACCATGCGCGATCCTTCGAGTGCTCCGGCGCTTGCCGCGATCGCGCAGAGTGACAGGCTGCCCATCACCATTTCTGTGATGGATGTCGACTCCGATGACTCCGTTCGCGACGGCATCGCTGCGCTCACCGCGGCACACGGCGAGATCGACGTGCTGGTGAACAACGCGGGAGTCGAGTCGGTCGGATCGGTCGAGGAACTATCGCTCGCAAAGTTCCGTGGGGTCATGGAGACCAACTACTTCGGCGTCCTGCGCTGCACACAGGCGTTACTGCCGCAGATGCGTGCGCGCGGGGCCGGCTGCATCGTGAATGTGAGTTCCGTCTCTGGTCGCATCGCGACTCCACCGTTCGCGGCGTATTGCGCTTCCAAGTGGGCCCTGGAAGGTTTGAGTGAAGTTCTCGCTGCCGAGATGAAGACGTTCGGCGTGCGCGTGCTGCTGGTGGAACCGGGCATCATCGATACGAAGATGGCGAGGCGCATCGGCGGACCCGCAAAGGAATCGGCCTACATGCACAGTGCCCGCTTTACCGCGCTGTTTTCCAATGCGTTACAGCGTCCCGTTCCCGCATCCATCGTGGCAGCCGGTATTTTCGACGCCGTTGAGAGCGGAACATGGCAGTTGCGGCATCCTGTCGGGCCGGACGCAATCCCATTGATCTCACTGCGCCAGAGCATGACGGATGAGGATTGGGTCGAGTTAAACGCAGCCGAAGACCAGGTCTTCTTCAGCCGTTTGGCTGGCGGCAGCGAAGGATAGGGCAACTGCCCGCGCGGAACGGCATGCCCTTTCAACGCAGCGCGTTATGCTGGGTATCGCATGCAGACCGTTCGAGCCATCTATCCCGGCACCTTCGATCCCCCGACCAACGGGCATCTTGACCTGGTCAGCCGCGGCGCAAAGATCTTCGATCACCTGGTGGTCGCGGTGCTGCGCAACTCCAGCAAGGGCTCGCCGCTGTTCACCACGGAAGAGCGGGCCGAGATGCTGACGGAGGCCACCCGGTCGTTCGGCAACGTCACCGTGAAAACCTTCGACGGCCTGCTGGTGGACTTCGCACGGCAGGAGGGTGCGGCCGCCGTGCTGCGCGGCATCCGCGCCATCTCGGACTACGAGTACGAATTCCAGATGGCAATGATGAATCGCAAGCTCGACAGTGCGCTTGAGACCGTCTTCATGATGCCCGCGGAGAAGTACACCTATGTCTCCTCGCGCCTGATCAAGGGTGTCTACCAGTTGAACGGCGACATCAGCGAACTGGTCCCGTCGCTTGTGCTCGATCGCCTGCGCGAGAAGCGGTCTTCGCGCACACCGGCGCTCGGCGGCGAAGTTCCCGGCGAGGTCTAGCGCGGCAGTCGGGTAGAATCAACCGCATGAGCGCAGCCTTAGCCACTCCGCCCACTGCGACGAAAACGTTCTCTGACCGCATCGGCCGCATCGAGGTCTCTGCCACCATGGCCATTACGGCCGAGGCGCTGCGCCTGAAGGCGACCGGCGTCGACCTGGCCGACTTCGGCGCCGGCGAGCCGCACTTCCCAACGCCCGCGCACATCAAGCGCGCAGCCATCGAGGCCATCGAGCACAACTACACGCGCTACACCGCGGTTGCGGGTATCCCCGAGGTGCGGCGAGCCATCGTCGATCGCCATGCCGCCGACTTCGGCACGGCCTATGCGCCCGACGAATGCGTCTTCACCACCGGCGGCAAGCTTGCCCTGTTCAATGCCATCGAAGTGCTGATCGAGCACGGTGATGAAGTGGTCCTCCCCGCTCCCTACTGGGTCTCGTACAAGGACATCATCCAGTTTGCCGGCGGGAAGCCGGTCGTCGTGCAGGCGCAGGAAGATGAGAATTTTCGCGTCTCTGCCGCGATGATCGAGGGCGCGATCACCGATCGCACCAAGGCCATCATCCTGAATTCGCCGTCAAATCCGTCCGGCGCGGTGATACCGCCCGCGGACGTGGAAAGCATCGTGCGGCTGGCGCATCGCCGCGGCATCTACGTGCTGCTGGACGAGTGCTACACCTACCTCGACTTCCAGGGCGCGCCCTTCTCCGGTGCATCCGTGGTCGACTGCAAGGAGCACATTGTCGTGCTCGGCTCGCTCTCAAAGACCTATGCCATGACCGGCTGGCGCGCGGGCTACGGCCTCGGTCCGAAGTCGATCATCGCCGCCATGAGCAAGCTGCAGTCGCAGAGCACAAGCAACACCGCGACCTTTGTGCAGCACGCAGCGGTCGCGGCCGTCAGCGGATCGCAGCAGTGCGTCGCGGACATGCGCGCGGACTACATCCTTCTGCGCGACCGCATCCTCGCAGGGCTTGCGACCATTCCCGGCATCACCTGCACCGTGCCGCAGGGCGCCTTCTATGTCTATCCCAATGTCCAAGCGTTTTTCGGCAGAAAAGATGCGGGTTCCGCGGCGCAGATCGCGGCTCGTCTGCTGAGTGAAGCGCACGTGGTCTGTGTTCCCGGCGAAGCATTTGGAACGGACGAACATCTCCGCTTTTCCTATGCAGTCTCCGCCGAAGTCATCGACAAGGGCATCGAGCGCATGCGTGCGTTCTTCAAGGACCTGCCGGAGTAGACATGATGCAAGGCAATTCGTCGTCCCCGCAGCGCCTCGGTCTCATCCCGGTGGTGCTTGCCGGAGGCAGCGGCACCCGTTTTTGGCCGCGTTCCCGCAAGAGCCGCGCGAAGCAGGTGCTGGCCCTCTCCGGCGGCCGGATGACCATGATCCAGGAGACAGTCGCGCGCCTGCTACCCATGGCGCCCGTCGAAGAGTTCCTCGTCATCACCAACGGCATGCTATCGCAGACGATCGGGGACCAGCTGCCGCAGGTTCCATCTCATCGGATTCTGCGCGAACCCTGCGCCCGCAACACCGCGCCAGCCTGCGCCCTGGCTGCCATGATCATCGAGCGCACCTCGCCGGAGACGGTGCTCGGCGTCTTTCCTTCCGATCACGTCGTGACGGACCCGCTGCGGTTCACCGAGGTGTTGCGCGCGGGCATCCAGGTGGCCTCCGCGGGCGACAACATCGTGGTGCTGGGCGCTCCGCCCACGCGGCCTGAGACCGGCTATGGCTACATTCACACCGCTGGCACGGCGGAAGAGTTCACCACCGAGCGAGTGACGACGCGGCGCGTTCAGCGCTTCACGGAAAAACCGCAGATAGACCGAGCGATCGAGTTCCTCGCCGACGGCAACTACGCCTGGAACGCCGGTATTTTCCTGTGGTCGGCGCGCACACTCAGCAACGATATCCGCGAGCATCGCCCCG